>DAIRGH010000118.1:0-8691 GCA_036794585.1 Solirubrobacterales bacterium | reverse complement strand
CCGGCGAGCGGCCCCGTCGCAGCGGCCGCTCCATGGATGTCTTCGGCGGCGAGATCCGCCGTCGCGACATCTTCCCGCTGCTCGTCCTGCACCTGATCGCCCGCGAGCCGCAGTACGGCAACCGGCTGATCGAGGAGATCGAGCGGATCACCGAAGGCGTCATCTCGGTCAACCCGAACACGATCTACCCGCTGCTGCGCCAGCTCGAGGCGCAGGGGATGATCAAGGGCGACTGGGAGCATCCCGACCGCCGCACCCGCCGCTACTACTCGATCACCGCGGCGGGCCGGCGCGAGCACGACCGCCTGCGCGCCGAGGTCGAGCCGTTCCTCGACTCGGTGATCCGCTCGGTGACGTTGATCAAGCGCGAGATCTACGGGAACTAGCGCGCGCTACGAGTCAACCCATGACCGCGCGAGGGGGCCCTCGCGTACCTTGTGCGGCATGGCGAAGCTCACCGAATCGGCGCTCGTCAAGGCGTCGCTCGCCGAGGTCTGGGACCTGTACTTCGAGCCGCGCAGCTGGCCGGCGTGGGTCGAGGGCTTTGCTTCGGTCGAGTCGTCGGACGGCTATCCGGAGGACGGGGGGACGCTGGTCTGGCGGTCGAACCCGGCGGGTCGCGGGACCGTGAACGAGCGCGTGCTGGAGCATCACCCCCGCCGCCGGCATCGGATCGAGTTCACCGATTCTGAGTCGAGCGGCGAGCTGGTGACCAAGTTCGAGATCGAGGGCGAGGCGACCAGGGTGACGCTCGAGCTCGAGTACTCGCTCCCGGGGTCGGGGCCGTTCGCCTGGCTGACCGAGCGGATCTTCGTCCGCGGCCAGGTCGCGCGCTCGCTGCAGCGCACGCTGGCCCGCTTCGCGCGCGAGGCCGAGGAACTGTCCGACCGCTAGCCTCCCGCGCGCTCTAGTCCGCGAATCCGGAGGTTCTGAAACCACATGTTCGTCTTCAAGGCGGCCGTCGTCGGCGCCGGCACGATGGGCGGTGAGATCGCGCAGGCGATCGCCTCGTCCGACATCCCTGTCGTCCTCAAGGACATCGACCAGAAGTTCGTCGACCACGGGCTCGAGAAGGCGCGCGAGGTGACCAAGGGCCAGCTCGACCGGCTGGTCGAAAAGGAGAAGCTGACGCAGGAGCAGGCTGACGCGCGCCTGGAGGAGGTGATCGGCCTGATCGAGGGCACCACCTCCTACGACTCCTTCGGCGACGTCGACTTCGTGATCGAGGCGGCGCCCGAGAAGATGGAGATCAAGCGGGCGGTGTTCGCCGAGCTCGACGAGGTCACGCCCGGCCATGCGATCCTCGCCTCCAACACCTCGTCGCTGTCGATCTCGGAGATGGGCGAGGCGACGCTGCGACCCGAGAAGGTCGTCGGCTTTCACTTCTTCTACCCGGCCTCGGTGATGCCGCTGGTCGAGATCGTCGAGGGCGCCGACACCGACCATGAGACGGTGCAGGCCGCCTACAACTTCGCCCAGGCGATCAAGAAGCAGCCGATCACCTGCGCCGAGGTGCCCGGCTTCGTCGTCAACCGGATCCTCAACAGCGCCGTCGGCGAGATCTGGCGCGCGCAGGAGGAGCAGGGCCTGTCGATCAAGAAGATCGACGAGGCGCTCGGGGGCAACGTCGCCCCGATGGGGCCGTTCTTCCTCGGCGATCTGCTCGGCCTGGACACGATCCTTCACGTGGCCGAGCACCTGAAGGAGTCATACGGCGACTCCTTCTACGTCCACGAGGGAATGAAGAAGCTCGTGGCCGACGGGCACCTGGGCGCCAAGTCGGGCGGCGACGGCTTCTACAAGGACGGCGAGCCGCAGCTCGAGGGCGACGGCGAGCCCGACGGCGAGGCCCTCGCCGAGCTGTTGAAGCTGAAGGCGGTGAACGAAGCGTGCCTGCTGCTCGAGGAGCGCGTCTGCACGGTCCGCGACATCGACCTGGGGATGATGGCCGGCGCCGGCATGGACCCGCGCCGCGGGATCTTCCCGCCGTTCATGGGCGCCGACCTGATGGGCCTCGACGAGGTGCTGGAGAAAATGGAGCGCGCGCAGAACGACCACGGCGACCGCTTCGCGCCGCCGAAGGTCCTCAAGCGCCTCGTCGCCCAGGGCCGGCTGGGGCAGAAGAGCGGCCAGGGCTTCTACGCCTATCCGCAGCCCGACGAGGGCGACCAGACCGACACGGTCAAGCTCGAGACCCGCGACAACGTCGCGATCGCGTGGCTGATGAACCCGCCGATGAACGCGATCTCGCCACAGGTGATCAAGGACCTGGGCACGGTCTGGGATCGCCTCAAGTCGGATGGCGAGGTCGGCGCGATGGTGATCGCGTCCTCGATCCCCGTGGTGTTCTCGGCCGGTGCCGACATCAAGGCCTTCACCTCGATGGACGAGGCCGGCGGGCGAGAGCTGATCGACTCCGGCCACGCGCTGCTGCGCGACCTCGGCCGCAACAGGATCTCGACGGTCGCCGCCGTGAACGCGCTCGCGTTCGGAGGAGGATGTGAGCTGGCGATGGCCTGCGACTTCCGGATCGCCGCCGAGGCGGCGGTGTTCGGCCAGCCCGAGATCAAGCTCGGGATCATTCCCGGCTTCGGCGGCACCCAGCGGCTGCCGCGCCTGGTCGGGCCGGAGAAGGCGATGGAGATGAACCTGATCGGCGACGCGATCCTCTCCGCCGAGGCCGAGGCCTACGGGCTCGCCAACCGCGTCGTCCCCGACCACGAGCTGTTCGAGACCGCGCTGGCGTGGGCGCGCAAGCTCGCCGGGCAGGCCCCGCTTGCGGTCGAGCAGGTAAAGGTCGCCGCCTTCGACCCGGATCTCGACGAGGGGATCGAGGCCGAGAAGGAGGGCTTTGCGACCGCATTTCAGACCGAGGACGCGAAGGAGGGCATCTCGGCCTTCCTCGGCAAGCGGGCCCCGAAGTGGCAGGGAAAGTAGTCAGCCAAGCCGCCGAGCTGGCGGACCTGATCCGCGACGCCCGGCGCGTCGTCGCGCTCACCGGCGCCGGGATCTCGGTCCCGTCCGGGATCCCCGACTTCCGCACCCCCGGCAAGGGGCTGTGGGAGAAAGTCGACCCGATGGAGGTCGCCCACATCGACGCCTTCCACCGCGACACGGTCCGGTTCTGGCAGTTCTACCGGCCGCGCTTCGCCGCGCTCGGCTCGAAGCAGCCCAATCGCGCCCACGAGGCGCTCGCCGAGCTCGAGCGCCGCGGCCTGCTCGATGCGGTGATCACCCAGAACGTCGACCGGCTGCACGCCAAGGCCGGCTCGGAACGGGTGATCGAGGTCCACGGGTCGATCGCGACCTCGAGCTGCACCACCTGCCGCACGTCGTACGAGCTGGAGCGCGTGGAGGCGCTGTTCGACGAAGACGGCGTCGCGACCTGCGCCACCTGCTTCGGCAAGGTGAAGCCCGACGTCGTCCTGTTCGGCGAGCTCCTGCCCGAGGCGGCGATGACCGAGGCGCAGGAGCTCTGCGCCCGCGCCGACCTGCTGCTTTGCGTCGGCTCGTCGCTGGAGGTCTATCCCGTCGCGGCCCTGCCGGACCTCACCCTCGGTGCCGGCGGCCGGATCGCCCTCGTCACCCAGGGACCGACGCCGTACGACGGCGAGGCGGCGGTGAAGCTCGACGGGGATGTGGTGGATGAGCTCGAGGCGGTGCTCGGGGCGTTGTAGCGACGCCGGCGTGGGTCGGGCTGGGTAGGGAGGGCGATGTGCGGGGTTATGGGTCTATACGACCCGAAACCCCGCACTTTCGGCCGCAGTCGCCCGGACGGCTCCCTTACTGCTACCCCAACGCCCGCTGGCGTCGTAGCACGCGCTCGGCCAGTTCGAGCGTCTCGCGCAGCGCCGTCACCCGCTCCTCGTCCAGCTCGCCGCCAAGCGCCTCGGCGGCGGCGGCGGCCGCAAGCTCGCGCCGCTCCTCGAGCGCGTCCAGGTCCGCCTCCTGTCCCTCGGCGTTGAGCGCCTCGTGGTCGCCGAGTAACGCCGGGAGCGCGATCGAGAGCTGCAGTGCGGCCTCGCGGGTGCGGCCGGCGTCGAGGTCGGCGCGGGCGCGGAGGATCAGCAGCTCGCAAGTCGCGACCTGCTCGTCTCCGCGCATCACGGCGGCCAGCCGCTCCTGCGGGCGCAGCGCCTCGCCCCGGCGGCGGCGCGCCGCGCGCGGCACCTCGAAGGCCTCGGTGAAGCCGCCGTCGGCTAGCTCCTCGCCGGTGCCGAAGCCGATCCGGACGGCGAGCGCGTGCTCGGCGGCGACGTCGGGCAAGTTGGGGTCGAGGACCGCGGTGCGGTGGGCGTGGACGGCGCGGTTCACAAGCGACAACGCCTCGGCGAGCTCGGCGCGTGCGCGCTCAGCGTCGTCACGCAGGCCCGCCAGCCACGCCTGGGCCGGTCCCTCATTGCCAAGTGGCTCAGGACGGATGATCGTCAGCGTCGTCAGCGGCACCGTCGGATCCGCCGCCTCCGGATCGGCAGGCTTGGGCTTCGGCTTGCCGAAGCGGCGCCGTGGCGGCTGCGGAGCGCCGGTGACCTCGACGACCAGCACCCGGTGCGGGGCCCCCGCCGCGCTGCGCTCCAGGTAGCGGCCGGCCTCGAGACCTACCGTCCCGGCGAGCTCGAGTTGGACGAAGGGAAGGCGCTCGGCGATGCCGCGAGGCTACCTAGCGGTGGTCGCTACTCGCCGAGGTGGGCGCTGGACGCGCGGCGCTCGCTGTTCGCCTTGGCCTTCTTGGTGGGCGTCGCGTACTTGGAGGGCTCGGTCGGCACGTCGGGGTTGTCGATCTCGCCGAGGCGGTCGATCAGGCGCTCCCACTGGGAGGGCTTGAGGATCTCGTTGAACTGGCGCGAGATGCCGCCCGAGCCGGGTCCGTAGAGCGGCTGGTAGCCGACGTGGATGTGGTCGGCGTGATCGCCCATCGCGAACGTGTTGTCGGCCCCGAAGTAGTCCATCAGCGAGATGATCTGGTTCGGCTCCATCGTCCCTTGCAGCGCCATCAGGTCCTTGACCACCGCCTCCGCCAGCGTGCCCGGGCCCTGGTTGCCGATGATCGGCTGGCCGTTGATCTGGGCGATGTCGAAGGCGTTGCCCGAGGAGTGGTGGCTGACGTTGCCCGACGCGGTGTAGAAGGAGTGACCGCACTTCAGCGAGGTGACGGTGAGCCTGAAGCCGCGCTCGGCGAGGTACTCCATCGCCGCCAAAACGCGGCGGTCGATCTGGCCGGTCTGGATATCGTCGCGGCCGCAGGAGTAGATCTCGAGGCGCGGGTCGGCGATAACGCGCCGGACGAGCTGCTCCTTCGACATCAGCAGCACCTGGCCGGTCGAGGCGGCGCCGTTGAACGGGTCCTCGCCGGCGGCGCGGTAGATCGCGGTCGCCTCGAGCAGCTTCCAGCCGTCGAGAATCGGCTTGGGGTCGATCTTCGGGGCGCCGCGGCCGGCGGGCCGGATCGAGAAGTGCAGGTGCGGCGCCGTCTCGTCGACCTTGCCGACACGGCCGAGCACGGTGCCGGCGGTGACCTTGGAGCCTTCCTTCAGCGGCCGCAGCTCCATGGTCTTGCGGTCGAAGCGAAGCACGCCCGAGAAGTAGGCCTTGAAGGACTCATAGCCCGGGAACTTGCGGTTGAGCAGCTTGTCGAGCTGGCCGGTGAGGTCGGCGCGGTCGACGTTGCTCTCGCGCTCGGGGAAGGCGTAGAGGCGCTGGCGGGGGTCCTCGGTGTTGACGGGGCCGCCCTCGTCGGCAGCGTCGCCGGAGGTCTTGGTCGCCTTGGCGGAGTTCGTCCCGGCGCTGGCCGCCTGGTCGGGCGCCTTGTCCTCGGGCGTGACCAGCTCGAAGTCCTCGGCGGTCAGCTTGCTCTGCTTCGGCACCGGGTAGACGTCGGAGACCTCGCCGAGCTGGGCGTAGGTGAAGCGGTTGCCGTACGCGTCGCGAAGGACGATGTAGCGGCCGAGCTTCTTCGACTTGCCGGTCTCGGTGATGACGCCGTCGTTGACGGCGACCACCGGCGCGCCCTCGCGGGAGAAGATGTCGATCCCTCGACGTGTGGGTGAGCTCGAGATCACCTCGGCGACGTTGCCGGCGGCGCGCTTGCCCGGCTTCGAGCGCTTCAGCGCCCGGCGCTCGGAGATGTCGTCGGCGTAGCGCGCGTTCGCGGCCACCGGGAAGCGAGCGCCCTCGGTGAGACCGGTCAGCGAGCCAACGAGGTCATCGGGCAGGCGCCCGTACTGGCGCGCGTAGAGGACGACCTCGTCGACGTACCAGTCGGCGTGGTTGTAGGCGAAGATCGCGCCGCGCAGATCCTCCTGCCCACCGGCCGCGCGGAGATAGCGAGCGGCGGCGCAGATCGCGTCGACGGGGTTGTAGGGATCCTTGCGGCCGTCGTCGTTGGCGTCGACGCCGTAGGCCTGCCAGGTCGAGGGCATGAACTGCATCCAGCCGACGGCGCCGGCGCTGGAGACGTTGAGGTTGGTGCCGAACGCGGTCTCGATCCGGTTGATCGAAGCGAGGATCTGCCACGGGACCCCGTACTGGGTGCCGCAGGACTGATAGAGCGGAAGCAGGAACGGCGGGATGGTGAACTGGTCGATGACGAAGTTGGGGACGCCGACGGGAGCCGGGCCGAAGTCGGCGATCGTGAGGCCCGGGTTGGCGTTGGTCGGGGAGCCGTCCGGGTTGCGGATCGGCAGGTCGTCCATCGGCTTGCGGTTCTCGTCGACCTCGTCCTGATTGCCGCGAGGCTTGTCGGTCTCCTTGATGCCGAGGCCGCGGCCGCCCCCTCCGCTGGGTCCGACCGCGCCGCCGTCCGGCTTGTTGCCGCCATTGCCGCCGCCGGGGACCCGGGGACCGGTCGACCCGTTGCCGCCCTGGCCGCCACCGCCGCCACCGCCACCGCCGGACGGATCCTCATCCGGGAGCCCCTGGCTTCCGGATTCGGTGTTGTCGAGCGGGTCGTTGCAGTCGGGGTCGTCGAGGTCCGTGACGCCGTCGTTGTCGTCGTCGGTCAGGTTCGAGCACTCAGGCAGGACGTCCACCTCGGGAAGGTCCTCGCCGTTGGGGAGGTCGATCTCGACCCCGCCCTCGCCGACTCCGACGACGTCGCCCGGTGCGGTCTGGCCTCCGGCCGTGCCCGCGACCAGGCACGCGCCGAGGATCGCCAGGCTGATCGTGAGTAGAAGTCTGCGTCTCATACCCTCTTGCCCCGAGCCACTTCGTTGCCGGGCATCAAACCCTGCCTGGATCGGCAACGACGCTCCTCCTCCTGAGCGTGCCGAAAACTACTTGTTGGTCCAGCCATTCGCAACTTACAACCGGGTGCCGCAACCGTACCCGAGAACAGGCGGTCGCATGCGCAGTTCGGGTACTCGAAACCCACACGCGTTAGATCGGCAGTACGCAGGCGTGGCTTGAAGCCGGGCGACGACGCCCAGCCCATGCCTGGCGAGCTGTAGGCTGCGCGGGTCCATGGCGGCAGACGCATTCGACGAATTCGAGGAGCCTCGGAGCGGCCTGCGCGCCAGAGGTGAAGAGGCTGTGGGCGAGCTCGCCCAGGCGCTGCTCGAAAACCCCCTCTTCAACTCGGCGCTCGCGACAGCTCTGGGAGCCGGCGAGCGCGCCGCATCGGCGCAGCGCTCGGCGATGGTGGCGCTCAACGTCGCCTCGGTCGCGGACGTCGAGCGGCTCGAGCAGCGGTTGCGCTCGCTCTCGGGCCGGCTCGAGGCGCTCGAGGATCGCCTCGACGAGGTCGCCGACCAGGTCGCTCGCATGAGCGCCCGGATCGACGATGGCGCCGGTGCGGTCTCGACCGATCAGAGCAAGCTCGACGTCGCCGAGGACCAGGCGCCTCAACAGCGGCGCGGCTCGGCTACGCCTCGCAGCGCCTGAGTCGTCTCGGCGAGCGCGTGCGCCGCGGCGACGCCGAGGCGCATGAGCGCGCGCTCGGCCTCCGGCTCGTCCAACTCCTCGCTCGCGGACTGGGTGACCGCCAGGCCGCAGGCGACCCGCAGGCCGAGACGGGCGCCGAGCGCGAGCAGGCCAGCGCTTTCGAGGTCGACCGCCGCGGCGTCGGCATGGCGCCAGGCCGGGCCGTCGGGACCGGTGCCGAGGTCGGCAAGCGAGTCGAAGCTCGCGATTGTGAGCTCGGCTGCCGGCCTCGCCAGGCGCGCGAGCGCCTCCCTGAGCTCGGCGTCGGGCACGGGCTCTGCCCCCAGCGATCGGCTCGTGCCGTCGGCGCCCAGCACGGTGGTCGCGACCGCAACCGTGCCGAGCGCGAGCTGCGCATCGAGCGCGCGGCAGCGTCCGACGCTGATCGCGCGGCGGGCCCCATGCTCGGCGAGCTCGGCGAGCACGACCGCGGCGCTGGGGCCGCCGATTCCGGTCGCCTGGATCGTCAGCTCATGGCCCGACGCCGTGTCGCCCGAGTAACCCCAGAGGCCGTGGCTGTGGTTGGCCATCAGCGGCTTTTCCAGCAGCTCCTGTGCGAGCGCCAGCGCCAGCGCCGGGTCGCCGGGCAGCAGCACGTCGGCTGCGATCGTTGCGGTCGGGCGCAGGTGGGTGCTCAAGGGCGGCGGATTATCCTCCGGCGAAGCGATGACGGGGCAACCGCCGACACCGCCGCCGCGACCCGACGCGCCGACCGGGGCTGACTCGGACGGCGGCGTCGCCGACGCGCTGCGGTCGGCCGTCGAGCGCACCATG
>DAIRGH010000037.1:0-26036 GCA_036794585.1 Solirubrobacterales bacterium | reverse complement strand
TTCGGCTCGGCTTGCCGACGCCACGATCGCGGCCGCCGAGACGCGGGTCACGAGCGCCGGCGCGGGGGTCGTGCTGGCCGACTGGGCGGCGCTCGCACGTGATCCCGGGCTCGCCGGCCGCTTCGAGCATCTGGTGCTGATCGACCCGCCGCCATTCGCTCACCTCGAACGGCTGTGCCGCGCGGGCGAGGGCTTCCTGCACCGCCTCGACGGCAGGACCGAGGCCGAGTTCGGGCTGCGCGTCCATGCCGAGGAGTGGCCGTCGCGCGCCTGGCTCGCCGGGATCTACCGCTCGTTGGGCGCGCGGCCGGGGGCCTCGAAACCCGTCGAGCCCGCCGCGGCGCGCGTGATCCTGTGCGGCGAGGGGCGAACGCACCCGCTGGCGCCCGAAGTCGCCGCCCGGGGCGTTCGCGTGCTCGCCGAGCTCGAGCTCGTCGCCTGGGACGCTTCCGGCGCTCTATCTGCGCCCGGGGTCGTATCCTCGGAGGGCACGGATCTCGATCGATCCCGGGCCTTCGTCGCCTATCGCGACCGATACGAGGAGGGCAGGCGATTCCTGAGCGAGCGAAGACAGAGCTAGAGCACCCCGGGCGCGGCGAAGGGTCGCCGCTCGATCGGGGTGGTCACACCCGCGTCGGCGCCGACGAGCCCGGCTCCGGTTCGGCCGCACCGGTCAACGAGGTGACCAAGGGGCTGACTGCCGAGGACCGGGTCCTGCTGGGCGACCTGCTCGCGGTCGTCGGCGAGCATGCCGCCGGGCGCAACGGCGACCTCGATCAGAGCTCGATCGAGCGCGCCTTCGCGTTTGCCTGCGAGAGCCACGCCGACCAGCGCCGCCGGTCGGGCGAGGACTTCATCACGCATCCGGTCGAGGTGGCGAAGATCTGCGCCGGGCTGCGGCTCGACACCGAGACTCTCTGCGCGGCGCTCCTGCACGACACTGTCGAGGACACCAGCGCCAGCCTCGAGGAGGTCCGCGAGCGGTTCGGCGAGTCGATCGCCGGGCTCGTCGACGGGGTCACCAAGCTCACCGGGATCACCTTTCAGAGCCGCGACGAGCACCAGGCCGAGAACTACCGCAAGATGATGGTCGCGATGGCCACGGACGTCCGGGTCATCCTGATCAAGCTCGCCGACCGCCTGCACAACATGCGCACGGTCGAGGGCCTGTCGAAGCAGAAGCAGATCGAAAAGGCGCGCGAGACGCTCGAGATCTACGCGCCGCTCGCGCACCGGCTCGGGATCCACGCGATCAAGTGGGAGCTCGAGGACCTCTCCTTCCAGCGCCTGCACCCGCGCAAGTACGACGAGATCAAGAAGCTCGTCGCCCAGCAGCGCACCGAGCGTGAGAACTACGTCACCGAGGCCGGCGACTTCCTCCGCGGCGAGCTGAAGAAGGTCGGGATCGAGGCGCAGATCTCAGGCCGCGCCAAGCACTTCTATTCGATCTACGCGAAGATGACCAAGAAGGGCCGGGAGTTCAACGAGATCTACGACCTCACCGCGATGCGGGTGCTCGTCGACTCGGTCAAGGACTGCTACGGCGCGATCGGGATCATCCACTCGATCTGGAAGCCGCTCCCGGGTCGCTTCAAGGACTTCATCGCGACGCCCAAGCTCAACCTCTACCAGGCGCTGCACACGACCGTGATCGGCCCCGAGGGCCGGCCGCTGGAGATCCAGATCCGGACGCCGAACATGCACGAGACCGCTGAGTACGGGATCGCCGCACACGTGATCTACAAGGAGGAGGTCGGGCGCAGCCGCGGCGGCGATCAGCAGCGAGACAAGATGACCTGGCTGCGCCAGCTGCTCGACGACGAGGGCGACGACGCGGCCGAGTTCGTCGAGGCGCTCAAGGTCGACCTGTTCGAGGACGAGGTCTTCGTCTTCACGCCGAAGGGCGAGGTGAAGAACCTCTCCGCCGGCTCGACCCCACTCGACTTCGCCTACGCCGTGCACACCGACGTCGGCCACCGCTGCGTCGGCGCCAAGGTCAACGGCAAGATCGTCCCGCTGCACTACCAGCTCAAGTCGGGGGACATCGTCGAGATCATGACCTCCAAGCAGGAGCGCGGCCCGTCGCGCGACTGGCTCGCGGTCGTGCACACCAGTCGCGCCCGCAACAAGATCCGCGCCTTCTTGAAGCGCGAGCGCCGCGAGGACGCCGAGCACCGCGGCCGCGAGGAGCTGCACGATGCGCTGCGCAAGGCCGGGCTGCCGCCGCAGCGCCTGGCAGGCTCGCCGCTGCTCGCCGACGTCACCCGCGAGATGGGCTTCCGCAAGGCAGACGACTTCTACATCGCCCTCGGCCAGGGCAAGATCTCGGCGAAGACGATCGTCAACAAGGCGATGCAGCGGCTGAAGGCCGGCGAGGCGGTCGCCGGCGACGAGACCGAGCACCGGCTGGCGAGCGTGCTCGAGGGCCGCGACGAGCGCCTGCGCCGCACGCAGGAGGCCGCGAACTACGGGATCAAGGTCGAGGGCGTCGACCAGGTCGTCGTCCGCCTCGCGAAGTGCTGCCGTCCGGTCCCGGGCGACGAGATCGTCGGCTACGTCTCGCTCGGGAGGGGGATCACGATCCATCGTGAGGACTGCAAGAACGTCGAGGCGCTGATGAAGGCCCCCGAGCGCTTCACCGACGTCTCCTGGGCCGGCGACAACGCGACCTCATACCGGGTCGAGCTTCAGGTCGACGCCTGGGACCGGACCAGGCTGCTCGAGGACCTCTCGCGAACGTTCGCCGAGGTTGGAGTCAACATCCTCGAGGCCAACTGCACCACCAAGCACCCGATGGTCCGCAACCGCTTCGTGGTCGAGGTCGGCGACTCCCAGCAGCTCAAGGCCTGCGTCAACCGGTTGCGCAGCCTCGACGCCGTCTTCGACGCCTACCGGGTCACGCCCACGGACTAGTGACCACGCCCTCGCGCCCGGGGGTGAGCGTGGTCGTGCCGTTCCGCGGCGACGAGCGCGATGCCACCCTGCTCGCGTCGCAGCTGCGCGAGCTGCGCATGGGCGACGACGACGAGCTGATCGTCGCCGACAACACCGAGGGCGCGGTCGCGGCGCCGGCGCTCGGTGAGCTGGCAAGGGTGGTGCGCGCGACGCGCGAGCGCTCCTCCTATCACGCTCGCAACACGGGCGCGGAGATCGCGACCGCGGAGTGGATCCTGTTCCTCGACGCGGACTGCGCTCCGCGCGCGGACCTGCTCGACCGCTACTTCGAGCCGCCGCCGGCGCCGGGTTGCGGCATTCTCGCTGGCGCGGTCAGCGACCATCCAGAGCACGACTCGCTGCTCGCGCGCTACGCGATCTCGCGCAACTTCTACGTCGGCCGCGCAGGGCTGCAACAGGCGAACGACCACTACGCGCCGACCGGCAACCTGCTGGTCCGCCGGACTGCGTTCGAGCAGGCGGGCGGCTTCGTCGAGGGAATCCGCTCGGCGGGCGACGTCGACCTCTGCTGGCGTATCCAGCGGGACGGGTGGTGGCTGGAGGCTCGCCCTGAGGCGACCGCGGCCCACCGCCATCGCGAGGATCTGCGCTCGTTCCTCGCGATGCTCGCCCGCTACGGCGCCGGCTCGAGCTGGCTCGACCGCCGCTACCCGGGCGCGTCGCCGCGCTGGCCGCTGTCGCCGTACGAGCTCGGGCGCTCGGCGCTCGACGCGGCCCGCCACGCGCTCGGCGGCCGCGGGGAGGAGGCGGCGTTCAGGCTCGTTGACGCGCTCGGCCTGGTCGCGCACAACGTCGGCTACCGGCAGTCGAACGAGGTCGCGGGCTCCTGAAGCCGCTCGGCGAGCTCGACTTCCTCTACATGCCGAGCGCGGACGTCGCCCGCGACCTCGGCTTCTACACGGACCTCCTCGGTGGCGAGGTCGTGTTCGCAATTGAGGCGTTCGGCACCAGGGTCGCCGAGGTGAGCGTCGCCTCCGGCCCGCGGCTGATCCTCGCTGAGCATCTCGCGGGCGAGGCGCCGGTGCTGGTGCACCGGGTCGACGACCTCGAGGCGAAGCTCTCCGAGCTCGAACGGGCGGGCGTCGAGATCGAGGCGCGCTTCGGGTTCCCGCGCGGGCCCGCGGCCGCCTTTCGCGCCCCCGGCGGCCAGCGCCTGGCGATCTACGAGCTCACCCGGCCGGGCGCCGACGAGCGGCTCGGTGGGCGGCGGGACTTCTAGCCCCGTACGCTCTCGCGTGTGCCCGATGTCAACGATGCGATCGAGGTGGTCACGGACCCGGCGAACGTCGTCGAGTCCAGCGACACCCATTCGGACATGCGGCGCGTCAACGGAAAGCGCGCTCTGAAGGCGCTTCGGGATCAGGGAGCCGGCAGGGCCGAGGCTCGGACTCTGATCAACGATGCCGTCCAGGAGCTCGGCGGAGAGGTCGGCAGCGAGGTGAGGATCGCCGGGCGCGCGGCGGGGCCGGACTCGAGTCGGGCCGCTGAAACCTGGTCGGTGCCGACGGGCAAGATTCGCCGCTAGCGAAGGCGGTCGACCGCCTCGCGCACCTTCGCCGCGGTCTCGGCGGCGTGGTCGTCGCCCTCGTACTTGTTCCGTGGCCAGAAGAAGCCGCGCAGGCCGTCCTTCTTCACCCGCGGCACGACGTGGACGTGCAGGTGGGGGACGCTCTGGGAGACGACGTTGTTGATCCCGACGAACGAGCCCTGGGCGCCCATCGCCTCGGGGATCGCGCGGCTGAGCAGCTTGGCATTGGCGAAGTAGGGGCCGACGAGGTCGTCGGGCAGGTCGGGGAGCGTCTCGATGTGCTCGCGCGGGATCAGCAAGGAGTGGCCCGGAAACAGCGGCCGGAAGTCGAGGAAGGCGAGCGAGAGCTCGTCCTCGAAGACGACGTGCGCGTCGGTCTCACCGCGCGCGATCGCGCAGAAAGAACAGTCGTCAGGCAACGACGGTTAGCGCCCCGGGCTCGATCCCGAGCTCGAGCGCGGCGACGTCGCCGATGTAGTCGCCGTCGACCTGGACCGGGAACGGTCGCAGATGACCGGATGGGTCGCGCGAGGCTGACTCGACCCGGGCCTGGACGACGTCCTCGAAATGATCGATCTGGCGGTGTCGCGACGCGCGCAGCCCGTCGTGCAGGACGCGGGTCACGATCGGGCCCATGTCGCGCTGGCGGGCGCGGCGCAGGACGGCGACCGAGAGCGTTCCGTCGTCGAGCTCGACGTTCTCGCAGACGCGGACGGCCCGGTTGCCGAAGTACGTGAACGGGTCGGAGTTCTGGGCGAGCACGGTGACTCCCTCGGAGGTCCGGTCGCCCGTCTCGAGCCGCATCAGCACCGGGTTTCGGAGGTAATGGCGATAGAAGGACTCGATCGCGATCCAGGTGTAGAAGTAGGGGCCGCCGCGTGCCTTCAGCTTGGGGCGCTGATCGACTTTCATCGCCGCGGTCGCGTCGAGCCCCGAGCCGCAGGAGAAGACGAAGCGGCGGCCGTTGGCGAGCCCCAGGTCGATCTTGCGCGGCTCGAAGCGGTCGGCGAGGCCCAGGAGGTGCTCGGTGGCGTCGACGACGTCGTTGGGGATCCCGAGCGTGCGCGCGACGACGTTGGTCGAGCCGCCGGGGAGGATCGTCACCGGCACGTCCGTGCCGGCGAGGCCATTGGCGATCTCGTTCAGGGTGCCGTCGCCGCCGAAGGCAACGACGATGTCATAGCCGCCATCACGCGCCTCAGCCCCGATCTCGGTCGCGTGGTTCTGCGCCTCGGTCATCACCGCCTCGACCTCGTAGCGGCCCTGGAGCGCGTACACGACCAGGTTCTTGAGCCGGTCCGAGACCGTGGTCGCGTACGGGTTGACGATGATCAGCATCCGCTTCTTCGCGCGCGGCGCGCGCTCGCGCCCGCCGTTGGCAGACGGCCGGGCACGCGGCGGAGCGGGGGAGACCGTCGCGGCGCTCACGGGGGGATGGTAACCACGGCGTCGCTACCGGTCGCCTCGAAGCGCACCACCCCTGCATCGTCGATTTCGCGCACGATGCCCGCGTCGATCAGGAGGTCCACGTGGCCGACGACCTCCGAGAGGGTCAGGAACGCCTGGGTGACGGCGATGTTGCCCCACAGCGCCTGGGCGAGCTCGTACGCCGTGCGCGGGCGCTCGGCGATCAGCTCGCGAAGCTTCTCGGTGCGACGGCGGTGAAGCGCGAAGCGCTCGTCGATGAGCGCGACGTGGTCGGTGATCAGCTCGCCGTGCCCCGGGAGCAGGATCTCGGCCGGCAGCTCGCGGGTCCGTGCCAGCGAGCGCAGATAGGTGACGAGCGCCTTGGGCCGTTCCTCCGAGCCATCGAGGGGCCGCGCCAGCAGAGGGTTGGAGGAGATGTGCGCGATCAGGTGATCGGCACACAGCAGGATCCGGCGCTCGGCGTCCCAGAAGAGCGTGTCGGACGGGCTGTGGCCGGGGCGGTGCTGAACCTCGAACGTCCTCTGCTCGAGCTCGAGCCGTTCGCCGTCGGCGAGCGGCCGGGTCACCTTCGCCGACCCGCCCCAGCCGCGGAAGCTGCGCGAGACACTGCGCAGGGCGGCGACGAGATCCTCGGGGATCCCGTAGCGGAGCATCAGCCCGCCGGCGAACGCGTCGTCGCGCTCGGCGTCCTCGCTGTAGCTCTCGAGGAACGGCACCATGGCCCCGATCGCGGCGACCTCGGCGCCCGAGCGCGAGGCGATGATCTCGACCAGGCCGACGTGGTCGATGTGCTGGTGGGTGACGACGATCAGCTCGAGCTCCTCGATCGCGTGCCCGAGCGCCTCGAGCTGGTGCTGGAGGTCGTCCAGCGACTTGCCCGAGTTGGGACCGGTGTCGACGAGCGTCAGCGGCCGGTCCTCGATCAGGTAGCAGTTGACCCGGCCGACCGCGAACGGCGTGGGGATCTGCAGCCGGTGGATCCCCGCCTCGCGGGCCTGCTCGAGTGCCTCCTCCGGGCTCACGAACGGATCAGAGCCAGGACCTCATCGCGCTTGCGCTCCATGTCCTCGCGCGAGATGAGCGACTCGAGGTTGAGCCGCAGCAGGGGCTCGGTGTTCGACGGCCTGACGTTGAAGTGCCAGTCCGGATAGTTGATCGAGACGCCGTCGAGCCAGCTGATCTCGGCGTCGTCGAAGCCACGGCTGAGCTCGCGCATCTTCGCCTCCTGGTCGGCGACCTCGGAGTTGATCTCGCCGGAGATGAAGTAGCGCTCGCGATACGCGTTGATCAGCTCCGACATCGTCTGCCCGCCCACCGACAGCAGCTCGAGCACCAGCAGCGCCGGAAGCGTTCCGGAGTCGGCGCACCAGAAATCGCGGAAGTAGTAGTGGCCTGAGACCTCGCCACCGAACGCGGCCTCGTGCTCGCGCATGCCGATCTTGAAGAAGGCGTGGCCGACCCGGTTCAGGTGTGCCGTCCCGCCGAGCTCGGCGACCGTGTTCGGCACCGCGCGGCTCGCGCGCACGTCGTAGAGGATCGTCGCGCCGGGGTGCTTGGCCAGCACCTGGCGGGCCAGCAGCGCGGTGAGGAAGTCGCCGTCGACGAAGCCGCCCGCGTCGTCGATGAAGAAGCAGCGGTCGGCGTCGCCGTCCCATGCGATGCCGAGGTCTGCCCCCTCGGCGAGCACGCGCTCGACCAGGAACTCGCGGTTCTCGGGGAGCAGCGGATTCGGCTCGTGGTCGGGAAACTCGCCATCCGGCGCCCAGTAGGTCTCGATCAGCTCGAGCCCGAGGCGGTCAAGCAGCGGGCCGATCATCGGCCCCGCCATTCCGTTGCCGCCATCGACCACGACCTTCAGTGGGCGAACAGCGTCCGGGTGGATGGAGGCGAGGGCGTGGCGCTGAAAGTCGTCGTAGATGTCCACGAGCTCGACCTCGCCGCCGCCGGGCGGCTCGGGCAGGCCGCCCTCGACCAGCGCCCGGACCTCGCCGATGCCGGCGTCGCCCGAGAGCGCCAGCGCCCCCTCGCGCACGAGCTTCACCCCGGTGTACGGCTTGGGGTTGTGCGATGCCGTGACCATCGCGCCGCCGTCGAGCTCGCGCGATCCGACGAGGAAGTAGAGCATCTCGGTGCCGACCATCCCCGCGTCGACCACGCGGGCCCCCTCGGCGACGAGGCCTCCGATCAGCTCCTTGGTCATCGACGGCGCGGTCAGCCGCATGTCGCGGCCGACGCCGATCCGCAGCTCGGCGGGGTCCTTGCCGCGAAGCTCGCCGAGCACGCGGGCGAAGGCACGGCCGATGGCGCGCGCGGTCGTCTCGTCCATCTGCTCGCCGTAGACGCCCCGGATGTCGTACGCCTTGAAGATCTCCGGCGGGGCCAGAACGGATCGATCAGTCGTCAAACGTGCCCCTGAGCGTCTCGTAGGTCTGAGCCGGCGTTTGCGGCATCACCCGCGTGTCGGCGAGCACCGGCATGAAGTTCGTGTCGCCGCCCCAGCGCGGGACGACGTGCATGTGGATGTGGTGCTCGACCCCGGCACCCGCCACGCGGCCCTGGTTGAAGCCCACGTTGTAGCCGTGCGGCTCGTACTTCTCATCCAGCACCCGCACGGCCCGCTGGGCAAGAGCCATCAGCTCGGCGACAGTCGCGGCGTCGAGGTCGGCGAGCGAACCGGCGTGCTCGTACGGGGCGATCATCAGGTGGCCGTTGGTGTACGGGAAGAGGTTGAGGATCACGAAGCAGCGCTCGCCGCGGTGGACGATCAGGTTCGCCTCGTCCTCGGCGGCGTCGGGCTCGACGCAGAAGATGCACTTCTCGCCGGAGTCCTTGCTCGCGTCCTTCACGTAGGCAAGGCGCCAAGGCGCCCAGATCCGCTGGCTGGCCACACGGCCGCATCCTAGAGACGAGGCGCGGACACGCCATTCCGACGGTGCACCGCGTATAGGGTGGGACGGCTTGAGCAGAAACGGAGTCGTCATCGGGATCGGTGCGCTGATCGGGCTCACGCTCGGCATCCTCGTCAGCGTCGCCACCGACCTCCCGCTCGCGCCCGAGGTTGGACTGCTCCTTGGTGCCCTCGCGGGCTGGCTGTTCCAACGGGAAACCGCCTAGCGACCGGAACGCCTCGCGCCCGCAGCGCAACCAGCTTAGGCGCGAGTTCCGCGCTAGAGCCAGCCGCGGCGGCGAAAGTACGCCAGCATCGCGACGAGCAGGGCGACCATCGAGCCGACGATGATCCAGAAGGCCGTCTCGCCGCCCTCGCCGGGGACGCCGACGTTCATCCCCCAGAGGCTCGCGATCAGCGTCAGTGGGAGGATGATCACGCTGAACGCGGTGAGGACGCGGAGGATGTCGTTGACGCGGTGGGAGATGTAGGACTCGTTGGTCTCCTCGAGGCCGACTACGACCTCCTTGTAGTTCTCGAGCATGTCCCAGATCCGCTCATGGGCGTCGGCGATGTCGTCGAAGTAGATCTCCAGCTCGCCTCCCTCGGGGGCGAGGAACGGCTGCTCGAGCTTCTCGAGCTCGCGCAGCACCGGGCGCTGCGGGCGGATCACCTTGCGGAAGTTGATGATCTCCTGCTTGGCGTTGGAGATGTCGCGGACGATGTCCTCCGAGCGGCTCTCCTCGAAGATCTCGTCCTCGAGCGCGTCGAGCTTGTTGCCGATCTTGCGCAGCATCGGAAACTCGTAGTCGAAGGCGTCGTCGACGATCCGGTAGAGCAGGTAGCCCGAGCCGCGCGAGAACAGCTGCTCGCGCAGCTCCTCCTTCTGGCGCACGCGCTCGAACAGGTACTCGATCGGCTGCAGCGGCGTGTTCTGGATCGTGACCAGGTAGTCGGCGCCGACGAAGATGTCGAGCTCGCCCGCGTTCAGGCGCTTGACGGCGCGATCGAAGACCGGGAAGTGCAGGACGATGAACAGGTACTCGTCGTAGTAGTCGATCTTCGGACGCTGGTTGCGCGAGAGGACATCCTCGAGGTCGAGGGCGTGGAAGTCGAACTGCTCCTCCAGCCAACCGGTCTCGAGCGGCGTCGGGCGCTCGAGGTTGACCCAGCGCAGGCCGGAGCCCTGGACGGTCTCGACCTGGGGTGTGCGCTCGCGCGGCTCAGCCGGCTCGACGAGACCGCCGCGCTGGCGGCGTAGCCTGGGCTTCGGGAGGCTCGGCATCGGGGCTCGTCTCGCTCGTGAGTTCGTCCATTGCGCTTCTGCAAACAGGGTATTCGACAGGCGCGCCACGTTGCGCAAGCGACGCACCAAACAAGGCGCCTCAACAGCGGCGCGCCTCCGCTTCGCCCTTCGGGCTCCGCGATCGGTGCTTGTTATAGTCCCGGCCACATAACCCACTGCATCCAGAGGGGTGGAGGGACTGGCCCGATGAAGCCCCGGCAACCACCAAGGTCGCAAGACCGAGGAGAGGTGCCAATTCCAGCAGGTGAAAGAGCCTGGAAGATGTGAGTGGAAGTTCCGAAGTCCGGGACCTCTGCTCGCAAGGCAGAGGTCTTTTTCGTAGTCGAGACAAACCGGATAAGGAGCTTCAAATGGCCGTCAAGTCACTCAGCTGCAGGGAATGCGGGGAGACGTACCCGCTCGAGGCCCTCTACGTCTGCGAGCGCTGCTTCGGCCCGCTCGAGGTCGCCTATGACCACACCGGACTCGATCCCGCCGAGGCGCGGCGCAAGATCCAGGCCGGGCCCGCCGGGATCTGGCGCTACGCCGACTTCCTGCCGTTCGAGGGGCGGCCCAAGGATCCGCTGCAGCCGGGGCTGACGCCGCTGATCCGCGCCGATCGCCTGGCCGAGCGACTCGGCCTCGGCGAGGTCTGGATCAAGAACGACGCCGCCAACCCGACGCACTCGTTCAAGGACCGTGTCGTCGCCGTGGCGCTGGCGAAGGCGCGCGAGCTCGGCTACGAGACGGTCGCCTGCGCGTCGACCGGCAACCTGGCGAACGCGGTCGCCGCCCACGCAGCGGCCGCCGGCCTCGACTCCTACGTCTTCGTGCCCGCCGACCTGGAGGAGCAGAAGCTGCTCGCCACGGGCGTCTACGGCACCACGCTGGTCGGGGTTCAGGGGTCCTACGACGACGTCAATCGTCTGTGCACCGAGCTCAGCGAGAGCCGGCCGTGGGCGTTCGTCAACGTCAACCTGCGCCCGTACTACTCCCAGGGATCGAAGACGCTCGCCTTCGAGACCGTCGAGCAGCTCGGGTGGACGCTTCCCGACCGGATCGTCTGCCCGGTCGCGTCGGGTTCGCTGTTCACCAAGATCGGCAAGGGCTTCTCCGAGTGGATTGAGCTTGGCCTCGTCGAGGGCGAGGTGCCGGCGTTTCACGGCGCCCAGGCCGATGGCTGCAGTCCGGTCGCCGAGGCGTATCGCGAGGGCTGGGACGTGTGCCGGCCCCAGCGTCCCGAGACGATCGCCAAGAGCCTCGCGATCGGCAACCCGGCCGACGGCCCGTACGCGCTCGAGCTCGCGCGCGAGACCGGCGGCTCGATCGAATCCGTCTCCGACGACGAGATCCGCGCGGGCATCCGCCTGCTCGCCGAGACCACCGGGATCTTCACCGAGACAGCCGGCGGCGTCACCACGGCGGTCCTGGCGAAGCTCGCCGAGGCCGGGGCGATCGGCGCCGCAGAAAGCGTGGTGGTGATCATCACGGGCGAGGGCCTGAAGACGCTCGACGCGGTGCGCGAGGGCTTCGAGATCTCCGAGATCAGGCCGACGGTGGAGTCGTTCGAGGCCGAGGTGGAGGGCGCGGGCGTTGCGGCCTAGGCCGCTCGGGCCCCGCTAGATTTCGCCTTGATGGCGGTAACGGTGAAGATCCCGGCGCAGCTGCGCGCCGTGACCGACGGCGAGGGCGAGATCGAGGTCGATGGCGGCACCGTCGGCGAGGCGCTGGATGCGGTCTTCGAGGCACACGCGGACCTTCGCGAGCGGATCACCGAGGACGGCACCCTGCGCCGCTTCGTCAACGTCTACGTCTCGGGCGAGGACATCCGCTTTCAGGACGGCCTCGAGACGGCGCTATCCGACGGCGACGAGGTGACGATCCTGCCCGCCGTTGCCGGCGGATAGCTTGCATTCGGCGTCAGCGCCCGAATAGGATCGCCGCGGGGGGAAAGGAGCCTTGATGCATCACTCGATGACGGCGGCGCACATCGCCGCTTCACATTCTGGGCACGTGAATCCATGGGTCGCGGCCCATGCTCTCGCCCTTGTTCCGTTCGTGAGGCTGAACAGCCGCGTGGCTCGCAATCGCCGGCGGTTTCTGCGCTGGGAGGATCACCGGTTCGATCGCGCTTTGGGGATCGACACGAGCGGCTTCGCGCGACCGTCGGCAGCGGGGGTCATCGACGGCGATGCGACCGAGGGCTTCGTCTACCGGGCCCAGCCCGTGCGGCTGACCCGATGGCTGTTGAGGCACCTGCCGGCGTCGTCGCGTGACTTCACCTTCGTCGAGATGGGCTCAGGTGAGGGGCGCGCGTGCGTGCTTGCGGCGGAGGCCGGCTTCCGGCGAATCGAGGGGATCGAGTTTCAACACCGCCCGCACGAGCAGGCGGTTCGCAATGTGGCTGCGCTGAAGAGCCACGGTCATTATCCGCACGCGACGATCAAGCCGCGGCTTCAGGACGCCGCGACGTATGAGTTCCCGCCGGAGGACCCGCTCGTCGTTCACTTCGCAAACCCCTTCAGCGAGCGCGTGATGAGCCGTGTCATCGATCACCTCAGCGACTCGTACGCGCTCCGACCGCGGCCGGTGTTCGCGGTCTACCTCGAGCCCCGCAACGAGTCGCATCCCACACACACACGCAACGCCGAGCTGCTGGCGCAGCTCCCGATGTTCTCCGACACCAGGCCCCTGGCGTACGCGGGTCCGACCGAAGGGTTCCTGCTCGGGCCCTGGCAGGCGTTTATCTGTCAGACCCCCGAGGCCGCCGAGCTCCACCGCTGGCGGGCCGCTCAGCGCGTCCGTCCGTTGCTGAGCAGCTCCTGATACAGCGCGTCGATGTCTGCCAGAAGGCGCTCGACGTGGTAGCCCTTGACGTGCTCGCGGGCTCGCGCGCCCATCGCGGCACGCAGCTCCGGGTCGTCCGCGAGGCGTTCCAGCGCTGCGACCACCGCATCCTCGTCCTGAGAGTCGACCACGAACCCGGTCTCAGGGGTTACGACCTCGGCGACTCCGCCGATGTCGGTCGCGACCGCCGGCACCCCGGCGGCCGCCGCCTCGATCAGCGAGACGGGCGTTCCCTCGTCCGAGTACGAGGTCAGCGCCGCGATGTCGGAGGCCGCGGCAACGGGCGCCACGTCCTGCATGTAGCCGACGAAGGTGACGGCATCGCCGAGCTCGAGTGAGGCCACGAGCCGCTCGAGCTCCGGGCGGTGCTCGCCGTCGCCGACGACCATCAGCCTCACGTCCGGGCGACCCTCGCGCACTCGCGCGACCGCCCGGATCAGGAGGTCCACGTTCTTGTGGGGGACGAGGCGACACACGCAGCTGACCAGGAGCTCATCCGGATCGACCCCGATCTGCCGGCGAAGCGCTTCCCCGTCGGAGGAGCTGACGGTCCTGAACCGCTCGAGGTCCAATCCGAGGCGGACGACCCGAAACGATTCCCGGGGCGCGATGCCGAGCCGGACAAGATCATCGACCGTCGCCTGGCTGACACCGACGAGGCGGTCGCTGATACGGGCGAGCAGCCGCTCGATCCCGCGGTAGACAGCGGTGGCGGTGGGGCCGAAATGTCCCTCGAGAACGTGTCCGTGATAGGTGTGGACGACCAGCGGGCGGGGGCGCACGGCAATGGATGCCGCGAGCCGGCCCAGCGTTCCGGCCTTCGCCGTGTGCGTATGGACGATGTCGGGCCGGAAGCGCCGCACGATCCGGGCGAGGTCAAGAAGTGCTCTCAGGTCCGAGACGGGCTGGACCTCGGGTCCGAGGGTCGCGATCGGGGCGACAATGCACCCCTCCTTAGCCGCCAGATCCTCGAAGGAGGCCTCACCCGCGCCAATGGCGCCGTGGGCGAGGAGGGTCGCGTACCGCTCGCGATCGATCCGCCCGCTCAGCAGGCTCACGTGGTAGGCGGGGCCGCCGATGTTCATGCGGGCAATCACCCGCAGCACGCGGATAGGCTCGGCTCCGCGGCCCGCACCGTTGGAGTCGAACCGGCGCACAGCTCGCTCCTGAGTGATATCGATCTTGGTCATATCCGTCAGATCAACGGGACGGAGGCGCAATACGCACGGACGCGAGCGCAATTCGTCCCGCCGGTCAGTTTCGACTACCGCGGGCGTTGTTCGCCTAGATCACGGAAGACGGGTATCGGACACTTAGTACCGGCATCGAGGAGGCACGTCGGGGATGCGTTACCTGATAACAGGGGGGGCTGGGTTCATTGGCTCGCATCTCGTCGATGCGCTGACGACGAGGGGCGACGAGGTCCTCGTCCTCGACGATCTCAGCACGGGGCGGCTGCAGAACCTGGACGAGCCCCTGGACACCACCGAGGACGACTCGGTTCCGCGGCGCCGCTTCGCGCCTGGCCGCTACGCGCCTGAGTCCGCGGCCGAGAGGGTCGAGTTCGTTCACGGGTCGGTTTGTGACGCGGCCATCGTCAACGACTGCATGGCTGCGGTCGATGCCAGCATCCATCTCGCTTCCGCGGTCGGGGTCCAGCTCGTCGTCAACCATCCGCTCGAATCGACGCTCAGCAACGTCCGTGGCTGCGACATCGTGATGTCGGCAGCCGCCAGGTACGGGAAGCGAATGCTCTTCACCTCGACCTCGGAGATCTATGGCAAGCTGAGCCACGACTCACTGCCGGAGTCGTCCGATCGGGTTCTCGGGCCGCCGTCGCAGTCGCGCTGGAGCTACTCGACCGCAAAGGCATTCGGCGAGATCCTCGCTCACGGCTATCACCAGAAAGGCAGCGAGACGGTCGTCGCGCGCCTGTTCAACACGGTCGGACCGCGCCAGAGCGGCGCCTACGGGATGGTCCTCCCGCGGTTCGTCAGGCAGGCTCTCACCGGCGAGGACCTGACGGTCTACGGGACCGGAACCCAGTCACGGTGCTTCACGCATGTACTCGACACCGTCCATGCGCTCGCGCTCCTCCTGGATACCGATGCCGCCGTTGGGAACACCTACAACGTTGGCGCTCCGCGCCCCGTCTCAGTGATCGAGCTCGCGGGAAAGGTGATCGAGCGCGCGGGATCGAGCTCGACGGTCAAGCTCGTCCCGTACACCGATGCCTACGGCCCCGGGTTCGAGGAGTTGGGGCGGCGGGTTCCCGACATCTCAGCGCTCAAGGCGCTGACCGGGTGGACGCCGTCGCGAACGGTCGACGAGATGATCGACGACGTACTCGCGTATGAGCAGAGCGAAGCACGGGTGGCCGATCGTGACAGCGAAGACGTCATCCGGCGCTGGAAGGATCGCGGGCGGCTCCGAGTCGCCACGTGAGGCCGCGGAAGTCGTAGCGTCGCTTGCTTCCCGCGCTCTTCGTCTCCTATCTGATGTGCCTGATCGCCGTGCCGGCGGCGATCAAGGTCGCGAGGCGCACCGACTTCATGGACCGGCCCAGATCGTATAAGCAGCACGCTCGCCCAACTCCCTATCTCGGTGGAGCCGCCGTGCTGACCGGGGTGGTCGCGGGAGCACTGGCGAGCCTGAGCACGCACGAGTTCCAGTTCGGCGCCCTGCTCGCGGGCGCCATCCTGCTGTGGGCGGTCGGGACGACCGACGACCGGGTGGCGCTCGGCCCCCGGGTCCGTGTCCTTGCGGAAATCCTCGCCGCGATGTTGCTCTGGCGGGCAGGGCTCGGGTGGGATCTCTTCGGCAGCGACGCTGCTGATCT
The DNA here is from genome assembly GCA_036794585.1 of Solirubrobacterales bacterium. Taxonomy (GTDB): domain Bacteria; phylum Actinomycetota; class Thermoleophilia; order Solirubrobacterales; family 70-9; genus WHSW01. The sequence goes on along the minus strand of DAIRGH010000037.1, from coordinate 10,267 downwards.
TCTCGTGACGATCCTCTGGGTCGTCGGGATCGTCAACGCGTTCAACCTCATGGACAACCTCGACGGCGCCGCCGCGACCGTGGCGGGGGTCAGTGCCGCCGGGATCGCCTTACTGTCGTCACAGGACGGCCCCGCCTCGCTGACGGCTCTGGCCCTGGCCGTGACGGGCGCGTGCGCGGCGTTCCTGCGCTACAACCTCGCCAAGCCCGCGCGGATCTTTCTCGGCGACGGCGGCAGCATGCCCCTCGGCTTCCTCCTCGCGGGCCTCTCGATGGCCGTCTGGCGGAAGGCCGGGATGGACGGCATCGAGTTCCTGCCGATGATCTTGCTGGTCGGGCTGCCGGTCCTCGACATGACCCTGGTGATCATCTCGCGGCTTCGCCGTAGCGCTCCCGTCGGCAAGGGGGGGCGCGACCACATCACTCACCGTCTCTACGCGAAGCTCGGCTCGACCCGGGCCGTCGCGGCGATCCTCGCGGTGTCTCAGGCGCTCCTGTGCGTGGCCGCGATCCGAATCACGGAGCTCCAAGCTGAGGGCATACTGGTCGCAAGCGCGGTCGCGTTCGCGCTCGGGTTGATCACGATCACGATCCTCGAGACGCCCTGGCTTGCGCCCGAGGCGGCCGGGGTCGGCGATCAGCGGGGCTGGTGGCGCGGCGGCAGGACGTCCTGGGACGAGAGGTCGACGTCGAGGCCGCTCAGCGAGGGGGCGACGTCGGGAAGGTCGGCGCCCCGCACCGAACCGTGACCAGGTGCCGGCACGTATCCGGCATCCCAGACGGCGCGCAGCGCAGAGCGGAAGCCCAGGTAATCGGAGTAGGCGAACTCGACGTCGCCGATCCGCAGCAACGTGTAGCACCGGTCCCAGCGCAGCTTCTCGATCAGCTCGGGGGCGTAGCCGGCGTCCCGCCAGCGCTCCTCGGCGTCCTTGGCGTGACGGCGGTCATCGCTGAACCGCCCACGGCGCCGCGGTTGCCTGGGAAGCGTCATCGGTTGGGGGGAAAGACTCGGCTGGTGGGGATCGACGTATGTCGTAGCTTCGCGGGTTCCCATTCTTGCGGCCTCGTGCCCGTTCGTTGCGATAGCCACCACTCATTTTCCCGCACATTGCGCACATGAACCTTCTCCTGTTCAACCTCCTGATGGATGCGGACCACCCCGTCCTCGGTCATACGACCCCGCTCGTGAATGCCCTGGCCCGGCGATGCGAACGGGTCACGGTGATCACGATGTCCACGGGCCGCGTCGAAGTGGAGCCGAACGTGACCGTGCACTCTCTCGGCAAGGAGCGCGGCTACTCCGAGCCGCGGCGCCTTGCGCGGTTCCGGCGCCTGACGAAGCGGGCGGTCCGGCAGGACCGGATCGACGCGTGCTTCGCGCACATGGCGCCGATGTTCACGGTGCTCTTCTCACGCACGGCCAGGAGAGCGGATATCCCGATCCTGCTCTGGTACGCGCACGCCAACGTGAGCCGCACGCTGCGGCTCGCCCACGCGCGCGCCGACCGCTGTGTGACGTCGACGGCGGCGGGCTTCCGTTTGGACAGCGACAAGATCCACTTCCTCGGGCAGGGGATTGACATCGACCGGTTCAAGCCTCCCGGCGATCACCCGCAGGAGCCCGGCGTTGTGTCGGTCGGCCGGATCACTCCCATCAAACGGATCGACGAGATGCTGCGGGCGATGGCGATCATGCGTGATCGGGGGCAGTCCGTGCCGCTGCGACTGTTCGGTGCCCCGCACACCGATGCCGATCGGCTTCATTGGGAGAGCCTGAAAGCGATGACGCGGGACTCCGGCCTCAACGGCGAAGTCGTCTTCGAGGGACCCGTTCCCTTTCACGAGGTTGCAGCGGCCTATCACTGTGGCTCGGTGTTCCTCAATCTGAGCGAGACGGGCTCCATCGACAAGGCGATTCTCGAGAGCATGGCGTCGGGCTGCATCCCGATCTCGCGCAACACGGCGTTCCAGGAGATCGTCCGTGCGCATGGTCTCCCGGAGCTAGTTCCGGGCCCGGGCCCGGCCGCGGTCGCTGACCGGATCCAGGCCGTGCTTTCGCGCCCGGAGGAGGAGCGAGCGCAGCTGGCGGCGCGGCTGCGGGAGATCGTCGCCCGCGAGCACAGCCTCGAGCAACTGGCTGACGGGGTGATGGCGCACCTGCGCGAACTGGTCGCCGACCGGCGGGGGTCCGCCGGATGAGCACGGAGAGCACCGGAGTGCCGGTCGCGAGCGGGGTGGGCGCGGGCACCAGTCGCCCGCGGGCGTTGTTCGTCGGCGGCACGCGCTACGACCTGCCGCTTCCGGCCGGGCTGGCGCGCAAGTGGGACGCGGTCGAGAGCGAGCTCGAGCTGCGGGTGATCGGTCGAGCGGGCAACGTGCGCAGCGAGGATCCGCGCTTTCGCCTCCTCGGTCGCGAGCGCCGCACGCTCCCCGGTCCAGGGTTCTACGGCTCGCTGGCGGCGGCCGTCGCGGCCGAGACCCGAAGCTTTGCCCCCGACGTCGTGATCGCACAGAGTCCGTTCGAGGCGTTCGCCTGTCTGCTGGCGTGGCGCGGGCGAACGCGCCCGAAGCTGATTGTCGAGCTGCACGCGGATTGGCGCACGGCCGGCCGGCTCTACGGCTCGCGCGCGCGCCGGCTTTACGCCGGGCTCGCGGATCGCGCCGCCGTCTACGCGATGCGGCGCGCGGACGGAGTGCGCGCGCTCTCGCGGTTCACGGCGCAGCTGGCCAAGGACGCGACGGGGCGCCCGCCGGTGGCCGTCTTCACCACCTACTTCGACCTCGAGAGCTTCGTCGCCGCACCTCCGAGGCGGCTCCCCGAACGCCCCGCCGTCGCCTGGGTCGGCGTGCTCGAGCGCTACAAGGACCCGCAGATGCTCGTGCGAGCCTGGCGGACGGTGGCCGCGCGGCTGCCGGACGCGAGGCTCGTCATGGTCGGCCGAGGCCCACTGAGCCGGATTCCCGAGGACCTGGCGGCTGAGATGCCCGAGCAGGCGCGCTACGAGTCATGGCTCGAGCCACCGGCGGTGGCGCGGCTGCTCGATGAGAGCACCGTCCTGGCCCTGTCGAGCGCCGATGGGGCGGAGGGAGTGCCAAGGGTGATCATGGAGGCCTTCACGCGCGGACGCCCTGTCGTGGCGACGAGCGTCGGCGGCGTTCCGGACGTGGTCGAGGCCGGCGTCAACGGCCTGCTGGTCGAGCCGGGCGACGCCGGCGGGATGGCGGCGGCCCTGGATGAGGTGCTTTCGAAGCCGGAGCTCGCCGATCGCCTCGCCGAGGGGGCGCGGGCCAGCGGTCGAAGCGCCACCTGGGCACCGGACGGATACGCGCAGGCGGTCCGCGAGATGGTCGACCGGGTGCTCGCCGCAGAGGACCGCTAACCGGCGGAGGAGCCGGTGCTGGTGGCGGCGGCGATCAGCTCCCGCTCGATCGCCGCGTAGATGGCCGGCTGGCTGTACCTGGCGGCGGCCGCCGCGGCGCCGTCGCGCAGAGTGTGGTCGCCGACTGCTGCGGTCATTGCCTCCGCGAGCGCGGCGACGTCGCCGCGGGCGACCAACAGGCCGCTCATTCCCGGCTCGACGATCTCGGGAACGCCGCCGACGCTCGTCGCGACGACGGGCGTGCCGACGGCAAGCGATTCGACCGCGGCGTGCGGGAAATTCTCCCAGTCGCTCGGGAGGATCGTGACGTCGGCGGCTCGCATCCACTCGATTGCCTCTGCGCGCGGGAGCGCTCCCATCAGGTCGATCCGCCCCTCCAGCCCCGCCTCCGAGATCGCCCGGCGCAATTCGGGCTCGGCCGGCCCCGATCCGATGACGACCAGCCGTCCCTCGACTCGGCCGAGCGCAGCGACGGCCAGCGGAAGGTTCTTTTGGGCGGTGAGCCGACCCGCGAACACGAAGGTCGGCCCGTGGACGCCGAGACGCTCGCGCAGCTCGGCTCGCGACGGCAGCGGTCCGAGCTCAGGCGCCGGATTGGGGATTACGCGCATGAGCTCGGCCGGGACGCCCCACCCGGACGCGATCCGCGCGAGGTACTCGCTCGGGATCACGAGCCGGGAGGCTCGGCGCATGGTGAGGTCGCGATACAGCTTCACGGCGCGGATGCTTGCCGGGGTGCGAACCGCTTGGAACTCCTCAAGCGTGCCGTCGAACGATGCGATCCGGCGCGCCCGTTCGTAGGCGGGGTCGTTGACGAGCTTGATGACGAGCGGAGTTCGGTGCAGCAGGGACGCGCAGGCGCTGCGTCCGTACATGCTGGTCGCGTAGATCACGTCGACGCCGCGGGCTGCGCCAACGACTGCGGCTGCGGCCGCCGGCTGCCGGACCGGCGCGGGCCGGTCCTTGCGGGCGGCTCGCACGGGAAAGGCCTGCAGGTCCGGGCCACCCTTCATCGCGGTCGTGACCGCGACCACGTCGTGGCCGCGCTCGAGCAGGAAGCCTCCGAACTCCGGTCCGTGCGACGCCGGGCCGCCGACCTCCGGCGGCCAGATCCCTGAGACGATCAACACCCTCATTTCCTGCCCTCCTGTGCCAGTACGCTCAACCGAGCGCTTGGACGATCGGCTTGGAGGCGTTTCCGTCGATGTCCTCGGCGACGATCGTCACCTCGGATGCGTCGTCGTTGAGGTCGGCGTGGGGGACCTGCCAGCGCATCTCCCAGTCATAGCCGGAATCGAAGTCGCCGCGCCGGACATGCCACTGCATCGCCGCCGCGCCGGACCCTCCCTCGTCGTCCTCCCAGCGCACGGCGCGGATCGCGAGGTTGTCTCGGGCGGTGCCGGCGATCGCCTCGCCGCCGGTGCCCCGGACGCGGATCGAGGGCGGCTCGCGATCTTCGTCTTCCTCGGCGCTCGCGGCCTGCAACGCGGCCACATAGGGCGTGTAGTCGAAGTCCAGCGAGCCGTAGGCGTAGTTCGCGAGCTCGCCTCCCATCGACCACTTGCGGAAGGCTCGCAGCTGATTGGCGACGTACTCCGGCGATCGTGCATCGTCGAAGGTGCTGTCAGGGTTGGGCCCGGGATCGATCCAGGAAAACGGCGAGACGAAGACTCGCTCCGAGGCGTGGTCCCAGTTCGACCAGCGGGTCGAGAGGGTGGCCATGACGCGATTCAGGTCGTAGGTGAGCGCGTTGTTCCAGGTGCCCAGATGCGGTGACTTGTAGAAGATGTTGTCCCAGAACCGGATCGCCGTGTAGCCCTCCACGCTGGTCATCCCGTCCCAGAAGTCGACGTGGACAGTCTTGGTCGAGGTCGCGGGCTGCTGGTTGACGGTGTCGTACACGAGCTCGCGCCAGTCGCCCGGAAACCAGAAGTGGTAGACGGCGATCTCGGCCTGCGGAAAGCCTTCCAGGATCGCCCCCATCAGCTGAGCGCCGCGCTCGCGGGCCTGGGCACGGACCTCCTCCTCGGAATGGACGTTGCCCGGGTAGGCCCAATCCCACGTCGCCGTGTCGACGCCGCCCGCCTGCGGGTACGGCTCTTGGTCGAGGGCGACGCCGGCGAAGCCGAGCGCCCTGGCCGCGGCGGCGAACTCGCGAAAGCTCGGCAGAACCGCATCCGACCAGGCACCGTCGTCGAACCACTCGGCAAGCGGTGTGGCCGTGTTGTCGTAGTTCGACTCGTACACCCCCAGATACATCTTCATTCCGAGCTCCGCCGCCCGACCGGCGATCCGCGTGTCGCGCAGCCGCCGCTGAAGCGCGTAACCCGGCTCTTCCAGGGTGGCGTCCGGGTCGCCCGTGAAGTCGTTCTCGCCACCCAGCGCGCGCAGGCGCCCGGTCATGCACACGAAGCCATCCACACCGCGCTGCTTCCATTCCTCGAGCTCCTCGTCGCTGAGCGCGATCACGCGGTCACAGGCCGTCCAGAAGATCAGGCGCTGCGCGTCGTCGGGCAGGGGCGCGGCGGCCTCGGACGAGGGATCCGGATCGTCCCCTGAGTCGACGAAGCATCCGGACGCGCCGGCGGTCGACGCCAGTAGGGCGATCAGCAGCGTGAAGCTCCGAAGGTTCAAGGGTGCGGAGGATGGCGCAATGCCCGCTCGTAGACGGCGACCGTGCCGTCGACCATCGCCGCGAGGGAGAAGCGGTCCGCCGCGCGCAGAGCCGCAGCCTCGCTCAGGCGCTCACGCAGCGCGGAATCGACCGCGAGCTCGGCGATAGCGTCGGCGAGCGGACCGGATTCGCCGGGAGGAACCAGGATGCCGGTCTCGCGATGGGTAACGATCTCGGGCAGCGAGGCGGCGTCGGTAGCGATCACGGGCCGGCCGGCGGCGAGTGCCTCGAGGGCGGCGAGGCCAAACCCCTCGCCGAACTCGGGCTGGGAGGGAAACACGAGCACGTCGCACGCCTGCATGAACCGGACGATGTCCTGGACGAAGCCGAGCATCGAGATGTCGGCGTCGGCGGCCCGGGCCCGAGCCTCGAGCTCGCTTCGGAGGATGCCGTCCCCCGCGACCAGCAGGCGCACCCGGGGCCCGCGGCTCGAGGCCTGTGCGAAGGCGTCGAACAGCAGCTCGTGTCCCTTGTGCGGGATCAGCCGCGCCGCGACGCCGACGGCGACCTCGTCCGGCGAGATCCCATATGCCTGCCTTGCTGCCGCGCGGGTGGCTTCGTCCGGCGGATGTCCGGTGGCGGCGATGCCGTAGTGGACCGTCTGGATCCTCTCCGGGGCGCCGATGCGGAGCCGCTGCAGGAACTGCCGCACGTATTCGGAGATCGCGATCGTCACCCGGGGAACCCGGCCGGCGAGACGTGACGCGGAGCGGTAGGGCTCGCGGGTGTAGAACCCGTGGGTGCTGTGGACCGAGCAGATGCTCGGGACCCGGGTGATCCACGCGGCGAGCTGCCCATGCATGTCGGCATGGATCAGGTGCGTATGGACGAGGTTGGGCCTCAGCCGGCGTAGCCGGAGGGCAAGCCGGGAGGCGAGCATCGGGTTGACGTCTGGGCCGGCCGGCACGGTGTCGAACGGAATCGCCAGTTCCTCGAGCCTGTCGGTGAACTCTGATGCGCCCGCCGTCGCGACCACGATCATGCTCGGCTCCAACCCGCGCTCTCGCAGCCCGGGGAGGAGGCTCAGCAGGTGCCGCTCGGAGCCGCCGATCCCATTCACCTTCTGGACGTGAAGGACCCTCATCCGGGCAAGGAACGCCTGTGGAGGACGTTGTTGTGCAAATGGCGGCCCCCGGCTCCGACCTGCAGACTGAGCTCCCAGTGACGCCCGCCGCCGCACCGGCCGAGGACGCTCCTCTGTTCATCTTCGGGGCCGACCACTCCGGCAACACGATCGTGTACCGGATGCTGGCCTACCACCCGGACCTCACGTGGTTCTCGCAGTTCTCGCTTCGCAGCGGCGAGATCCCGGGCCGCTCCCGTCGGCCGGGGGCGCACCGGTTCGACCGCGCGCTGCGCTTTCTTCCCCACGTCTGGGAGAAGGGCGACCCCTGGCCGCGGCGCCTCGTCGTCCCGCGGCCGGACACGGACGAGCACATCTGGCGCAGTCTGCTGGAGGAGGACGCCGGTGGCGCGGCCAAGCGGGTCCGCGAGCAGTTGCGGAGGCTGAGCGCAGCCCACGGCGGCAAACGAGTCCTGGCGAAGCGGCCGCGGTTTCATCGCCACCTCGACGTGCTCCACCAGGCGTTCCCGGCCGGGCGCTTCCTGATGGTCGTCCGCGACGGCCGGCCCGTGGCGCTCAGCAATGCGGAAAAGGCATTGAGGCTGCAGCACGAGCGCGGAGGCCCCACCGATCGCTCGCAGGCGCTCCAGGCAGCGGCCGCTGAGTGGGTCGAGATTCTGCAGAGGGCGGAGCGGGCGCACGACATCGACCTGCTCGAGGTCCGTTACGAGGATTTCTGCGACGACGTGCACGGGACGCTGACGGCCGTGCTCGACCACGCCGGCCTCGACCCTTCCCGCTTCCCGTTCGAGCGGTGTCCGCCAACGCTGCAGAATCGCAACGCCCGCTGGATGTCGGCGGCGGAGGCCGAGGACCTGAGGCGGGTCACCGAAATCGAATCCGACGCCCTCGTTCGTCACGGCTACCCCCTGTGAGGCGGTCATCGAGGTCCATCCGTGAGATCGCCGCGAGGACCCCGACGACCATCACCGGGATGATCGTTTCGGCCTGACCTCCGAAAAGCGGGACCTCGTTGTGGAAGATGAGTGAGCTCACGAGCACGAGCGCCATCACGAATGCCGGCCGGTAGAGAGGATGCGCGGGGCCGAGCCGGCGCAGCAGATCCACCACCCGGTAACCGACGGCCACGATCAACGCCGCCAGCAGCAGGAAGCCGATGATCCCGAGCTCCGCCAGGACCTGGACATAGGTGTTGTGCACGGTCGTCGGGGTCACGTCGGGGTAGAGCACCTCGCGCGCATCCGGGAAGCGCCGGCGGACGGCGATCGCGATGTCGCGATCGCCGATCACCTCCGGCTCGCTGCTCTGCCGCCAGCCGACCCCGGCGATCGGGTTGTCGGCGAACACCTGCAGGCCCGCGTAGCCGACGAGGATCCGCTGCGTAGCCGATCCCTGCTTGAAGTCCTCCGATCCGGGCAGCTGCTCCGGCCGCAGCACCGAGACGGCACCGATCACGATCACCGCCATGACGATCAGGCCGACGCCGGCGCGGGCGGCGCGCGGGATACCTACGCTGCGCTCCGGAGTGGCGATGAAGGCAGCGCCGAGCGCGACACCGACTCCTCCGGCGATGAATGAGGCGACGGACTTGGCGAGCACCAGTCCGAGCACGGCGACGGCACCCAGGGTGAAGCGCAGCCTTCGGTCCCAGTCGAGAAAGAGCGCGGCGAGCAGGAGGAAGCCCGACATCAGGCCAAGGACGTTCTTGCCCAGCTCGCCACCGATGCGGGTCGAGAACAGCGAGCCGCCGCTGAAGGCGGCGACGACGATCCCAAGCACCGCTCCCGCCACGAGCGCGGCCATGATGATCTCAACGTCGCGGCGGGTGTGGATCAGGCTGGCCGCCAGCCACGCGAGCAGAAACGTGTTCACGACCCGCAGCCATGAGATCCACGCTTCGTTTTCAGGGATCTCGAAGACGATGAGACTCAGTCCTGCCCAGACGACGAAGGCGATCGCGGGCACCTGGCCGAACGCGACCCGTGACCGGGGCTCGGTGCGCTCGAGGGCGGCCTGGGCCGCCTGCACGAGCCACCAGCCCGCCAGGCCCACCCAGAGGATGTCGATCGTCGTCGCGTTGACCGGGCCGACTTCGGCAAGCTCTCGATCGAGGCCGCTCCCGGCGAGTACGGCGATCGCTGCGATGCAGGGGATCGGTCCGGCGAAGATCACAGCAACCGTGGCGGCGATGGCGAGCAGCGCGAGCGCCAATGGGCCGGGCTCGAGCCCGAAGGCCTGGTTGGTTGCGAGCGCCCAGCCGAGGACTACCGCGCCACCCGCGATCGCCAGGGCCAACGCGGCCGCGCCCGGCCTCGGACTTCGGCGAGACTGGACGTCGGAGAGGCTCGGGGTCAAGATCTGTCCGCTGCTTCGCAGATTGGCGAACTGGGCGATGTCCCATCAACGCGTGCCCCATCGTCAAGCTGTCGAGCTGGGCAGACTATCTTGGGCGACGAGAATGTCCTCCGGCGGGCCCGTATGACCAGTCGCTTCGACCCCGGCCCGCTGCGGCCGTCGAGCCTGTGGATCGTCATCCGGGCTCACCGCTGGATCGTCGCCGGATCCGTGGCGCTGCTCGCGGTCACGGGGCTGGCGTTCGGCCTCTTCGCCGAGAAGAAGTACGAGGCGACGACGACGATTCTGGTTCGAGACGTCGGCGTCGATTCCCCCGCGTTGGCCTCGGGGATCGCGAGTCGTGAGGTCAACACCAATCTCGCCGTCCTCGAGCTCGGCGTCCTCGAGTCGGCCGTCAACGAGAGACTGAACCGGCCGTTCAGCGGCGATGTCAAGGCGGAGGTCGACGGAGAGGAGACCAACCTCGCCGCCATCACCGTCACGGACAGCGACCCGAGGCACGCGGCACACGTTGCCAACCTCTACGCGCGCGAGTACATCGCGTTTCGCGAACAGGCCGCCCGAGATCTGGTGGCCAAGGAGCGCAGGCTCGTGCAGGAGGAGCTCGACGGTCTGCCCCCGCGAGCCCGCGACGGACGTCTGGGCGACGAGCTGAAGCGACGGCTCAGCCTGCTCGCGGCGGCTGAGGTTGCCGGCCCGGGAGCCGAGCAGCTCGACGTCGCCACACCCCCCAGCTCCCCCTCCTCGCCGAAGCCGCTTCAGTACGCGGTGATCG
>DAIRGH010000117.1:0-8761 GCA_036794585.1 Solirubrobacterales bacterium | reverse complement strand
GACGAGGCCCAGGGCGCCCGGCAGAGCGTCGAGCGCGCCCGCGACGAGCTCTCGCTCCTGCGCGAGCAGCTAGCCGGTGAGCGCAACGCGCTGACCGAACGGGAAGATGAGCTGGCTCGTCGCGAGAGCGACGCGGAGCAGGCCGAGGCGGCCGCGGCGGCCGCGCGGCGTGAGTCCGAGGCGCTGCGCGAGCGCCTGGCCTCCGAGCTTTCGGTGCTCCAGGCGCGCGAGCACGACGCGGTCGAGGCCGATACGACACGCGAACGCGAGCTGGCGGAGCGCGCGCGGCAGCTGGAGCAGCGAGAGCAGCGGATCGCGGCGCTGGAAGCGCGCCCGGCGCCCGAGCCGACCGAGGCGCCCGAGCTCGCGCAGCTCGAGCGCGAGCTGGAGGCGGAACGCGCGCAGCTCGCTCGCCGCAGAACGGAGCTCGAGCGGCGCGAGGAGGCGCTCTCAGACCTCGACGCCCGCGCCCACGAGCTCGAGACGGGCGAGCGTGAGCTCGAGGCGCGGCTGCGTCGTGCTGCCGAGGACGAGCGAGCCGCCGCACGCCTGAGCCAGCAGCTGGAGGCGGCGCACGCCAAGCTCGAGGAGGAGCGCGAGGCGCTCGCCGCGCGCGCGTCCGGCGTGGAACAGATCGAGCAGGAGGAAAAGGGGCGCGTCACCGAACGGGAACGCGCGCTTGCCGAGAGCGAGCGCCGGCTCGAAACGCAGCAGGCAAACCTCCTCGAGCGTTTGGCAGAGGTGGAGCAGCGTGCTCGCGAGTTCGCCGCGCGCGACGAGGAGCGGCGCGACGTCGAAGCGACCTTCGTCGCCAAGCAGCGTGAGCTCGAGCAGCGCGAGCAGGCCGTGGCCGAGCGCGAGACCGGAGCTGTGCAGGCCGCTGCGGAGGCCGAGGGGGGCCGCACGGCTGCCGAGCGCCTGCGCACCGAGCTCGAGGCGGAGCGCGACCACGTCACCGCCGAGCGTGCCGCACTGGAGCTGCGCGAGGCCGACCTCGCGGACCGCGAGCAGAAGGTGGAAGAGGCGCGCCGCGAGCTCGACGGCCTCGGCGAGGAGCTGCGTACGGCGCGCAAACGGGTCACCTCGCAGCAGGAGGAGCAGGAGGCGCGCGCGCTCGACGCGCAGAACATGGGCCGCGAGCTGGAGTCGCGCGGCCGCGAGCTCGACGAGCGCGAGAACGAGCTGACCCGTCGCGCGGCCGAGCTCGAGGCGCAGCGCCGCGCGCTCGAGGAGGTCGGCGTCGCGGAACGCCGTCTGGGGGCCGAGCGCGAGCGCGTCGAGACGGCGGCCGCCGCGGCGGAGGCCCATGCGGCGGAGCTTGCGAAGCAAGAGACCGCGCTCGCCGGCGAGCGGGAAGCGCTGGAGCGCACGGCGCAGGAGGTCGGCGCGGGCCGCGAGCGCCTCGAGGCAGCCGAGGAGGCCTTTGCCGAAAGCCGCCGCGCCGCCGAGGCAGGCGCGGGCCAGCGGGCGCGCGAGCTCTCGGAGCGCGAGAAGGAGTCCGCCGAGCAGGAACGCGCTCTGGCCGCCAGGCAGAACACGCTGGCCGAGGCCGAGGAGGCGGTCGAGCAGCTCCGCAAGGGGCTCGAGGACCGGACCGCCGAGGCGGCCGCCGCCGCCCAGGTGGTTGCCGAGCGCGAGAAGGCTCTCGCACAGCGCGAGCAGGCGGTGCAGGGGCAGCTCGCCGAGCGCGAGGCGGTGCTCGCCGATCGGGAGAGCACGCTCGAGCAGCGTGAGGCCGCGCGCAGCGAGGCGGAGGAAAAGCTCCGCGAGCAGGAGCGCGAGGTACAGCAGCGCGAGCAGGAGCGGCAGGAGCTGCAGTCGGCGCTGGACGCCCGCCGCGCCGAGCTCGACGAGCGCGAGCAGCAGCTCGCGGAGCGCGAGGAGTCGTTCGAGCGCTCACGCACGGACGCCGACCGCGACGTCGACACGCGCCGCGCTGCCGTCGAGCGCCGTGAGAGCGAGCTCGTCGCCGCCGAGGCCCAGGCTGCCGAGCGCGACCGTGGGTTGAACGTGCTCATGGCTGACCTGGAAGCGCGCCGGCGTGAGCTCGATGAGCGGTCGTCCGCGGCCGAGGAGCGCGAACGGGAGCTGCAGACCGCCCGCCGCTCGGTCGAGGACGCCGGCGGCAAGCTACGAGCGTTGCGCGAGCACCTGGCCGGTGAGAGCGAGTCCCTCGCCGCCGCGCAGCACGAGCTCGACGAGCGCGAGCTGGAGCGCGCCCGCGCAGCCGAGGAGCGCGAGACGGCGCTTCGAGACAGGGAGCGCAAGGCCGAGCGCACCGAGGCTGAGCTCGAGCGTCAGCGACGGGAGCTCGACCTGCGCGCGCGCACGGCGGACGAGCGCGAGCGCGAGCTGGCCGAGACCACGACGGAGAACGCACGCGCGCAGGAAGAGCTCGAGCAGGCCCAGGCAGCGCTCGCCCAGCGGGAAGCGGCTCTTGTGGAGCGCGATCAGGTATCCGCCGACCGCCGCACCGAGGTCGAGCGGGCTCAGGAGGAGCTCGAGCGGCGCCTCGAGGAGACGGCCGTCCGCGAGCACGCAATCATCGAGCGAGATCGCGATCTGACCAGCGGACACGAAGCGCTGGGCGTTCGCGAGAGCGAGCTCGAGACACGCGAGCTGGCGATCGCCGACCGGGAGCGCGTGTTGGCCGAGGCGACCGCCTCGGCCCAGAGCGCTACACAGGCCGCGGAGCGCGCCCGTGCGGAGGCGGAGCGCCGGGAGCGCGCTCTCGTCGAGCGTGAGCAGGAGGCGGCGGCGGCGCGCGAGGAGCTCGAGGGCCTGCGCGCCCGGCTCGAGGTCGAGAGCGCGGCCCTCGCCGTGCGCGCCACCGAGGTCGATCGCGCCGAGCAAGACCTCTCACACCGCGAGCAGCGCGCGGAGGCGATGATGGGCAAGGCAGCAGACGCGTCACGCGAAGCGGTGAAGGGGAAGGACGAGCTGGCCAAGGCGCGCAGTGAGATCGAGGCGAGGCGGGAGCAGCTCGAGGCGCAGGAGCGCGCCCTGGCGGAGCGCGACACGCGGGTGGCTCAGCGCGAGCGCGCCCTGGCGGACCGGGAGGCAGAAGTGGAGCGACAGCGCGGCGAGGCGGCGGCAGGCGGCGAGACGCTGGCGGCGCGAACGACCGAGCTCGAGCTGCGCGAGCAGGAGCTTGCCTCCAAGCTGCAGATCCAACGGCGGCTCACGCAGGAGCTCGAGCGGGCCGCGGCCGCGCGCGAGGCCGACGCGGCCGAGACAGCGCAGCTGCGCGAGGCGCTGGCGCGCCGCGAGCGCGAGCTGGAGGAGCGGGCCCGGCAGCTCGACGAGCTGCAGCGCGCGCTAGAGGACCGCGGCCCTGCGCAACCGCCCGCGCCGGCGGCGGTGCGGGCCGCGGCGCCGGCCGGGGCGTTCACCATCGACCGCCTAGAGCAGCTCGTCGAGAAGAACACCGCCGCCTTCCCCGATCGGGTCGAGGAGTGGCGCGCTTACATCGTCTTCCTGCGTGACTTCGCGCGCAACGACGGCGCGCTGCCGCCGACCTTCGACGGGCTGGTGCACGAGGTGTTCGGCGACTTGCTCGGCTAGTGCCCCTCCAGGCAATACACGGCAGCATCACCTGAAGGGGCACTAGGCTGGCGGCAATGTCGAGGAACGGACAGCCGGGTGGCGAGCGTCCGGCAGTCGTCTTCGGACTGTTGTGGGCGGGCCTGTCGTTCGCGCGCAGCCTGGGGCGCGCAGGCGTGCCCGTGGTCGGCGTCAGCATGCATCCACGCGAATTCGGCGTCCGCTCGCGGTACCTGCGCGCGGTCCACCGCGTGGACGGGGAAGGGGCCGCGCTCGCGGCCCTGCGTGAGGTGGCCGCCGGCGAGCGGCCAGTGCTGCTGCCGGAGCGTGACGACCACGTCGAGTTCGTGCTGCGCAACTGGGACGACATGAGCTCCTGGTTCGAGCTGCCGCTGCCGCAGGATCCGGAGGTGGCGCGCAGGCTGCGGCGCAAGGCTTCGCTGCCCGAGGAGGCGGCGCAGGCCGGCGTGGCGGCGCCCGCGACCGTGTTCGCGGATTCGGAAGACGCGCTACGGCGACTCGAGCTCCGGCCCCCGTACCTGCTGAAACCGGTCGAGGGTCAGCACTTCGCGGGCTCCTTCGGGCACAAGGTGCTGGTCGCCCAGGATCTGGACGAGCTGCTGTCCGCGTGGCGCGAGGCGCGCTCCCGCGGCTTCGACACGGTCGTGCAGGAGCTCGTGCCGGATGCCCACGACAAGATCTGGTCGCTCTTCACCTACATCGGGCGGAGCGGCCGTCCCCTCGCCGCGGTGACGGGAGTGAAGGTGCGGCAGGGCCCGCTCCATTTCGGCACGAGCGCCGTCTTCCAGACCCGGCCCGAGCCGCAGGTGCGCGAGCTGGGGCTGCGGCTGCTCCAGACGGCCGGTTACCGCGGCTTCGGCCACGTGGAGTTCGCGTACGACTCGCGCGACGAGCAGTTCAAGCTGCTGGAGGTCAACACGCGCGTGCCCATGTGGGCCGGCGTGGCGATGAGCCGCTATCTCGATGTGGCGCGCATCGCCTACGACGACCTGTGCGGCCGGCCCGAGCCGGCGCCGCGCGAGCTCGCGGAGGAGCTCTCATGGAGCTTCCTCGCCAAGGACGTGTGGGTGTCGCTGAGCATGGCCCGGCGGCGCGAGCTCGGCCCGCGCGCCTTCCTCGCCCCGTACGTGCGCGGCCGGAAGGTCCGCGCCGTGCTGGCGGCGGACGATCCTCTGCCGGTGCTCGCCATCCCCGGCTACCTCACCTCGAAGCTGCCGTAGCGCTCGTGCGCCTCGCGCTCCTCGACCCGCCTAGCTTCACCGTGCCGTACGACCATGAGCTGGCTTCCGCGCTCGCGCGGCGTGGCCACGAGGTGACGCTGCTCACGTCGCCCTTTGCCTTCGGCGAGGTACCCGAAGCAGAGGGGTACCGGCGCGAGGAGCTGTTCCTGCCCATGTCCTCGCGGCTCGCACGGCTCGCGCCGCGGTCGCGGGCGCGCGTCGTCCTGAAGGGGCTCGAGTACCTCCCGAGCGCCCTGCGCCTGCTGCGGCGCGTGACGGCGCTCCGACCCGACGTCGTGCACGTCCAGTGGCTCGGCGCCGCGCGCCTGGACATCCACTGGCTGCGCCGCGTCGTGGAGCGGCGCCCCACCGTGCTGACCGCGCACGACGTCGTGCCGCGCGAGCAGCGCAACATGCAGGCGTGGGGCGAGGCGCTGGCCGCCGTCGACCGCGTGGTCGTCCACTCGCAGCGCGCGGAAGAGCGGCTGGCCGAGCTCGGCGTCGACCGCTCGCGGATCGTTCGCATCCCGCATGCTGTCTTCGACGCTTCTGCCCGGGCCGAACCGGCGCCGCCGACCGGGGCCACGATTCTGTTCTTCGGACTGATCCGGGAGTACAAGGGCCTCGACACGCTTGTCCGCGCGCTGCCCGCGGTTGCCGAACGCGTGCCGGACGTACGGCTCGTCGTGGCCGGCGACCCGCTCGATCCCGTCGAGCCCCTGCAGCGCCTGGCGGGTGAGCTCGGCCTTGCCGTGCGGGTGGAGTGGCGGCTGGGCTACGTGCCCGCTTCGGCCATCTCCGGCCTGCTGGAGGAGGTTACGCTTCTCGCCTTGCCGTACCGGGCGATCGACTCATCCGGCGTACTCGCCACCGCGCTCGGCCACGGCCGTCCGGTGGTCGTCTCCGACGTCGGTGCGCTCCCCGATGCGGTGCGCGACTTCGGAGCGGGCCGCATCGTGCCCGTGGACGACCCGGACGCGCTGGCAGCCGCGTGCATCGAGCTGCTCACCGACCGGGAGGCTCTCCGTCACGCCTTCGAGGGCACCCAGGCGGCCCGGCGAGCGCTCACCTGGGACGCCGCAGCCGAGGCGCACGAGCGTCTCTATCAGCAGGTGGCCGGCTCGCGTCCCGTCAGGCCGGGCGGTGCAAGGTGAGCCTTGCAAGGCTCGTCAAGCCCGTGGCCGACCGCGTCTTGGCCGGCGTTGGCCTCATTGCGCTGTCCCCCGTCTACGCGGGTATCTCCACGTGGATCTACCTGGAGTCCGGCCGCCCGGTGCTGTTCCGCCAGGCGCGGGCGGGCAAGGACGGGCGCCCGTTCTCGATGCTGAAGTTCCGCACGATGGTGCCGGACGCCGTCGAGCTGGGTCGTGAGCTCGGCCTCAGCAAGGATCCGTTCGGCGTCGTCCCCGACGATCCGCGCGTCACCCGCAGCGGCCGGTTCCTGCGCCGCACCGGCCTCGACGAGCTGCCGCAGCTGCTCAACGTGCTGCGCGGCGACATGAGCCTCGTCGGACCGCGCCCCGACCTGCTCGAGCAGGTGGCGAACTACGAGCCGGCCGACCGCCGCCGGCTCGCCGTCAAGCCCGGCATCACGGGCTGGGCGCAGGTGCAGGGCCGTGACGAGATCCCGTGGGAGGAGCGTTTCCGGTTCGACGCCTGGTACGTGGACAACTGGTCGCTCGGCCTCGACGCCCGCATTCTCGCCCGCACCGTCGCTCAGCTGGGCCGACCCGACCCGGAGCCGGTCGAGGACAAGCTCAACATCGAGCGTGCGGCGCGCGCAGCGCAAGAGCGCGTCGCTCCTCCCGAGTGAGGGAGGTCGAGCCGGCCGCCTGGGACGGCGTGCTCGCCGAGCTCGGTCTCGGCGACGCCTACCTGCAGCGTGCTTACGTGGAAAGCGCCTGCGTCCTCGACCCCGGCAAGCCGCTCCTCCTGGAGCACGAAGGCACCGTACTCGCGTGCATCCTGCGGCCCTTAACAGTGACAGTCACTGTTAAGAGCGGCCACGACGTGGTGACGCCGTACGGCTACGGCGGGCCGGTGGGCGGGGCTGTCGCAGCGTTCTGGGGTGCCTACGAGGCTTGGTGCTCCGAGCGCGGCGTGCTGACCACGTTCGTCCGCTTCCACCCGCGCTTCGCCAACCAGCGCGGCGCGCGGATCCATGTCGAGCAGCTCGCCTCGACGATCGGCTGGCGGGTGCAGAGCGACGACCTGCTTGCCTGCATGCACTCGAAGCACCGCAACGTGGTGCGCAAGGCGGAAGCTGCCGGCGTTTCCGTCGAGGCCTCGCACGGCCTCGGCGCCTTCGTGCCGCTCTACGAGGAGACGATGCGGCGCGCCGGCGCGCAGGCCTTCTACTTCTTCTCCGGCGACTACTGGGAGGCGCTGGCGAGGCTCGGCGAGGGCCTCGTACGCTTCGACGCCCGCCGCGCCGGCGAGACGGTCGCGAGCGCCCTGTGCCTCGCCTCGCCGCCGTGGTTGCACTATCACCTGGGCGCGGCCTCCGAGGCGGGCCGCACGCTGGGGGCGACGACGCTGCTCCTCCACGAGGCCGCCCGCTGGGCGCGCGAGCGCCGCTACGAGCGCTTCCACCTGGGCGGCGGCCTGGGAGGCAAACGGGACTCGCTGCACGAGTTCAAGCGCCGCTTCGACCCCGGCGGCGAGCTCGAAGCGGCCATCGGCAAGGCAGTGCACGACCCTGAGGCCTACCGAGCCGCAGGCGGCGACCCCGACGACCTGAGCGGCTTCTTCCCCGCCTACCGCCGACCCACCTGACCCCGGGAGCCAGGTCCCAGGGACAGCCCCTTGGCCATGTTCCGACTAGACGTGTGCTTGGCCTGTGAGCGGGTCCCGACAGCTGTGCGGCCGACCGTTCTGGCCAGGTCCGAGGGGCTGTCCCTCGGGCGTGGGCCAAATGGACTCGTCCGCCTTGGCCGGGGGCGATCGCCGGGGAGTCTCGTCACCGCCGCGAGGTAGCCTCGCCCCGTGCTGTTGAAGGGCCTTTTCTGGGGAAGCCTCGCCGGCCTTGCCTGGACGCATGCCGGCTACCCGGTCGCCGCCGCTGCGCTTGCGCGCCTGCGCCCGAATCCCGTGCGCAAGGCCGACGTCGTGCCCGAGGTGACCGTGATCGTCCCGGCCCACGACGAGGAGGACGTGATCGAGAGGCGGCTCGCCAACCTGCTCGAGCTCGACTACCCGGCCGAGCGCCTCACCGTGCTCGTCGCCTCGGACGCCTCGACCGATCGCACCGACGAGCTCGTCGAAGCCGTCGCCGCAGGCGAACCGCGCGTCCGCCTGCTGCGCCTGCCCCGCGGCGGCAAGCTCGCCGCGCTCAACCGGGCCGTGCCCGAGACATCCTCCGACGTGGTCGCCTTCACGGACGCGAACGCCGAGTGGGCGCCCGACGCACTGCGCCGCCTCGTGCGCAGCTTCGCCGACCCCGAGGTGGGTTACGTCTGCGGACAGCTGCGCCTGCTCGAGCCGAACGGCGACAACCGGGAGGGCCTCTACTGGCGCTACGAACTCTGGGTGCGCGAGAGCGAGTCGGCGCTGGGGTCGATCACCGGCGGCAACGGCGCCATCTACGCGGTGCGCCGCGACGCCTGGGTGGAGCACCGCTTCGGCCAGGATCTCGGCCTGCCCGACGCGATGGCCAAGCGCGGCCTGCGCGCCGTCTACGACCCGGAGGCGCTCGCCTTCGAGCGCCCCCCGCCGGAGCTCGAGGACGAGTTCGGCCGCAAGGCGCGCATGTTCCCGTGGGCGTGGCAGCACCTCTTCGAGGGCGGCATGCTGCGCGACGTCCCGCCGCTCTACCTGGCCGAGCTCGTCTCCCACCGCGTGCTGCGCTACGGAAGCGGCGCCCTGCACGCAACGCTGCTCCTCACGAGCATCGCGCTCGCGCGCCAGGGTCCCGCCTACCGCGCCGCCCTCACGGGCCAGCTCGCCTGGCTCGGCCTGGCGCTGCTGTCCTGGGTCGC
>DAIRGH010000036.1:0-26041 GCA_036794585.1 Solirubrobacterales bacterium | reverse complement strand
CCTCGAAGCCGTCCATCTCGGTGAGGATCTGGTTGAGCGTCTGCTCGCGCTCGTCGTGGCCGCCGCTGATCCCGCCCACGTTTCCCGAGCGCGAGCGCCCGATCGCGTCGAGCTCGTCGATGAAGACGATCGCGGGGGCCGCCTCCTTGGCCTGCTTGAAGAGGTCGCGCACTCGCGAGGCGCCGACGCCCACGATCGCCTCGACGAACTCCGACGCCGACAGGGAGAAGAAGGCGGCGTCGGCTTCGCCGGCGACCGCCCTGGCCAGCAACGTCTTGCCGGTTCCCGGGAGCCCGAACAGCAGCACGCCGCGCGGGACCCGGGCGCCGAGCTTGGTGTAGCGCTGCGGGCTCTTCAGGAAGTCGACGACCTCGACGAGCTCGTCCTCGGCATCGTCGATCCCGGCGACGTCGTCGAACGTGACCCGATCGTGCTCGCCGCGGGTCACACGCCGCGCCGTGGTGCGGCCGAAGCCGCCGAGCACGCCGCCCCCTCCGCCTCCCGTCTGGCGGCGGTAGAGCCAGACGAAGAAGCCCACCAGCAGGATCGTCGGGAGGAAGCCGAGCAGAAGCGTGCTCCACAGCGAGCGGCCTGTGTCCGGCGCCTCGGCGTTGATGACCACCTCCTGGTCGGCGAGCAGGCTGGTGAGCTCGGCGGGATCGATGAACGCGGGGACCTCGGTCTCGAAGTGCGTCACTGCGACGGGCTCGCCGTCCCCGGGCGGGTCGTAGGTCGCCTCGTTCTCCAGCTCGCCCTCGATCGACTCCTCCTGCGAGCTGATCTCCTGGACGTTGCCGGCCTCGACCTGGTCGACGAAGAAGGGCTGGTAGGGCACCCGTTCGCGCTCCACCGCGTCGCGGGTGACGAACGAGATCACCAGGTTCACCGCCAGAAGTCCGAGCAGAGCCACGATGAACATCCGGCTGCGCGGGATCATCGGCGGCTTCGACCCGCCCGTGGCGCCGCGCCCGTCGGGCGCGGGATCGACACGCCATCCCGATCCGTCCGCCTTCGGCGGCGGTGCGCTTTCGGGGGCGGGCGGATTGGAGGCCAGGTGGCTCATTCTGCATCATCCAGTGCTCGAGCCCAAAGAGAGGAGGACCGCATGGAGCAGCAGTTGGTCGACAAGAAGGCACTGAACGGCGACTTCGCCGGGACCGTCGTGACGCCCGGTGAGGAGACCTGGGACCAGGCGCGCAGCGCGTGGAACCTCGTGGCCGACCAGAACCCCGCGGCCGTCGCGTACCCCGAGAGCGCTGACGACGTTGCCGCCGTGGTCGAGTTCGCGCGCGCGAACGGACTCGGCGTCGCGGCGCAGGGCACCGGCCACGGCGCAGGCGCGCGCGGCCCCATCGACGGCTCGATCCTGGTCAAGACCGAGCGCATGAAGGCCATCGAGATCGACGCCGACACCGGCGTCGGCCGCTACGAGGCGGGCGTGCTGTGGATGGAGGCCAATCCGGCGGCCGGAGAGCATGGTCTCGCCAACCGCTCGGGCTCGGCGCCCGACATCGGCGTCGTCGGCTATACGACAGGGGGCGGCTTCGGCTGGATCGCGCGCCGCTACGGGCTGGCCTGCAACAGCGTGCGCGCGGTCGAGCTGGTGACTGCCGACGGCGAGCAGCGCCGGGTGGATGCAGGCAACGAGCCCGACCTGTTCTGGGCCGTGCGCGGCGGCGGTGGAAGCTTCGGCGTCGTGACGGCGATCGAGTTCGACCTGGTCGAGCTGCCCGAGGTGTTCGCCGGCAGCGCCGTCTACCCGGCCGACGAGCGTTCGGCCGAGACCATCAATCGCTACTTCGAATGGGCCGCGGACCTGCCCGACGAGGTCACCTCGATCGTCCGCTTCCTCCACCTGCCGCCGCTCCCGATCATCCCGGAGCCATTGCGGGACAGGCCTCTGATCACGATCGGCGCGTGCTACGCGGGACCGGAAGCGGAGGGCGCCGAGCTGATCCAGCCGATGCGCGAGCTCGGCGACCCGGTAATGGACACCTTTCAGACGATGCCTCCGTCCGGGCTCCCCGCGGTGCACATGGAGCCCGAGGATCCGGTGCCCGGCCTCGTCTACACGGCGTCGCTTCGCGAGGCGCCGCAGGAGGCGATCGACGCGTTCGTCGAGACCGCGGGTCCGGATTCGGGCTCGCCACTGCTCTCCGCCGAGCTTCGCCAGTGCGGGGGCGCGGTGGGCAGACCGGCGGAGGGCGGCGGGGCGCTGTCGCACCTCGACGCCGAATACGTCTTTGCCGGCATCGGCCTGCCGATGAGCCCGGAGATGGGCGTGGCGATCAACGAACGGCTCGACGCCGTCTGCAACGCGCTCGAGCCGTGGTCGACGGGAAGCCGTTACTTCAACTTCGCCGACCGCCCGACCGATCTGGAGGCGATCTTCGCCCCCGAGACGCTCGATCGGCTACGCGCGGTGAAGCGCCGCTACGACCCGGACGGCCTGATCAGCGCCAACCACAACATCTCGCTCGCCTGAAAGGGGTGACAGCCCGCCGCTGCATCGTCTGCGCGTCGACGGGGCCGTTCTCGGAGATCTTCAGGCTGGCCGGCTACACGCTGGTCCGCTGCGAGTGCGGCCTCGTCTTTCAGGATCCGCAGCCGGGGCCCGAAGCGTTGAAAGAGGCCTACTACCACGACGAGGACTTCACCGACGCCCTGTTCGGCGAGCTGCGCGAGATCACGTTGCGCAACGCCCGCCAGAAGGTCGAGCACCTGCGTCCGGCGGGGGCGCTGAGGCCGGGGATGAGGCTGCTCGACGTCGGTGCGTCGTCGGGCACCTGGCTCGAGGTTGCGGAGGAGGAGGGCCTCGCGGGCGTCGGGGTCGAGTTGGGCGAGGCGACGGCGGCAAGGGCGCGAGCGCAGGGGCTCGACGTGCGCGCCGGCACCCTCGAGCAGGCGCTCCCCGGGCTGGAGGGCCACCGCTTTGACCTGATCACGTTCTGGGATGTGCTCGAGCACCTGCAGGACCCCCGGCGCGAGCTGCGGCTGGCCCGCGGGCTACTCGCGCCCGGGGGCAGGATCGCGGCGACCTTCCCGAACGTCGAGGGCCTCTACCCCCGGCTCACGTATCGTCTGCTCGCGCGGCGGACCGGCGTCTGGGAATACCCCGAGCTGCCGGTCCACCTGTACGACTTCGCCCCGGGCACGGCGCGCAGGCTGTTCGTCGGGGTCGGATTCGCCGTTGAACGCATCAAGACCTTCGCGACCCCTTACGGGTTTTATCGCTCGACCTCGCTCTCGCCCGAGCGCCTCGGAACGGGGCCGCGCGCCAAGGCACTCCGCGTGGCCTTCGGAGCCCTGCGGCTGGGCGCCTATCCGCTGGCCAGGCTGACCGACCGCGGCAACGCGATGTTCGTGCTCGCCGCCCCGGCTCCGGGCGGACGTCGCTAGCCCGAGCGGCGCAACAGGATCCAGCGCAACTCGGCGGGAGGGCGGCCCTCCGGGATCGGGAAGAGGCTCCGCCCACTGGCCCAGTCGGCAAACCAGGCGGTCGGTGGCCATGCCGAGGCGGGCAAGTGCGCTCTCTCGTACTCGACCACGCTCTCGTCGGAGACCAGTGTCAGCGGCAATCCCGCCATCGCCCGCGCCAGCTCGTCACGGGTGAACAGGGCGGACCAACCCACTTCGGCCATCTGCCTGGCAAGGGCGTCGGGCTCGTATTCGGGCGCGCAGAGGAAGAGGTTTAAGACCAGCAGGCCGTCCTCGGTGAGGGTCTCGCACATCCGCTCGAACAGCTCTCGCAGCTGGGACGGCGAGCGGAAATGCGGGACGACCTCCGCGAGGATGGCGAGCCGGAAGTGATGCTCGGCGAGCGTGGTTCGGGTGTCGACGAAATCCGTGGCGACCACGTTGATCGCCAGCCCCTCGGCCTGAGCGGCTCGACGCAGCGCCTCGGCGAACTGGGGCGCCGGCTCGATCGCCTCGACAGGGTGGCCGCGCCGCGCCAGCGGTAGCGCGTTTCGCCCCGTGCCCGCGCCAACGTCGAGGATCGGTGCAGCGGCGGGGTCGCCCAACTCGTCCAGGAGCGCGATGACGCGGGCGTCGGGATGGGAGCCGAAAGGAGATTCGGCATCTCCGTCCTCCGCCTGACCCCAGCCCTGGTACTGCTCCGCTGTGCCCCTTGTCGCGACGCTGCACTCCAGGTTCTTGCGCAGCGAATTGGTGACGGAGGTCTGGTAGGTGACGATGAGCTTTGCGTCCGCCGCGGCCTGAAAGCCGGCTTCCAGGCTCTGTCGCAGCAGTTCTCGCAAGCGGTCGAGCTCGTCGCTCGACAGCGGCTTGCCCAAGTTCGCGAAGAATGCGCGCAGTAGCGCGATGTAGTGCTCCAGCGGCTCCGGGATGCAGGGCAGGACGATTTCACCACGGTGGGTGGTGCGGGCGTCCAGCGTCTGCAGCAGCGTTCTCCGCAGAACGGCGGGATCGGTGACCGCGGGCGCCGGAGAAACGTGGTCGCTCGAGTCCATTGGCCCGAAATGAGACCACGAATCGCGATCCTCCAGCGAGGCGGGCCGTGATAGACAACGGTCGCCGATGGCCTACCTCGCCCTGCTGCGCGGCGTCAACGTCGGCGGCAAGAACCTCGTCAGGATGGCCGACCTTCGCGCGGCCTTCGAGGAGCTGGGGTTTGCCGACGTCGCGACCTACATCGCGAGCGGGAACGTGCTGTTCCGGGCTCCGAGGCAGAGGCGCGAGGAGCTGGCGGCCCGGCTCGAGTCGGAGCTGACCCGGCGCTTCGGCATCGAGCTGAAGGTCGTGCTGCTGACCGACGCGCAGCTGAGGGCCGTGGTCGAGGGCGCCCCGCGCGGGTTCGGCGCGGAGTCCCACCTATGCGACGTGCTCTTTGTGCGAAAGCCACTGACGGCGAAGAAGGCGTTCGGCTTGCTCGAGCTGAAGGAGGGCGTTGACCGGGCCTGGCCGGGGAAGGGCGTCGTCTACTTCTCCCGCCTCGCCTCGAAGGCGTCGAGCAGCCGGCTGTCCAAGTTCGTCGCGCTGCCTGAATACAAGAACACGACGATCCGGAGCTGGAGCACGACGACGAAGCTGTTGGCGCTGATGCGTTAGAACCCGAAACGTGACGATCAACAGGGCGGTGCCAAACATCAGGTCGGATCGGCCCGCCGAGACGCGCGACTTCTTCGTGGAGCTGCTCGGCTTCGAGGCCGTGATGGACCTGGGGTGGGTCGCAACAGTGGCGTCGCCGACCAACCCAGCGGCCCAGGTGACGATCATCGGCAACGACGATCCTGCCGCCCCCGGTATCTCGGTGGAGGTGGACGACGTCGACGCCGTCCACGCGAGGGCGATCGAGCTGGGACTCGAGATCGCCTATCCCTTGCGCGACGAGGAATGGGGAGTTCGACGCTTCATGCTTCGCGAACCGAGTGGCACCGTTGTGAACGTCCTCTCGCACGCCCGCGGGTCAGCCGCGGCGTCGGCGAGCGGGGGCTTGTAGGCCGCACGCAAAACGCGGCCTTGCGTCGAGTAGGTTTGAACGGCGGCACAGGTGATGACCGAGCTCCTCAAGGATCGCTACGAACTCCTCGAGAAGCTCGGTGTCGGCGGTGCGGCGCGGGTGGTCAAGGCACTGGACCACCAGCACGGCCGGCTCGTGGCCTTGAAGATCCGCGCGGTCGGCGACGCTCGTGCGCGGGAGGGGTTTCTCGCCGAGACGCGCATGCTGCTCGCCATCGCACCGCACCCGGCGCTGCCACTCGTGCGGGATGACTTCTTCGACGGTGACGATTACATCGTCGCCATGGACTGGGTGGAGGGCGTCGACCTGGCGACGTTGCTGCGCGATCGCGGACGGCCGGGACTCGCGGCTTGGAGCGTCCTCGCCTACCTGGCCGAGGCCGCCGAGGCGCTCATGCACCTGCACCACCACGACCCACCCCTGATCCACGGCGACGTCAAGCCCGCAAATCTGATCCTGACCAAGGGGGGCAAGGTCAAGCTCGTCGACTTCGGGATGTCGTCGATGCGCGACGTCGGGCATTCCCGGGCGGGCAGCTCGGACTTCGTGGCGCCGGAGCTCGCCGCCGGCGGCGCATCCTCGACCGCGAGTGATGTGTACGGGCTCGCCGCGACCGCATTGGCGCTACTGACGGGGACGCCACCGACGGGTGACTCCCCCGACTGGGACGGCATGGACGCGACTCAGGCGGGAGAGCTCGAGGACGCCATCGGTCGGGGCCTCGCCGCCGACCCGGCCCGCCGGCCCGCCACGGCCGCCGAGCTCGTCGAGCGGCTGCGAGGCGGCTGGGGAGCGACGCTGCCAACGGGTCTGCTCACATTCTGCTTCACCGACATCGAGGGCTCCACCGCGATGTGGGACACCGACCCCACCGGGATGGCGGACGCCCTCGTCCGCCACGACGAGCTGATCGCCCAGCACGTCGAATCGCATGGGGGCCACCTCATCGAGTCGATGGGAGAGGGGGACTCGACCGTCTCGGTGTTCCACTCGGCACCACAGGCGATCGAGGCGGCGGTGGCGGCCAACCGCGCGCTGGCGGCCGAGCGCTGGCCGAACGACCTGGCCATCGTCGTCCGCTTCGGGCTCCATACCGGCGAGGCCGAACGGCGCGGAACCGACTACTTCGGTCCGACGCTCAACCTCGCGGCGCGCGTCCGCGGGCAGGCCGACGGCAAGCAGATCTTCCTCTCCTCCGCGACCGAGGACCTCGTCGCCGCCCGCCTTCCGGACGGCTGCGATCTCGTCGACCTCGGCCCGCATCGGCTCAAGGGCTTCGCGACTCCGGAGCGAATCTGGGCGCTGCGGGGTCCGGGCGTCGATGCTCCTAGGCCCGTAACCGACTGCCCGTACCGCGGGCTGCTGGCGTTCGAGGCCGACGATCGCGAGTTCTTCTTCGGACGTGAGGAGGTGGTCGACGAGCTGCTCACCCTCCTCGCGCCGCGCCGCCTCGTCAGCCTGGTCGGCGCGTCGGGGAGCGGCAAGTCGTCCGTGCTGAGGGCCGGGATCGTCGCCGCCGTCGAGGCGGGCGAGGTGGCCGGAATGCACCGCGTCCATCTGCTGACCCCCGGAGTCGAGCCGAAGCTGGACATCGCGGGCACCCCGAACGACCTCCTGCTGGTCGATCAGTTCGAGGAGCTGTTCACGCTCTGTAAGGACGCGGAGCGGCGGCGGCGCTTCATCGACGCGATGCTCGACTTCCCCGGTCCCGTCCTGATCGGGGTGCGCGCCGACCTGTACGGGCAACTGAGCACGCACCCGGGCCTCGCCAGGGCCGTGGCGGGCGAGCAGATCCTGCTAGGCCCGATGACCGACGCCGAGCTGCGCCGGGCGGTCACCGAGCCCGCCCGCCTGGCTGGCCTGCGGCTGGCGCCCGGCCTGGTCGACCTGGCGCTGCGCGACGTCGCCGACGAGCCCGGCGCCCTGCCGCTGCTCTCGCACGCGCTGCGCGCGACCTGGGAGCGTCGCGACGGGCGCACGCTGACGATCGAGGGCTACCGCGAGAGCGGGGGCGTCGCCTCGGCGGTCGCGCGAACCGCGGACGCGCTCGTCGACAACCTGCCCGCCGCCAAGCGGCCCCTGGCGCGGACCCTGTTCCTGCGCCTGACCGAGCTCGGCGAGGGGATCGAGGACACGCGCCGGCGCGAGCGGATCGCCGATCTGGTCCCCCAGGGAACATCGCCGGAGGCGGTCGAGTCGCTGCTCGAGCAGCTCGCGGCGGCGCGTCTGGTCACCCTCGGCGACGGGACCGCGGAGGTCGCGCACGAGGTGCTGATCCGCCACTGGCCCACCCTGCGCCGCTGGCTCGACGAGGACCGCGAGGGCCTGCGGCTGCACCGCCGGCTCGGAAACGCTGGCCGTCTCTGGGCCGAGGGCGGTCGGGAGGCCTCCGACCTCTATGGCGGCGCCAGGCTCGCTACGGCGCTGGAGTGGGCGGACGCGCATCCGGAGGACCTCAACGCCGCCGAGCGGGAGTTCCTCGACGAGAGCCGCGCCGCCGGCGAGCGCGACGCCGAGCGCCAGCGCCGCGCCAACCGCCGCCTGCGTCTGATGCTCGCCGGGGCCGGGCTCCTGCTCACCGCCGCGGTGATCGCGGGCGCGATCGCGATCTCGGAACGGCAGAGCGCCCGCAGTGCCGCCAGGGCCGAGGCCGCGCAGCGGCTGGGGGCCGATGCGCTCAACGCGGAAGCGACAGGCCGCGCCCTGCAGCTCGCCAACGCCGGCGTCGCACTCGGAGACTCGGTAGGCACCCGCGGCAATCTGCTGACAGTCCTGCTGCGCACTCCGCCGGCGATGCTCGGCGTCCTGGGGCACGCTGACGATGCCGAGATCTACGCGGTCGCTGCCAGCCCCGACGGACGCCTGGTGGCGATCGGCGACGCCGGCGGCACGGTGGCGGTCTTCGACGCGTCGAGCCGCCAGCGGCTGGGCGAGTACCAGCTCGGTGACGCGTCGGGCGGCGGGCTGGTGCAGACGCTCACCTTCTCCCCCGACGGCAGAACGCTCGCCGTCACCGGCCACGAGCCTCCGGACGAGCCTCCGGGCGCGCTCCTGGACCTCATCGACGTCCCGACCCTGGACCGCCGGGCGCGGATCGTGTTGCCGCCGTATCCCGAGTCGGCGGTCTTCACCGTGGCCAACGTCGCGTTTCTGTCCGCCGGCGAGCTGATCGTGATTCAGAACCCTGATCGCGGTTCGAGCGTGCTGCGACGGGTGAACGTGCGAACGGGCGAGCTCGAGGGCCGCCCGTTGCCAGTCGGCCACGTCGCACACAACGGGCTGTTCTCAGAGGTCGACGGGCGGCGAGTCTTCGTCACGAGTGCCGACGGCGACGAGACGCTGGAGATCGATGCGCAGGCGCTGCGGGTGGCACAGCGCTATCCGGAGGGTGGTGACGTCGGCGCCCTCAGCCCCGATGGGCGCGTCCTCGCGCTCGGCTCCGGAGGAGGGACGGTACGACTCGTCGACCGCAGGACGGGCGCGGTTCGCCGGTTCACCGGCCGCCACCAAGCGGGCGTCCTAAGGCTCGCGTTCACCCCCGATGGACATGAGCTCGTGAGCTCCGCCCGCAGCAGCGTGATCGTCTGGGACATCGACCCCGGCGAGATCAGCGAGGAGCTGTCGACCCACCGCGGGAACGTATGGGGGCTTGCGGTTTCCCCGGACGGACGCACGCTCTACAGCGGGGGGGCCGATGCCCGCGCGATCATCTGGGACCTGACCGGTGATCGACGGCTCGTGCGCTCCTTCCCGGTCGACCGGCCGTTCGGCGTCATCGACACCCCGCGCGGGCTCGCGCTCAGCCCGGATGGCGAAACACTCGCCCTAACGCACAGCGACGGCGCGGTTGACCTGATCGATGCCCAGACGCTGCGCCGCAGGGCGAGCCTGGACGCGCTGCGCGGCTTCGCCGCCGCGGTCTCGTTCAGCCCCAACGGGCGCCTGCTCGCCGCCGCCGGCAAGGACGGGCAGATCACTCTCTGGGACGCGCGGACGCTCGCGCCGGCGGGCGAGCTCAATGGGCTGCTGGGCAACTCTCAAGCACTCGCCTTCTCTCCCGACGGCAAGCTGCTCGCCGCGGCCGAGAACACAGGGCAGCATCCGCGGATGCGGATCTGGAACGTTCGCCGGCGAGCGCTGACCGGGTTCCGCAGCGAGACATTGTCGGCCTCACTGGCCTTCAGCCCCGACGGCAGGCTGATCGCTGCCGCCGCGCTTGAATCTGGCACCGAGATCCGTGACCCGCACAGCGGCGCACTCGTCAAGCGGCTTCCCGCCGAAGGGCTCTCACGCTCGGTGGCCTTCTCGCCCGACGGGAGCCTGCTCGCCGTCGGGCACTTCGACGCCACCGGCCGGATCTACTCCACCGAGACCTGGGAGCAGGTCGGCGGCCCGCTGTTGGGCCACACCCAGCGAATCACCTACGTGCACTTCTCGCCCGACGGTCGCACGCTGGCGACCGCGAGCGCGGACGGCACAGTGGCGCTCTGGGACGTGGGGTCCCAGCAGCCGATCGGATCGGCACTCACGCTGGAGCCGAACACCTTCGCCTCGGTCGCCTTCAGCCCCAACGACTCGCGCCTCTTCGCGGTCTCGACCCGCGGTCCCGGAATCAGCCTCGACACCGCTCCGGAGGCCTGGAGGGTCCACGCCTGCACGGTCGCTGGCGGCCTTACCCCCGAGCAGTGGGAGGAGGTCGTGCCGGAGCAGGAGTACGTCTCGGTCTGCCCTTCGGGCTGATCGAGTGGTGTCGGATAGGTTGGAATCGCGGCGCAGGTAATGGCTGAGCTCCTCAAGGATCGCTACGAGCTCCTCGAGACCCTCGGTCTCGGCGGTGCGGCACGGGTAGCCAAGGCGCTGGACCACCAGCACGGCCGGCTCGTCGCCCTGAAGATCCGCACCGTCCGCGACGCACGTGCGCGGGAGGACCTTCTCGGCGAGACGCGCATGCTGCTCGCGATCGCACCGCACCCGGCACTTCCCCTCGTGCGCGATGACTTCTTCGACGGTGACCGCTACGTCGTCGCCATGGACTGGGTCGATGGCGTCGATCTGGCCACGCTGCTGCGCGATCGCGGCCGGCCAGGGCTCGCGGCGTGGAGCGTGCTCGCCTACCTGGCCGAGGCAGCCGAAGGGCTCATGCACCTGCACGGTCAGGATCCGCCACTCGTCCACGGCGACGTGAAGCCCGCGAACCTGATCCTGACGAAGGGGGGCAAGGTCAAGCTCGTCGACTTCGGGATGGCATCGATGCGCGGCGGCGACCAAGCCGGAACCGAGCGCTCCGGCTACGTCGCGCCGGAGCTCGCCGCCGACGGCGCGGCATCGACCGCGAGCGACGTCTACGGGCTCGCAGCCACCGCCCTGGCCCTGCTGACCGGGTCGCCGCCGGCCGCCGGCCGCCCGGATTGGGACGGCGTCGACACGGCCCAGGCCGAGGAGCTTGCCGATGCCATCGGCCGCGGCCTCGCCGCGGACCCGACCAGCCGACCCGCGACACCCGCCGAGCTCGTCGAGCGGCTGCGCGGCGGCTGGGGGGCGATCCTGCCGACGGGTCTGATCACGTTCTGCTTCACCGACATCGAGGGCTCCACCGCGCTGTGGGACAGCGACCCCGAGGGGATGGCCGAGGCCCTCGTCCGCCACGACGAGCTGCTCGCCGAGCACGTCGAGTCCCACGGGGGGCAGCTGATCGAGTCGATGGGCGAGGGCGACTCGACGGTCTCGGTGTTCCACTCCGCGCCGCAGGCGATCGACGCGGCCCTGGCGGTCAACCGCGCGCTGGCGGCGGAGAGCTGGCCGCACGACCTCGCCATCGTCGTTCGCTTCGGAATCCATACCGGCGAGGCGGAGCGTCGCGGGACCGACTACTTCGGGCCCACGCTCAACCTCGCGGCGCGCGTGCGCGGGCAGGCCGACGGCAACCAGATCTTCCTCTCCTCGGCGACCGCGGACCTCGCCGCGTCCCGCCTTCCGGACGGCTGCGACCTCGTCGACCTGGGACCGCACCGGCTCAAGGGCTTCGCCACGCCGGAGCGGATCTGGGCGCTCAGGGGACCGGGCGTCGATGCGCCGCGGCCGGTCGCCGATTGCCCGTACCGGGGGCTGCTGGCGTTCGAGGCCGACGATCGCGAGTTCTTCTTCGGACGCGAGGGGGTGGTGGAGGAACTTCTCGCCCGACTCGCTCCGGGACGCCTCGTCAGCCTGGTCGGCGCTTCGGGCAGCGGCAAGTCGTCGGTGCTCAGGGCCGGGCTCGTCGCCGCGGTCGAGGCCGGCGACGTTGCCGGAATCGAGAGGGTTCACCTGCTCACCCCCGGCGCCGAGCCACAGCTGGAGATCGCGGGAACGCCCGTCGACCTCCTGCTGGTCGATCAGTTCGAGGAGCTGTTCACACTCTGCAAGGACGCGGAGCGGCGAGAGGGCTTCATCGATGCGCTCCTCGAATATCCCGGCCCGGCCGTGATCGGCGTCCGCGCCGACCTCTACGGGCAGTTGAGCACGCACCCGGGCCTCGCCCGGGCGGTCGCCGACGAGCAGATCCTGCTCGGCCCGATGACCGACGACGAACTGCGCCGGGCCGTCACCGAGCCCGCGCGGCTGGCCGGGCTGCGGCTCGGGCCCGGCCTGGTCGATCTCGTGCTGCGCGACGTCGCCGGCGAGCCGGGTGCTCTGCCACTGCTCTCGCACGCGCTCCGTGCCACCTGGGAGCGTCGCGACGGGCGCACGCTGACGATCGAGGGCTATCGCGAGAGCGGCGGCGTCGCCTCGGCCGTCGCCCGAACCGCCGACACACTCGTGGAATCGCTTCCCGACGAGCAGCGGCCGCTGGTGCGCACCCTGTTCCTGCGACTGACCGAGCTCGGCGAGGGGATCCAGGACACCCGCCGGCGCGAGCGGATCGAGGAGCTCGTGCCGCAAGGGACCTCGCCCGCTGTCATCGAATCGCTGCTCGAGCGGCTCGCGAGTGCGCGCCTCGTGACCCTGGGAGACGGCACCGCCGAGGTCGCCCACGAGGTCCTGATCCGCAGGTGGCCCACGCTTCGCCGCTGGCTCGACGAGGACCGCGAGGGCCTGCGCCTGCACCGCCGGCTGGGAAACGCGGCCCGCCTCTGGGCGGAGGGCGGCAGGGAGGACTCGGACCTGTACCGCGGCGCCAGGCTCGCCACGGCCCTGGAGTGGGCGGAGGGACATCCGGAGGACCTGAACGCCGCCGAGAGGGAGTTCCTCGACGAGAGCCGCGCCGCCGGCGAACGCGACGCGGAGCGCCAGCGCCGGGCTAACCGCCGCCTGCGCGGACTGCTCGCCGGGGCGGGGATCCTCCTCGTGGTGGCAGTGGCAGCAGGGATTCTGGCCCTGATCCAGGGCAACAACGCCCGCGACGAGGCCCTCACGGCCGACTCCCAGCGGGTCGGCGCCCAGGCGCTGGCCGAGACCAACATCGACCGCTCGCTGCTGTTCGCGGTCGCCGGAGTCAACCTCGAGGACAGCCTCGAGACCCGCGGCGACCTGCTTTCGGTTCTGCAGCGCTCGCCATCGCTGTTTCGGTTCGCGCGCCCGTCACAAAGCGACGTCTCGGGGCTCAGCGCAAGCCCGGACGGGCGCCTGCTGGCCGTCGCCGACGGCGAGGGGTTGGTCCATTTCGTCGACCTCCAAACCTGGCAACCGCGCGGCGAGGCCGTACGGCTCGCCGGCGAGGGCACCGAGCAGGCGATCGAGTTCTCGCCGGACGGCGACACGCTGGCCGTCGCCACCGCCGCGGGCGGAGATCGCGCCAACCTGTACCTGATCGATCCGTCCTCCGGGCGCAAGCGCCTGGCCGCCTCGTGGCACTCGGTCCCGTCCAACTTCGGGCCGCGCAGGTACACCCGTTTCGCGTTCTCGCCGAACGGCCGGCGGCTGGCGGTCGCGGTCTCGACCGTGGCTACGCCGGACGTACCGCTGCCGACCGCCGCGAGCCTGTTCCTGCTCGACATGCCCAGCGGAAGGACCGAGTGGCGCCGCGACTATCCGCTGCGAACGGGCCAGAACGAGGTCTCGGTCGCCTTCACGCGCGACGGCACGCTGGTGACCTCGGCTCCGCAGGGCGAGACGCTGCTTTGGGACACCGGCCGCGGCCGGGTCGAGCACAGGTTCCCGATCGGCGGCCAGTTCGGCGTCTCGCCCAACGGACGGTTCGCAGCCGTCGCTCAAAACAACCCGAACCCGGGCGATCCCTCGACCTCGCTCTCCGTGCTCGACCTGCGCAGCGGCCACACGCGCGACCTCCCGCCTCCGCCGTCGCCGACGTGGATCATCACGGTCGCGTTCACGGCCGACGGCGAACGGATCGTCACCGCATCGTTCGACGCCGCGCTTCGGGTCTGGGACGCCGCCTCGGGGTCCATCCTGCAGACCTTCACCGGCCAGCCCTCGGGTCAGAACCTCGCGCTGCTGCCGGACGGGCGCACCGTCGTCTCCGGCGCCGACACGGGCAGCGTGGCGGCGTGGGACCTCTCGGGGGAGCAGCAGCTGTCGGAGGCGTTTGCCTGGAACACCCCGGACATGAGCTGTCTCGACACGCCATGTTTTGTGATCGACCGGCAGAGCACGGTCATGGCCACCAACCAGGCCGACGGCACGATCGCAGTGGTCGGCCTTCGCGACCACGAGCTGATCGACACCCTGCCCGCCCGCACCGGGGCGGCGGCCGACGCGCTCGCGTTCTTCCCCGACGGGCGACTCGCGGTCGGAGGCTTCAACGGGCATGTCAACCTCTGGGATCTGGGCACGCGCGAGGTCGAGCGCACGCTGCGCTACGACGACCCCGTCTACTGGGCGGCCGTGAGCCCGGACGGCGAGTTGCTCGCGGTCGAGACACAGGCCGAGGGCGCCCCCGGGGCGCGGGTCGAGGTCCGGGACCTGAGCGAAGGAAGGACCCTCTACTCCCGGCCCTTACCGCACGGTCGCGGCAGCCTCTACTTCAGCCCGGACGGCGACCGGCTGGCCGCGGCGGGCTGCTGTCAGGACGGCTCGACCGTGGCGATCTGGGATGCGCGGTCGGGGGCAAAGCAGTACAGCCCGCAGTTCGACGGCCTCGCGGTCTCGATCTCCTTCTCACCCGACGGCAAGCTGCTGGCCATTGGCACCGACGACGGCAAGGTCGCGCTCTTCGACGCCGATGACGGGACGCCCTCGGGATCGGTGATCCAGGCGGCGACCGGGGCCGTCGACCCGGTTTCCTTCTCGCCCGACGGCCGCCAGCTCGCCGTTAGCTCGGAGGACCTCACGGCCACCCTGTGGGATGTCGACGCCCACGAGCAGATCGGCGGGACCTTCCCCGTGGACCAGGGAACCATTCCGACCGCCCAGTTCGCTCCCGACGGCTCGCTGGTGATCAACGGGCTCGCGGACGCGACCGTCTGGCCGATGGACCCGAAGGTGTGGAAGGACTTCGCCTGCCGGGCGGCCGGGCGCGATCTCACCGAGGCCGAGTGGGAGGACCTGCTGCCGGATCGTCCGTACCAGACGACCTGTCCGGGTCAGTAGTCGTCGGCAACCACCCGACCGAGACGGGGCATAGGGTGGGCGTATTCGCACGGGCGAACTCCAATCGCTGAGTGAGATCGCGGCGAGATCGGTCTCCGGACCGGCCGGCGTCGCCCGCGAAGTCCACACCGCAGTCACTGGGCGGGTGTTCCGATTGCTCGGTCCGCTTGGCTGGCCGACGCGGATAATCCACGACGGCGTCGCCCGCGTCTCCTATCGCTCGGTCGGCGCGGCGATCGCAGCGCCGCTTCGCGCCGGCGGGCGCGCGCTGGCAGCGCGCGCCGCTCCCGACGCGGGCTCGCTCGGCGACTCACTCGGTGGCGCCCTCGCGCTCGGCGCCCTCAACGGAATCGCCGGCGACCGGCTGGCCCGCGAGCATCCAGACCTTGCCCTGGAGATGACCGTCCGCCGGGACGGGCGCGACATCGCCCTCGACGCCGACTCGCTCGCGGCCGCGTTTCCGAACGCCACCGGGAAGCTCGCCGTCTTCGTCCACGGGCTCTGCGGGACCGACGACGGATGGCGGTGGGCGCCCCCCGGCTCTGGCGAGGCCGGACGCCGCCCCTACGGCGCGCGGCTGCGAGAGGACCTCGGCTACACGCCGATCTACGTCCGCTACAACACCGGCCTCCACGTCTCCGACAACGGCCGCCGCCTCGCGGCGGTGCTCGAGGAGCTGGCCACCGAGTGGCCGGCCGAGGTCCGCGAGATCACACTCGTCGGTCACTCAATGGGAGGGCTCGTGGCGCGAAGCGCGTGCCGCTACGGCGAGCTCGACGATCGAGGGTGGACCGACCGGGCGCTCCACGTCTTCTGCCTCGGCACGCCGCACCTTGGCGCGCCGCTGGAAAAGGCGGCCAACGTCGCCTCCTGGCCACTCAACCGCCTGCCAGAGACGCGGCCCTTCGCCGACCTCTTCTTCAACCGCAGAAGCGCCGGGATCAAGGATCTTCGCTTCGGAAGCTGCATCGAGGAGGACTGGTGCGAGTGCGAGGACCCGGACGAGTTCCTGCGCGATCGCTGCACCGAGGTCCCGTTCCTCCCCGGCGCCACCTACTACTTCGTCGGCGCGACGCTGACGCGTGGTCGCGATGGGCTCGGATCGCTGGCTGGCGACCTGCTCGTCCGCTACCCCAGCGCTTCGGGCGCGGGCCGCCGACGTCGGATCCCATTCGAGATCGAAAACGGCCGCCACATCGGCGGACTCGATCACATGCGGCTCCTCAACAACCCTGCGGTCTACACCCAGATCCGCGACTGGCTCGCCCGCCGCCCGTCCGAGCTGCCCACCCCTTCGGCCTAGAGCGGCTTAAGCAAGAAGCCCAGCGGCGCACACGTCAGCGCGGTCGGCCGCGGTTCTCGGGCCGGAACGGGGTCGTTGACGGGCGCAGCGCCCAGAGCGCAGTGCGGAGCCGAGGCCGGGTCATGAGCTCGACCTTGATGCCGTCGGGGTCATAGAGGAACACGGCGTAGTAGCCGGGCTGGTACGCGTATTCCTGCGGGCCGCTCTCGATCTCGACATCGTGCTCGTGCGCCCAGCGGGCGGCGCCGTCCACGGCTCGCCGCGAGCCGGCGTCGATCGCGACGTGATGAATGCCTACCGCGTAGCGGTCGTGGGGCTGCGCGGTCTCCGACTGCTGCGCGCGCAGGCCGATCGAGCCGCGCCCATCGCGACGAAACAGGTAGTGGATCGTCTCACCTCGCTCACCCTCGACTTCGTGAACCCATCGCCAGCCGAGCGGTCGCAGCAGGTCGCGGTAGAACGGAAGGCTCCGATCAAGCGAGCTGACGACGAGGTCCAGGTGGTCGACGCGAGCGATGGCGTCGTTCTAGCAACTGGCCATCTGTGAAACATCGACGCCGCATCCGCTTCCAGGTTAGGGCCGCAAATCCATGCGAGGAGCTGCGTGCAGGCGCGAGCGACGAACGGGCCCGACAGGATTCGAACCTGTGACCTTCGGTTTCGTAGACCGACGCTCTATCCGGCTGAGCTACGGGCCCCGCGGCCAGCGATTGTAGGAGCTAGTCCTAGGCGTCTGCCAACGCCTTCGACAGGGGCGAGGGAAATCGGTGCAGCACACGCGTGCCGCCGAACCAATCGGTCAGCAGCGCGGCCTCGCGTTCCAGCGCGCGCAGCGCGTCGGAGCCGACATCCTCCAGCAGCTGCAGCTCGACCTCGCCGCTTTCCGCCTGGCGCCAGCCGCCGACGATGCGTCCCTCCCACCACGCCGTCGGTCCGGCGTTGCCGGCGGTGTCGAACAGCTCCGCCTTGTAGGGCCCGAGGTACCAATCGCGCTCGGTCCACCCCATCGTGGTCGGATCGAGCGGTGGCAGCAGCGCGGCCCAAGGCTCGACGGGCTCGGTGGGCTCGAGGTCGTCGGACAGCACGTAGCCGGTCTCGCCCTCGAGGTCGACCTCGACCGCGCCGAGATCGGCGAGCGCCCTGCGCACCGCCGTCAGCGTCGAGCCGAGCCACCACTTGATGTCGGCCTCGGTGCCCGGGCCGAAGGCGCGCAGCCACCGCTCGACCAGACCCGCGACGCCTTCAGCCTCGGGAGGCGCCTCGATCTCCTCTCCCAGCCACGCCTTCGTCGAGGTCCAGCGTGGGCGTGACACGTACCAGCCGCCGTCGTTGGTCGCGCGGACGATCTTCCCCGCCGCCGAGAGCGTGGTCAGCACGCGGGGGCCGATCGGCATCTGGCCGCCCCAGGACTTGCCCTTGCCGTACTCGATCGCGCCTTCGAGCAGCGGGATCTCGTCGCGCAGCTCCGACGAGGTCGCCTCGCGTCCGTCGGCGAGCGCCGCCAGTACCTGCTCGCTTGCCTTCGCCAGCCACCGCTCGCCCTCGCGGTGAAGGCCCGCGGCCTCGACGTCGCGGATCAGCCGCGTGCGCTCGGCGGTGGCGACGCGCTCGCTCGCTCCGGCCTGGGCGACGCTGAGCGTCTCGCGCGGAAACACGAACAGGGTACGGCGCATCGCCAGGTGCTTGACCAAGGATCGCTCGCGATAGAGGGCGCGATCGAGATCGGCGACCTCCATGCCGTCGACCCGAGCGCGGGCGGAGAGATAGATCGTCGCCGGATCGGTCCCGTGCAGGCAGACCATGCTCCTGGCCGCGTCGACGACCTCGCTCGCTTGCTCGCCGGGCGCGAGCCGGTGGCGGCGGGCAAGCCGCGCGCGCCGCTCGGCGACTTTCAAGCCAGCTCCCACCGGCGCGGGTCGGCACCCGCGATCTCGTTGACCTCGCCGGCGAGCCGCAGGTGGTCGAGATACGCGAGCGCGAGCTGCAGGCCCCACGCCGCCGTCGCGGCGTTGAGGTTCTCGGCGCCGATGATCTCGCCGGCGAGCTCGAAGGCGGTCTTCGGGCCCGAGGCGAGGGCGCCCCGCACCGCTTCGAGGTGGTCGGCGAGCTCGCGCCGGTTCGCGGCGACCTTGCCCGCCGGGTCGCGAAACGGGCGGCCGTGGCCGGCGAGGCTGAGCGTCGCGTCGAGCGCCTCGACGGTGTCGAGCCCGCCGATGAACTCCGCGACCGGGTCGGGCGTGTGGCCGTAGTCGAAGAACAGCGACACCCGGCCGAGGAGGTGGTCGCCGGTGATCAGCAGGCCGCGGTCGGGCTGATGAAGGGTGACGTGCGAGGGCGCGTGCCCGGGCGTCTCGTGGACCTGCCACGGGCCGAGGTCGGTCTGGACCTCGACCCCGGGAACCAGGTCGCGGTCGGGCTCGACGACGCGCTCGATCCCCGGGTTCTGGCCTCGGCGCGATTGCTCGTAGGTCTTTAGCGCGGCGGCCGGTACTCCGCTCTGGCGCGCGACTTCGATCCGCCGGTCGAGGGTGCGATCGGGGTCCTCGACCATCGCCCGCACGTGCCCCCAGGCAGGGTGGAGCCAGAGCTCGCAGCCCGCGCGGTCGACGATCGGCCCGGCGAGCCCGTAATGGTCAGTGTGGGAGTGGGTGCAGACGAGCAGGCGCACGTCGTCGAGGCCGAATCCGGCCTGCGCGAGGGCGAGCTCGAGCTGGCGCAGCCCGTCATCGGTCGCCATCCCGGTGTCGAACAGGACGATCCCGCCGTCGGCGGCGACCGCGAACGCGTTCACGTGCGGGACGCCGGGCCACGGCAGCGGCAGACGGAGTCGCCAGACCCCCGGCATCACCCGCTCGCCGCGGCCGAGCTCGCGCCGCTGCCTCGTTCCGGCCATGCCGGGATGCTCGCAGGCCATAGGATCGCCGCGTGGCAGACGCCGCCGCCAACGAGGCGCTGATCGATCGCTTCTACTCCGGCTTCGCGCGGCGCGATCACGAGGCGATGGCGCAGTGCTACACGGAGAACCCGACCTTCTCCGACCCCGTCTTTCCCGACCTGCGCGGCGAGGAGGTGCGATCGATGTGGCGGATGCTGTGCGAGCGCGGGCTCGACCTGGAGCTCACCCACTCCGACGTCCACGCCGAAGGCGACCGCGGCTCGGCGCACTGGGTTGCCGACTACACGTTCAGCGGCACCGGCCGCCACGTGACCAACGAGATCGATGCCAGCTTCCGCTTCGAGGACGGGCTGATCGCCGAGCACACCGACCGCTTCGACCTCTGGCGCTGGACCCGGCAGGCGCTGGGGCCGGTGGGCCTGATCGGCGGCTGGTCGCCGCCGGTGCAGAACAAGGTGCGAGGCCAAGCGCGCAAGAACCTGCGCGACTTCATGGCCGGCG
Source organism: Solirubrobacterales bacterium (assembly GCA_036794585.1). Taxonomy (GTDB): domain Bacteria; phylum Actinomycetota; class Thermoleophilia; order Solirubrobacterales; family 70-9; genus WHSW01. Next base: position 6,334 of record DAIRGH010000036.1, on the reverse strand, counting down.
GTGACTGACCGCCTCTCGCCCTCGGACATGTCCTCGCTGCTCGCCGAGCGAGGGCCGATCCACGTCCACGTCGGCGCGACGATCGTCGTCGAGGGCGCGCCGCCCGCGTTCGATGAGCTGCTCGACCACGTCGACAAGCGACTGGCGCTGGTGCCGCGCTTTCGGCGCAAGGTGACGCCGACGCCGCTCAACCTGTCGAACCCCGAATGGACGCCCGACGAGCGCTTCGATCTTGCCTGGCACGTCCGCCGCGCCGCCCTCCCGCATCCCGGCGGGATGGGCGAGCTGCGCGAGCTGGCGGGGCGGATCTTCTCCGAGCCGCTCGACTTCGCCCGGCCGCTGTGGCAGCTCTACCTGATCGAGGGCCTCGAGGGCGATCGCCACGCCTACGTCAACAAGACCCACCACGCGCTGGTCGACGGCGTTGCCGCGGTCGACGTCGCCGCGGTGATCCTCGACGCGAGCCCGGAGGGGATGGAGATCGAGATCACCGACGAACCCGCCGACGCCGAGGCGCCCGCGGCGGAGGTGCGGCTGGTGCGCGCGGTCTCAGAGCGGATCCGCCAGCCGCTGAAGGTCGCGCGCGGGGCGGTGCGCGAGACGATCTCCACCCCGCGCTCGACCGCGACCCGGGTGGTGCGCACGGCCGAGTCGTTCGCCCGGCTGGCGGCAAGCGGCCCGGCCGCGCCCCGCACCTTCCTCAACGCCGAGATCGGCCGCGATCGGCGGGTCGGCTATCTGGAGACCGAGCTCGAGTCGTTGAAGACCATGCGAGGCGCGACCGCCGCGACGGTCAACGACGTCATCCTCTCGGTCTCGGCGGGCGGCCTGCGGCGCTTCTTCGAGCGCCGCGGCGAGACGGTGCCCGAGCAGCTGGTCGCGTTGGTGCCGATGAGCATTCGGCGGCCCGACGAGGAGAGCGACCTCGGCAACCGGATCGCGACGCTGCTGGTGGCACTGCCCGTCGGAGAGGCAAACCCGGTGCGGCGGCTCGAGCTGATCCACACCGAGACCGCGCGGCTGAAGGCCTCCGAGCAGGCGCGCGCGGCATCCCTGGTGATCGAGGCGACCGGCTGGACGCCGCCGACGATCAACCGGGTGCTCGCCGACGTGATTGCGCGGCCGCTGTCGTGGAACCTCGTGATCTCCAACGTGCCCGGGCCGCAGATGCCGCTCTACCTGCTGGGTCGCAAGCTCGAGGCGATCCACCCGTTCGTGCCGCTCTCGCCGCAGAACCACGCGCTGGCGATCGGCGTCCTGAGCTACGACGGCAACGTCTGCTTCGGGCTCGCCGGCGACCGCGACGTCGTCAGCGACATCGACGCCCTGGTCGCCGACCTCCAGGCGGCGCTCGGCGAGCAGGGCGCCGCGGTGGGCTAGCTCAGAGCTCGCAGCTGCGCAGCTTGTCCTTGCCGGGGCCGCCCCGGCAGCGGTCCTTCTTCTTGCCGCCCTTGAGCTTGTCCTTGCCGGAGCCGCCGAAGAGCTTGTCCTTGCCGCCGCCGCCGCAGATCACGTCGTTGCCGCCGCGGCCGCGGACGACATCGTTGCCCCCGAAGGCGGCGAACACGTCACGTCCCTTGGTTCCCTTCAGCACCTGCTTGCCCGGCCCGGCGGAGATCTTCGCCTTGACACCGGCGCAGCGGCCCGACGCTCGCACCGTGATCGTCACCGAGTCGTCGTCGGTGTTGCCGTCGCTGTCGGTCACCCGCAGGGTCGCCTCGTACGTGCCGGAGACCTTGAAGGCGTGCGTCACCTGGCGGGTGTTGGCGTCGAACTTGCCGTTGCCGTCGAAGTCCCACTGGTGGCCGAGGTCCTCGGGCGCGTCCTGGTCGTCGAACGAGGCGCTGCCGTCGAAGCTCACCTTCTCGCCGACGTCGACCTCCGTCGGCTTTGCCTGCGCGACCGCGGTCGGCTTGCCGGTGCCGCCGATGAGTCCGTAGCCGTAGTTGAAGGCTCCGCAGCCGCCGCCGATGTTGAAGTTGACGTCGCCCATGAGGTTGTAGGTGGCCGGGTCCGCCGGGTCGATGTCCTCGGGCCCGATGTCATCGCCGCTCATGCCGGTGACGTCGAAGCCGAGGCAGCCGAAGTCGAAGCGCCACAGGCCGTCGGCGCGGGACGGGTCGGCGTAGTTGTCGACATGGCCCGTGCCGGAGTCGCTGAAGCTGGTGTCGTTGGCGGCCGCGGTGTACGCCGCGTCGTCGAGCGCCGGCGCCTCCTCCCCGGGCTGCGGCTGGGAGTCGAGCGGGCTCTGCGCCGGCGGGTCGTCGGTGCCGAAGTTGCCGTACCCGTGGTTTTCGTCGGTGTAGGTGAGCAGCATCCCAGGCGCGAAGGTGGGGTCGCCGCGATCCGATTCGCCACGTCCGAAAGCGTCGAAGCCGGAGCGGTCGCGCATCTCCATCAGGTAGGCGTGCTCGGCCGGCGAGCCCTGGCTGGCACTCGCATACAGCCAGCCATCAGTGCACTTCTGCGCTGTCTGCAGGGCTTCGCGGCAGCCGCCGTTGAAGACCGCCGGATCGTTCGCCGTCTCGAAGTCCGACTCGTAGAGCACCTGGCTGCCGGCGGTCACCTTGAGGTCGTCGATGAACCACCCGGGTCGTGCCAGTCCGGCGTCGGTTGAGTAGCTGAGCCGCAGCGTCGCCGCCGTGCCGGCGAGATCGGAGAGGTCGTAGGAGTCGTCGACGAACGGAGCCTCGGGGTAATTGCCGGCGATCCGGTCGATCTCCTGGGTTCCGGCCTCATAGGAGCCGCTCGAACCGGTGAGGCCGTTGCCGAAGCGCGACTGGCAGGCGATCTGCTGCGGGTTCTGAGTCCCCGCTGTCGTGTAGCCGTTCTCAGACGGATACGACGTGTAGGTCTGGCCGTTGTCGGTCGTCGCGAGCACGAAGCCGTAGTCGAAGTCCCACTCGATGTCCCAGCGCGACTTGAAGGTCAGCGTGACCGGCGTCCCGGCGGGGACGCTCGCGAGGCCGGGAAGGGCAATGTCGAGGTTGTGGCCCGCCTCCGGCGTGCACCCGAAATCGTTGCCTGAGCGCGACCACCAGACGTGGTCGCCCGAGGGCACGATCGAGGGGTCGAGGATCTGGCGCGACGGCAGCGGCGCCACGTAGCCCTGGCCGTTGTTGACGTTGTTGGCGGCGCCATCGAGCGTGTAGGAGTCGCCATCGGCCTCCTGCCAGTCGATCCGGTGCGTGTTGAGCTTGGTGTCGCGCCAGTCGTCGGCCGTCAGCGAGCCCGGCTGCTGCAGCACGCGCGGGACGACCCAGCCGAGCTCCTTCTTGCCGACGATGTCCATGTTCTGCGAGTGGTCGGTCGCCATCAGCGTCCAGGAGCCGTAGGTGGCGCGGGTGCCGGTCGAGTAATAGTCGGGCAGGCCGAGTGAGTGCCCGTACTCGTGCGAGATCACGCTCGCCTTGTCGATCGAGTTCTCAGGGTTGACGTTGTACGGGCCGACGCGGACCCAGACCTTGAGCTCGTCGGGACCGGGAGTCGTGGTCATCTGCGTCCGCGTGGCGTCGGTGTACCAGAGCGGAGCGCCCTCGAGATTGCGCAGCTGGTCGTCGGAGACGTAGCCGGTCAGCCCGGTCGCCGGATCCGTGTAGGCGCCGGTCAGGTCGGAGGAGTGCGGCCAGATGTTGTCGTAGGGCGGCACGCTGGTCTGCGACTCGCCGTGACCGCCGACGCCGGCGAAGATCATCATGAAGAAATCGACCACGCCATCCTTGTCGGTGTCGTAGTCGGAGTAGTCGATCTCCGGGTCGGCGATCTGCGCCGCGTCGTAGACGGCCTTGCCGGTCGGCCCGCAGGCCGAGTCGATGTCCTGAAGCGCCCCGACCCCCGCCACGGCGCCGATCAGCGCCGAGCCGTTTGAGTCATCGCCGTAGTAGTCGGTCGAGCCCGGGAGCTGGTACCAGCCGTCGCTGATCCGCTCGGGTTGCAGCGTCTGGTACGCGTCGCCCGGGAAGTTCGCGTTCGTGAACCCGTGGCAGCTGTTGGGATCGGTGGTGGCGTTCTCGGTGAACGCGAAGCCCGGCGCGTACTCCCAGTCGGCGCTGGCAATGCCGTCGCTCGGAACGGTCCCGTTCGGGAACAGCTGCCCGTAGGAGATCTCCTGGTAGAGGTTGAACGTCGAGCCCGGCTCGCTCGGATCGTTGATCGTGGTGGCGAGCTTCGCCGCGCTCGAGGCGGGATCGTGGGGTCGGTCGTTGTAGTCCACCGGGACGACGGGGAAGGGCCGGTCGCCGTAGCGCGATGTCTCGTAGCCGCCCTCGGGCGGGATCACCTTCGGCCCGTGGCTCTCGGTCTCGATGGGGCCCGCCGGCGCCGGGTTGTAGGTGACCGCCGCAGCGGTGGACAGGTCCTTCCAGATGATCTGCGGATCCTGGGCAAAGGTGTCCGCGGTGGCCCCTACCACCAGTGACTTGACGGTCGGGCCGGTGGCGGTCGCGGGATCGACGGTGCCGACGGTCCAGGTGAGGACGTTGTTGGTCACCGAGGTGTCCGGGCCCGCCGGGTCGCTGAGCGTGGTCGAGTCGGGCGCGGTGACGGTGACCTCGGTGTTGGTCTTCGCCACGGCGGAGAAGTTCTTGAGGCGAATCGTGAACGGGTAGGTCACGCCCGGCTTCACCCATCCGACCGCCGAGACGAACGAGTTCTCGAGCACGAGGTCTGTGGGCGTCACGCTCACGCTCACGCTTCCGGCCGGCTCGTTGTCCGCCACCCATTCGCCCTCGCCACCCGGCGGCACGGTGGGCGCCGCCTGCGTATACGTGGCGTTCACCACGTCGATTCGCACAGACTCGCGGTAGTTGGTCGTCTGGCCGGGGTTGATGCCGGTCGTGGCCGCGGCGGGAAGGGTCTCCGAGATCGCTCCGTCCGCAGCGGCCGTGAACGGGCCGAACGGCCCGCGGACGTCGCCGCTGGCGTCGATCGTGCGCAGCGAGAACGCCGCCGGCACGCCGGTCTCTTGAGTCGCACCGCTGGGATCGCCCCGCTGCTCGAAGATCTCCCCGTCGACCGGGATCGGGTCGCCCGGCCGGTAACCGTCGGCGTCCGGCGCCGGCTCGAGCGTGGCGCCGAGCTTGTTGACGAACACGGTGCCGGTGCCGGTCGCGGGAGTGCCGTCGACCGTCATCGAGATCGTGATCGGGCCCGAGGGCCAGGTCGGCTCGGGGACGATGTCGAAGGTCCAGTCGTTGTTGGCGGCCGCGAAGGTCGCGTCCGAGGTACCCAGCGACGTGCCTCCTTGCGAGAACTCGGCGACTACGGCGGCGGTGTCGGGCACCCCGGCCAGCACCACCCGTCCGAAGCCGCAGTCGCCCTTGGCGAAGTAGGGGTTGCTGAAGCCTGCGTTGCAGTCCGCGGGGCTGCCCGCCGCGCGGTGAATGTCGTACCCCGACGCGACGACGCCGCCCGGAGCGCCCGACGCCGTGGTGAGCAAGCCGCCGCCGAGCAGGACGACGGTGACGGCTGCGATCAGCGCCAAGACCGGACGGACGAGCAGGGCCCCCACTCTGATCCCGTTCGCCCGCAACCTGTACGGGGTACGCGCGATGGGCGAAATCCAACCACTTCCGCGCGCTCGGTGCGCCGGTTGCGGCGGGCGCTAGGCGCGGATGAACACCGGCGCGCCGAGCGGCACGTGGTCGACGAGCTCGGTGACCTCGGCGTCGGCGGCGCGGACGCAGCCGTGCGAGGCGGCGATGCCGAGCGGGCCGGACGTGCCGTGGATGGCGATCCGCTGACCGCCGAGCCAGCCGGATGGCAGGTGGGGCTGCGTCGCGCTCAGCGCCACCGCGCAGCAGCCGTAGGCCGGGTTGAGGTCGCCGCGGAAGGTGTCGGTGACCGAGAAGCGGCCGGTGGGAGTCTCCGATCCCGGCATGCCGATGGTGACCGCGAAGGTCCGCTTCGGGTGTCCGTCCTGCACCAGCGCCGCACGGCGGTCGGAGAGGTCGACGACGACCGAGGTCTTGGTCCAACCGGTGCGCAAGCGCTCGTCGCGCAGTCTGATCCACGCGAGCTGGCCGTTGGGGAGCACCGGCGTCGTCACCGCCGCCCACTGCCCCGACTGCCGCACCACCCCGAAGGCCGAGGTCGAGCCGAACTGCGTTCGCCTGCCGACCCGGTCGACGAGCTCACCACCGCCGGGCTGGCTGCGCAGCCTGACCTGCTGGTGCACGCGCACCCAGATCAGCGGGTAGGCGCCGCGCGGAGTGTCGAGGTCGAGGCCGCGGTCGCGCTTCGCCGGCTTCGCCGGCTTGGCCGCGTCGACGCCTGGCGGATAGCCGTAGGCCGGGTTGAGGTCGCCGCGGAAGGTGTCGGTGACCGAGAAGCGGCC
>DAIRGH010000116.1:0-8795 GCA_036794585.1 Solirubrobacterales bacterium | reverse complement strand
GGCTGTGCGTCGGCGCCTCGGCCTGACTCACGCTCCCGCGGCGCGGCGGACCGCGAGCGTGAGCGCGACCCGCTCGGGGTAGTCCGAGCCTCCGCGCGTCCACCACTCGAGGTCGGCGATCGCGCAGGTGGCGGCCCGAACCTCGGCGCGGGAGCGTCCGCGCAGCCGTCGCAACAGCATCTTCGCCGCGTAGGGATGCATCGGCAGCGCCTTCTCGACCTCGCTCGCAGGCCGCCCGGCCTCGAGCAGCTCAAGCGCCGCGTTGGCCTCGCGCAGCCGCTTTGCCGCCTGGTAGATCAGCGGGGTCGTGGTCTCGCCCTGCTCGACCAGCCGCTCGGCCGCGGCCAGCGCCCCGGCAGGATCGCGGTCGACGAGCGCATCGCTGAGCGCCCAGACGACCTCTTCGGAAGTGTCGGCGACCATCGCCTCGAGATCCTCGGCGCCGACCGAGCCGCCCTCGTCGGCCCAGATCGCCAGGCGGTCGAGCTCGGCCGCGAGTCGAGCGGTCGAATCGCCGAGCCGCTCGGCGAGCAGCCGCGCCCCGTCGGACTCGAGCTCGAAGCCGCGACGACGCGCCTCGGCGGTGAGCCACCCCGGAAGGTCGCGTGGCTTCGGCGCGGCGTAGGCCAAGACCTCGCCACCGGCCGCCTTGACCGCGTCCCCGAGCTTCTTCGGCGCGCGCAACTTCGGCGGCTGCTCGCGGGAGACGAGGACGACGGTGATGTCGGGGGGCAGGGCGGCAAGCGCCTCGATCACGGGCTCGGCCTGCTTGGCCGACCAGCGCTCGACTCCGTCGGCGACCAGGTACCGATGCTCGGCGGTGAGCGAAAGCGACGGGATCGCGGCGACGAGCGCGCCGGCATCGGGGCCGGCGCTCGAACCGGGCAGCGCCTCGAAGAGCTCGAGCGAGCCGGGGCCGCCGGCCGCATCGGCACGCGCGCGAAGGCGCCGTAGAGCCGCCTCGAGCTTCGCCTGATCGGTCCCTCCGATCAGGTAAGCGGGCGCGATCGGGCTTGCTCCGGACACGGCAGGCGAGTGTATTCACCGCCCCGGCGACGCCTGAATCAGGCGCCTCAACAGCGGCGCGGCTCGGCTTACGCCTCGCAGGGCGCCGCCGGGACGGTGAGCGGCGCTACAAGGCGCCGATCAGGATGCTGAGCGCACCGAGCGCAATCGCCGCGCCCGTGAGCTGCAACAGGAGCCTGCTGCGCCGGCCCGTGACGGCGAAGTACAGGCCGATCAGGGCCGCCAGGCCGGCGAACGCGGCGCTGGCCCACGCGAACACGATCTGGGCCGTCTTGGAGCCCGACGATCCGTCGTAGCACTCGCCCTCGTCGTTGGGCAGCGCGACCCCGGCCCGGACGTCTTCGCATGTGGCCGTGTCGCCGAGATCGATGGCGACGACGACCATCACCGCGCATGCGAATGCGAGCGCGAGCGCCAGCAGCACCGCCAAGGCGCGCCAGCCGCCGCCCGCCCTCTCATCCTCGACCGGCGTCGGCGGCGGTGGGGGCGGTGGCTGCGCCGGCTCTGCCGGCGGCGTGGTACCGCTTGCTTCCATGTTCAAAGGCCTCCTCGTCGAGTCTCTTGCGCGTGGCGGAGCCGCGCGGCCCCCGGATTCGGCGGCACCCTACCGAACGATCCAGCCGTGATCGGCGACGTCGATGGTGATCGAGCCGTCGAGGTCGGTGCGCAGCAGCGGTACGTGCTCGGCGGCGAGGTCGGCCAGCGTCGACGGCGCTGGATGCCCGTACGGGTTGGCCGACCCCACCGAGATCACGGCCAGCTGCGGCTCTGCTCGCCGAAGGAGGTCGCCGAGGCGCGCGTCGGCGCTGCCGTGGTGGGCGACCTTGAGCAGCTCGACCTCGCCGGGGTCGACCGGCGCCGTCTCGGCCTCGGCGTCGGCGGTGAGCAGCGCGTCGAACTCGTGCCACCGCGCCACGAGCACGAGCGCGACCAGGTTCGGGTCCGCGCCCGCGAAGCGGGGCGTTGAAAGCCGCTCGCGCGGCGGCCAGAGCACGTCGAGGCGCAGCGCGCCGAACACGAGCCGGGTGCCCGCGGCGACGCGGACCGTGTCGGCGCCACTCGCTCGGGCGGCCTGGATCGTCGACCGCCTCGCCCGAGCGAACACGAGCCGGTCGGTCGGCAGCCGCGCCAGGATCGCGACCGCTCCCCCGTCATGGTCGGCCTGCGGGTGGCTGATGACGAGCGCGCCGAGCCGGGTGACGCCTCGGGCCGCGAGCTCGTCGGCCACCCCGGCATCGGCAGGGCCGGCGTCGATCAGTACGGGTGCGGCGCCGGACGGCTCGAGCAGGATCGAGTCGCCCTGGCCGACGTCGAGCACCGTCAGCCGCAGGCCTGTGGGCGGGGCATCGCGATCGTCGGCGGCCAACCTCGGCGCGACGAGCACGAGCGCAATCAGGAGCGCGGCCGCGAGCGCGGGCCCGCCCCGGCGCCCGATCCCGAGCCCGCGCCGTCTTCCCAGGACCCTCAGCGCGATCGCCACCGCGACGCCGAGCGCGACGTAGACGCCGATCAGCGCCGCCGGCCGGTCGAGCCCGACCTCGGCCTGCGCCCACTCCGGGGCGCCGAACCAATGCGCCACCTGCGCGATGTAGCCGGCCAGGACGCCGGCGGCCCAGCTCAGCGGCTCGGCGGGCGCCGACGGCAGCTGTCCAACCGCGGCAGCGAGCATCCCGAGCCACATCACCGGCGCCTCCGCCGGGAGCGCAACGAGGTTCGCCGGCAGGGTGACGATCGAGAAGGTGCCGAAGTGAAGCGCCATGAGCGGCGCCGTGGCAAGCGTCGCCGCGACGGTGAGCGCGACCCCCTCGGCCAGCGCGCGCCGACCGCGGCCGCCGCCACCCACGAGGGCGCCCGCGATCGGGCGGGCCGCCAGGAGGATCCCGACCACGGCGGCGAAGCTGAGCTGCCAGCCGATGTCGGCGCTCGCGCGCGGGTCGAGGCCCAGCGTCGCCGCGGCGGCGAGCAGCAGCGCGTACCAGCGAGAGCTCGGCCGTCCGGCGAGCGCCGCGATCACGCCGGCCGCGCCCATCACCCCGGCGCGCTGGATCGAGGCGCTCGCCCCGGCAACCGGGACGTAGACGGCGATCGCGGCAAGGATCCACAGCAGCCGCGCCCGCAGGCCCACCCCGAGCACGCCCAGCACCGCCGCCGCGAGCACCGCGAGCAGGACCACGTTCTGGCCTGACACCGCCAACAGGTGCGCGAGCCCCGAGCGCTTGAACTCGTCGCTGATCCGCTCGTCGATGCGGTCGTCCTGGCCGAGTACGAAACCGCGCAGAAGGGCGGCGGCATCGGGCGACGTGCCGCTGTCGAGCGCCTCCTCGGAGCGCGAGCGGATCGCGTCGAAGAGCCCCTCCAGGCCGCCCCTCGTACCGGCGACGACCTGGACCTCGTCCGCCTCCAGCAGATCGCGAACGCCGAGCCGTTCGAGCCAGCCGCGCTCCCAGTCGCCCGGATCGCGGATCGTCCCCGCCGCGCGCACTGCGGTTCCCGGTTCCAGGTCGGGGGCGGGCTCTGGGACGCGCACCATCAGCCGGCCGCTCGGCGTCTCCACGCGCAGGCTGAGTTCGCCATTGGCGCGGTTCGCGATCACGTCGACGAAGCCGCCCACCGCAACCTCGCGCCCGGCCGGCAGGTCGAGCGCGCCCCCGTGGATGGCGGCGATGCGGGCGACCCCCGCGGCCAGTCCCACCGCGGCCGACGCGAGTGCCATTGCTCCCAGCCACGCGGGTGCGGGCCCTCTCCGGTTGAGCCCCAGCACCACCACCGCGGCGAGCCCGCAGACAGCCAGCGCCTCGGGCCTGCCGACGGGGGGCGCAAACGGCGAGGCCGCGAGCCCGCAGGTCAGGCCGCCGAGGGCCGCGAAGCGCCAGTCGATCGGGCTGGGCCGGTTACGGCTGAAGCCCGCCGCGCAGCGCCTCCATCGTCGCCGGGCCGATGCCGCTGATCTCGTCGAGGTCCTCGATCGAGGCGACGCCGCCGTGCTCGTCGCGGTAGTCGAGGATGTCCTGCGCCGTCACCGGACCGATCCCCTCGATCGTGTCGAGCTGCTCGATCGTCGCCGCGCCGAGGCTGATCGGGCCTTCGGTCGCAGCGCCGGCGGCCGGCGAGGCCACGCTGCCGGGGCCCTGGCTCGCCGGCAGCACCACCTGTTGGCCGTCGGCGAGCCTGGCGGCGAGGTTGATGGCGTCGGTGGCCGCGCGCGGGCTCGACCCGCCGGCTCGCTCGACCGCGTCGGTGACCCGCGAACCGACGGGCAGACGGTAGACGCCCGGATCGCGTACCTCGCCCGCAACGTGGACGACCAGCGCGCCGTCACCCTCCTCGACCGTGAACGGTGCCGCACCCTCGCCGGTCGGGGCTCTGCTCGCGACCGGTTCGCCGGCTCCACTCGCGGTGTCGGCCGAGCGGACCCAGCGCACCCCGACGAGCACCACGGCGACGGCGATCGCGCCGTAGAGCAGGAGCTGGGAACGGCTGAGGTCGGCCACGCCGCCATCGTCGACCTCGGCCTGTCGCGCGTGGCTCGCGCTTCGTGCCGAAACAAGCCGCCTCAACAGCGGCGGGGCTCGGCTACCGCCTCGCTCGCCTACGCGATCCGAAAGCCCTCGAGATCCTCCGGCGTCTCCTCGAACTCCTCGACCCGCTCCACCGCCGCTCCGCTCGGTCCCTCGCCGGCGAAGCGGCGCATCGACTCGACCGCCTCGGCTTCGCCCTCGAACACCGCCTCGACGGTGCCGTCGGGGTTGTTGCGCACCCAGCCGGCAACGCCGCGCGACTGCGCCATGCGCCTGACCGTGTCGCGAAAGAAGACGCCCTGCACGCGCCCGTGAACCACCACGCGGTGGCGGATCACGCCGGGGCTACTCGTCTTCGTAGTCGTCGTAGCCGGCGGCGCGGACGGCGAGGCGGCGGCTGTAGAGCTCGTCGGCCGAGACGGCAGGGGACTGGACGGACACCAGCGCCAGCGTCTCGGTGCCGTCGTTGGCCACCGCGTGGTCGGTGGCCGGGGGGATCAGGACCAGGTCGCCGACCTCCAGGCGCTGGGTGTCGCCGGTGGCCGACATCGTTCCGGAGCCGCTGACGACCACATAGACCTGCTCGGCCTCCTCGTGGGAGCGCAGCTCCTCGGATACGCCGGCTGGAACCTCCAGCCAGTTGACCGAGAGGTTGCGAGACCCCAGTTCCCCTGCGTCCATGAGGATGTGCGGGCGAAGCCCGTGCACATGCGTCGTGGCCGCATCCGACAAGCGCCTGACGAGCACGGGAGCTTTCTACCAGACCCTCCCGCCGCGTGTGTTATCCGGCTGCTCAGCGAACGACGAGATTTACGAGCTTGCCAGGCACGACGATCTCCTTCGCCACCTGCTTGCCGTCCAGATGTCGTTGGACGTTCGCGCTCGCCCGCGCGAGCTCGACCAGCTCGGCGTCCGGCGTGCCCTCGGCGACCTCGATCTGGTCGCGCCGCTTGCCGTTCACCTGGACGACGAGCGTGTAGGTCTCGTGGTGAAGCAGGGTTGGGTCCGCCTCCGGCCACGGCGTCTCCCAGACGCGGTCCCCGGTCAGCGCCTCGTAGGCCTCGCTGCCGAGGTGCGGCGCGAAGGGGAAGATCAGCGAAGCCGCCGTCGCGGTCGCGAAGCGCAGGGTCGCCTCGCCCACCGGATCTCCGTACAGATCGCCCTTGAGCCGGTACGCGTCGTTGACCAGCTCCATCACCGCGGAGATCGCGGTGTGGAACTGAAACTCCTCGATGTCTCGCGTCGCCCTGTCGATCGCCCAATGCGCCTTCGCCAACAGCTCGTGGGCAGTACCCGTCGCTCCCTCGGCCGAGCCCACGTCCGCCGTCCGCTCGGCGACCTCCCCCTGCAACCGCCATAAGCGGACGAGGAACCTGTGCACGCCCTCGACGCCCTCGGGGACCCAGTCGCCGCCGCGGTCGGGCGGGCCGAGGAAGCAGACGTAGGTACGCGCGGTGTCGGCGCCGTAGCGATCGACGGTCTCGACCGCACTCACCGTGTTGCCCTTCGACGAGGACATCTTCGCCCCGTCCTTGGTGATCATGCCCTGGGTGAACAGGCTCGCGAATGGCTCCTGGGCGCCGAGCATGTCCACGTCGGCGAGCGCCTTGGTGAAGAAGCGCGCGTACATGAGGTGCAGGATCGCGTGCTCGACCCCGCCGATGTACTGGTCGACCGGCATCCAGTAGTCGGCGACCGGCCGCGCGAAGGGAAGCTCGGAGTTGCGCGGGTCCAGGTAGCGGAGGAAGTACCAGGACGAGTCGACGAAGGTGTCCATCGTGTCGGTCTCGCGCCGGCCCGGGCCACCGCACCTAGGACATGTCGTGTTGACCCAATCCTCGACCGCGGCCAGGGGGCTCTTTCCCTTCGGCGCGTAGTCGTCGACCTCGGGCAGCTCGACCGGAAGCTGGTCGTCGGGCACCGGGACGATCCCGCAGTCGTCGCAGTAGACGATCGGGATCGGGCAGCCCCAGTAGCGCTGGCGCGAGAGCAGCCAGTCACGCAGGCGGTAGTTGACGGCGAAGTCGCCGAGGCCGCGCTCGCGCAGCCACTCGGTGATCGCCCGCTTGGCCTCCGGCGAGCTCATCCTTGTGAACTGCCCGGAGCTCACCAGCACCTCGTCCTCCGTATGGCCGAGGAAGGCCTCTCCGGCCTCCTCGCCCTCGCCCTCTCGCGGGACGACGACGGTGCGGATCGGAAGCTCGAACTTCTTCGCGAAGTCGAAGTCGCGCTCGTCGTGGGCGGGTACGGCCATCAGCGCGCCGGTGCCGTACTCCATCAGCACGTAGTCGGAGACGAACATCGGGATCTGATCGCCGTTGACAGGATTGGTGACCGTGCGGCCGAGCGGCACGCCGGTCTTCTCGCGCGACTGATCGCCGCGCTCCTCGTTCGACTCGCGAGTGGCGGCGTCGACGTATGCCCGGACCTCCTCCTCGTGTCCGGTGCCCGCCGCCAGCCGCTCGATCGCGGGATGCTCGGGCGCGAGCACGAAGAAGGTGGCACCGAAGAGGGTGTCGGGCCGTGTCGTGAAGACCGGGAACTCGATGCGGAGCTCCTCGTTGCGGAACGTGACCTCGGCGCCCTCGGAGCGCCCGATCCAGTTGCGCTGCATCGTCACCACGTGCTCGGGCCAGGACTCGAGCACCTCGAAGTCGGCGAGCAGCCGGTCGGCGTAGGCGGTGATCCTGAAGAACCACTGCTCGAGCTGGCGCAACTCGACGAGCGCCCCGCAGCGCTCGCAGTGGCCGTCGATCACCTGCTCGTTGGCGAGCACCGTCTGGTCAACCGGGCACCAGTGGACCGGCGCCTCGGCGCGGTAGGCCAGGTCGCGCTCGAGCAGGCGCAGGAAGATCCACTGCGTCCAGCGGTAGTAGTCGGGGTCGTGGCTTGAGATCTCGCGCGACCAGTCGATCGAGACCCCCCAGGCGCGGAACTGCTCGCGGTAGGCGGCGATCGAGGCCTCGGTCGCGACCCGGGGATGCTGGCCGGTCTGGATCGCGTTGTTCTCGGCGGGCAGGCCGAAGGCGTCGTAGCCCATCGGATGGATCACCTGCGCCCCCCGCCGGCGCCGGTAGTGAGCGATCGCATCGCCGAGCGCGTAGTTCTTCAGGTGGCCGACGTGCGGCAGCCCGGACGGGTAGGGCAGCATCTCGAGCACGTAGTACTTCGGCTTCGCGTCGTCGAAGCCCGGGGCGCCCGGGTTGGGCACCTCCCACGTGCGCTCCTCTTCCCAGATCGCCTGCCAGCGGCGCTCGATCGCGTGGGGGTCGTATCGGTCCATCCGCCTCGATATTACGAGTCACACAACCACTCGCGGACCCGGCGTAGACTCGGCGGCGAAGCCAAGCGAGGAGGTTGCAATGGGACGCCTGATCAGACTCGACCGCAGCGGGCACACGACGCTGGCGGAGTGGAAGGCGGGCGACGACCTCGACGCCGAGGCAGCGGTGGCAGCGTTTCGCGCCGAGCTCGATCGGGGGATGATCGCCTCGGTCAGCTACGACGACGGCACCGCCGAGGTCGTCCGCGCGCTGCCGCTCGACGCTGAGCTGGTCGTGATGCGGCGCCCGATCGCCGGCGGTTAAGCGCTTGACGGGCGCGATCGCCGGAGGTCTCGACGAAGCCGCCCGGCTTCATTGGCGCGCGGACGCAAGCGAAAGCACCCTGCGCCGCGACGGACGCCGGTGGACGGCGTGGACCGTTTGGGTCGTGTTCGCCTTCTGCGCTCCCGGAATGCTGCTGCTCGCGATCGAGCCGTGGACGTTCCCGGCGGCGGCGATCTGCTTCGCTCACGCGTGGACGATCCCCTGGCTCCAGGCGCGGCGCGGGGCGCGCCAGGTGGTGCCGATCGGCAGCGAGCGCAGTGCGGCACATGCGCCGGCGGACGAGGCCGCCGACCGGATCGCGCTCGGGTTGCTCGGGGATCTGGTTGGCCATGACGAGCGCGACCTGCTCGCCGCCACCGGGCTGGCGCGCCAGCGCGGGCGGCTCGGCACCTGGCTGGTCGGTGAGCAGGGCGCCTTTCTGATCCGCGGCCGCCGCATCGACTGCTGGTGCGTACGCGTCGGCGATCTGGAGGATTTGTCCGCCGGCGATCGGGTGGCGCACCTGGTGCTGGCCGTGCGCGAGGACGAGCTCGGCTTCGCCAAGGTGGCGAACCTCGGCTTCTCCGGTGCGCTGTGGCGCGTCCGACGCCAGCTCGAACCCCGCTCGCGCCCGGCGCTGGCGGCCGCGCGCGGCTAGGCGACC
>DAIRGH010000115.1:0-8797 GCA_036794585.1 Solirubrobacterales bacterium | reverse complement strand
AGCTGGGCGACCCGCTCGCGGTGCTGGCGGGCGCTGCCCATCAGGCGGCTGCCGACGCGGGCGCGCTTTAAGAAGAAGTGGACGTCGTGCTCCCAGGTGAAGCCGATGCCGCCGAAGGTCTGGATCGCGTTGTGGGTGACCGAGTTGGCGGCGTCCGAGGCGCGGGCCTTGGCCATCGAGGCGGCCAGCGGCAGGGTCTCGGGCTCGGCGTCGGCGGCCCAGGCCGCGTAATAGGTCAGCGAGCGGGCCTCCTCGACATCCCACAGCATCTCGGCGAGCCGGTGTGAGACCGCCTGATAAGCGCCGATCGGACGGCCGAACTGCTCGCGCTCCTTGGCGTACTCGACCGCCATCTCGAGCGCCCGCTGCGCGACGCCGACGAGCTCCGCGGCGAGCGCGACGGCGCCCGTGTCGACGGCGGGGGCGATGTCGCCCGGTAGCGACTCGCCTCCATCGGCGGTGACCCGGAAATAGGCGCGGGTCGTGTCGATCAGGTCGAGCCGCTCGAGCGTCGCCGAGTCGGGCTCGACCAGCCGCGCGCCGTCGCCCTCGGCCAGCACGAGCACCGCAGCGCCGTCGGCGGCGCCGACTACCGGATCCGGATCGGAGTCGAGCTCCGCCGCCGCGCGCGCCTCGCCCGAGGCGATCCCGGGAAGCCATTGCGCGCGCTGCTCGTCCGAGCCGGCGGCCTGGATCAGCGCCCCGGCGTAGGCATTGGCCAGAAACGGCGACGGCGCGCAGGCGTAGCCGAGCTCCTCCTGCAGGATCACAAGCTCGACCGTCCCCAGGCCGAGGCCTCCATGCTCTTCGGCGATCGCGATCCCCGGCCAGCCGAGCTCTGACATCTGGCGCCAGACCTCGTCGTCGTACGGGTCGCCGGACTCGGCCAGCTCGCGCACCTTCTCCGGCTTGAGCCTCGAGGCCAGGAAGTCGCGCGCGGTCGACTTGATCTCGCGCTGCTCGTCGTTGAAGTCGAAGTCCATGGCCGGCTAGCGCAGCTTCGGCAGGCCGAGCACTCGCTCGGCGACGATGTTCTTCAGCACGTCACTCGTGCCGCCCTCGATCGAGTTCGCGCGCGAGCGCAGGAAGCGGTAGGCCCAGAGCGAGTCGCGCCGCAGGGCCTCGATCCCCCCGACCTCGACCGCGAGCTCGGTGAGCGCCTGGTTCGCGGACGACCACTGCAGCTTTGCGATCGACCCCTCGGGGCCGGGAGTGCCCACCTTCATCGTGGCGGTCAGGGCGCGGAAGGCGCCCAGCCGCAGGCCCTCGATCGCGATCTTCAGCCGCGCCACCTTGTCGCGGACGATCGGGTCGTCGGCCAGGCCGCGCTCGCGGGCGAGCTCGCTGAGCTCGTCGAGCGCGTTGGCGAGCCCGAGCGCCGCCGAGGCGCCGAGCCCGGCGCGCTCGTTCATCAGCGTCGTGATCGCGACCATCCAGCCGTTGCCGACCCCACCGACCACGTTCTCGTCGGCCACGTAGGCGTTCTCGATGAAGAGCTCGTTGAACTCGGCCTCGCCCGTGATCTGGCGCAATGGCCGCACCTCGACCTCGTCCTGCTCCATGTCCATCAGGAAGTAGGTGAGCCCCTTGTGCTTGGGCACGTCGGGGTCGGTGCGGGCGACCAGCATGCACCACTTGGCCTCGTGCGCGAACGTCGTCCACACCTTCTGGCCGGTGATCCTGAAGCCGCCGTTCTCCTGCACCGCCTTGGTCTTCAGCGAGGCCAGGTCCGAGCCCGACTCGGGCTCGGAGAAGCCCTGGCACCAGATCTCCTCGGCCGAGAGGATCGGCTCGAGAAAGCGCTCCTTCTGCTCCTCGGTGCCATGCGCGATCACCACCGGCCCGCCCATGACCAGGCCGAGCACGTTCGCCGGGCGGGGCGCCTTCGCCCGCGCCAGCTCCTCGCCGAAGATCGCCTGCTCGACCAGGGTCGACCCGCGGCCGCCGTACTCCTTCGGCCACGAGATCCCCGCCCAGCCGCCGCTGTGGAGGCGGCGCTGCCAGTCGCGCTCGAACTCGAACTGGGCCTGATCGCCCCCGCTCGGCGCCTCGCCGGGGTGGTTCTCCTCGATCCAGGCGCGAAGCTCGTCGCGGAACGCCTGCTCGTCGGCGGTCAGGGTCAGGTCCACAGGGCGCGGACCCTACTACGCCCAGGGCGGCTAGTTGACCACGTAGAGCATCAGCAGCGCAGTCCCCACCCACGTGACGCCGGCGAAGATCATCCCCGGATCCTCGGTCAGGATCGCCGCGGTCGAACGGGTGTCGCGGCGGTCGTAGATCAGGTACAGGTAGCGGAAGATCCCGTACAGCACCGAGGGCGCCGTGGCGAGCATGTCGGAGCCGATTCGCGGCGAGTCGACGGTGTAGATCAGGTAGGTGATGATCGCCGAGGCGGTGACCATCGCGATCATCTGGTCCAGGAACGGAACCGAGTAGTGCTCGAGCACCGGCCTCGTTTCCCCCTCCGCGCCCTGCTCCTCGAGGATCGCCTCCTGGCGGCGCTTGGTGAAGCCCAGGAACAGCGCCAGCATCGCGGTGCAGATCAGCAGGAACTCCGACGCCTGCGCGCCGACGGCGACCGCGCCCGCCACCACCCTGAGGATGAACAGCGAGGCGATCGTCATCACGTCGATGATCACCAGCATCTTCAAGCCGAGCGAATAGGCGACCGTGATCACGCCGTAGAGCCCGACCAGGCCGGCGACCTCGGAGTCGACCGCGAATCCGAGCGCAATCGCGGCGCCGCCGAGGATCAGCGCGGTGGCCGACGCTGTGCCCGCGGAGACCTCGCCGCTGGCGATCGGACGCAGCCGCTTCTCGTGATGGCGGCGGTCGTGCTCGCGGTCGCGCAGGTCGTTGAACAGGTAGCCGGCGCTCGAGATCGCGCAGAAGGCGACGAAGGTGAGCACGGCGTCGCCCGCGGCGCCGCTCTGGTCGAGCCGGCCCGAGAAGAGAACGCCCGCGAACACGAGCAGGTTCTTGATCCACTCCTGCGGGCGCAGCGCCCGGATCAGCGGCGGCATGGCCGCAGAAGGTTAGGTGGCGACCCGAGCGCGAGGCCTCAACCGGCGGCGACGTCGTAGAAATCGCCCACGTCCACGCTCAGCACCCGCGCCCGCTCGTCGCCGAGCCTGTAGGAGACGATCTGCCGGCCGTTGTCGGAGTCGCCGCCGGTGAGGAAGACCTCCTCCCCGTCACGCGACCAGGCGGTGAACACGTAACCCGTTGGCACGCGCGATCCCGGGACGAGCTCGATCTCACCGGTGTCGACGTCGACCAGCGTGAGCTCGCGGTCGGCTCCGGGGTCGCCCGCCGCCTTGATTGGCACCGCGAGGGTGGCGCCGTCGGGTGAAAAGGCCCCCTCATAGGCGAGCAGCGCGAGACCGTCGGGGGGCGCGAGCCGTCGCTGCTCGCCGGTAGTCACGTCCGTCAGGATGAGCTCGCCGGACTTGTAGCTCGATGACGCAAGCAACTCGTCGCTGACAGGTCCCATGTCGCCGATTTCGTCCCATTCCCACGTACGCAGGGTCTGGCCGCTGTCGGGATCCCAGAGCGTCGGTCGGTGACCCTGGAAGAGCAGACCGCCGCCGACCTCGGCGTAGGGCCACGCTCCATGAGGCGACTCGACGCTGCGGGTGACGACCTCGCCGCTGGAGTCGATCTCGCGCAGCTCACCAAGACCTCGCTCGCTCGCTGGGCTCTCCGGGTCGAGGAACCCGACCCAGATGTGGTCGGGGTCGGCCGCCGGAATGAAGATCCAGCCGTCGCGAACCAGCGTCTCCGCCTGGGCCGACGGGTCTGAGAGCGGCACGGTGTTGACGTCGTAGCTCCACATCGCGAGCTGGTCGCCGATCACGGCGAGCTTGTGCGGCGGGTCGCCCGGTACGAGCTCAGGCCTGTGGATGTGCTCGGCGTGCTGGGCCTCGACGTCGACCGCCCACATCTCCCCGTCCCCGGCCAGGAACAACGTCGCTTCAGACGCCTCGGACTGCGCCGCGCGCCCCTCGCCGCGCTCACCGCAGCCGCCGAGGGCAACGATCGAAAACATGAGCAGCACGCCCATGCGCAATGTCCGCATACTCGCTATACGAGGACCGTGCGGCGCGAGGTCCGCGGCCCGCTCAGCGGAACAGGTCTGCCGTCGGCGGCGCGTCGACCAGCGGCAGGGTCAGCGACGAGGCGAGGTCTCCTCCGTGGTGCAGCGTGACCTCGGCCCCGGGGTCGTCGGGAATCGCCCAGGCCGTGTTCGAGCTCTGCACGATGACCCCGACCCGGTGGCCGCGTTCGAACCGCTGATCCTGGGGCTTGAAGGTCACCGTCACGGGCACCGGCTTGCCGACGGGCATCGCATGCTGGCGTTCGAGGCCGTTGCGGTAGAGGAGGTTGAGGAACCCGCGCGACACGGTCCGGGTCGTGCCGTCCGGGGCGACGTCGACCAGCACCGGCGTCAGGTGCGCGTGGTCCCGGTCGACCGAGACGGTGGCGTGCAGCCGTGGCTCGCCGGCAAGCCGGGTGTTCCTGGCGAGCGGCGGCGAGCGGTAGAAGAGCCAATTACGCTCGGCATCCGGCGACTGCTCGGAGCCCTCCTCGGTCTGGGTCGCGGTGTCGGTATAGGCGAGTCCCTGTCGCACCCCCCGCTTGGTGCCAAGCTCGCCGCCGTTCGGCCCCCGAGTCAGGTGCAGCACCCGCTTGACGGTCCCGCGGGGCGGCCAGCTCACCTCGGTTCGAAACCCGGTGCTCACCTCGGCGGCGGAGCGTCCCTCGGTCAAGACTGCGGGTTCCCGGTCGACGCCGTTGGCCACCCCTAGCAGGGTGCGGGCGAAGAAGCGGTCGAGCAGCGGCTGCCAGTTGTCGGCGGTGGGGCTCCCGTGGCCGTCCTGGAACATGTAGAGGCGCTTGAACGGCACGCCCTCGAGCTTCGGCGACTTCGGGTCGTCCTCGCGCAGCGCCGTGAACAGCTCGACGCCCTCCTCCTGCTTGACGTTGTAGTCCTGCCAGCCGTGGGCGACGAGCACCGCCGCGCGCATCTTCGCCGCGCGGCGCAGATAGTCGCGCTCGACCCAGAACGTGTTGTAGTCGGGACTGTCGTCATAGCCGCGCTCGGTGTGCTCGACCGAGTCGCAGGGGTTGATGCGGCTGAGCAGGATGTCCGCGAAGGCTGGGTCGGTGGGATCGGTCGGCGGCGTCCGCGCGATCCCGAAGTCGAATGCGAACGGGGTGTCGATGCCCTCGTCGGTCGGCCGCTCGGTGTTGCCGAGGTAGCGGATGCCGTGCGAGTACGCGTAGCCGTACCAGCGGCTGATGCCCGCGATCGGCACGATCGCCTTCAGGCCGGGAGCCTCGGCGCCGCGCGAGGCGACCATCGTCGCGGTCGTCCCGTCATACGAGCCGCCGATCATTGCCACGTTTCCGTTCGACCATGGCTGCGAAGCGAGAAAGTTGACGAGGTCGACTCCGGACTGCGTCTCCAGCGGCCCGCCGTAGTCCCAGCATCCTGTCGAGTTCCGGGTCCCGATCACGTCCGCCACCGCTCTCGCGTAGCCGCGCTGCACGTAGCGGTCGCCGAGATCGTCGTTGGCGAGGTTGGGGCTGGTGGTCTCAGAGAGCGTGTTGTACGGCGAGTAGGTGAGGATCACCGGCGCCGTCAGATCGCCGGGCGGGCGTTTGACCTCGACGTTGATCGTCGCCCCGCCGACCGTCGGCACGCGGTACTGCTCGTACACGGCCTCGTCTTGCGCGCTCGCCGAGGCGGGCGCGGTCAGCAGCGCCGCGGCCAGCGCGAGAGCTCCCACTCGGACGATTCCTAGCCGCCCCATTCCCGCTCGGGAGGATAGATCCGCGAGACCGCTCATGCGCCACTTGCGCTCAGGGATCGATCAGCACCCCGGGATTGAGGATCGCGGCCGGATCGAGCGAGCGCTTGGCCGCGCGCAGGGCCTCAGCGAACGGCTGTGGGCGCTGGCGGTCATACCAGGGACGGTGATCGCGCCCGACCGCGTGATGGTGGGTGATGGTGCCACCGGCGTCGATCACCGCGTCGGAGACGGCAGCCTTGATCTCGTCCCACTGCTCGACCTCCGACCCGCGCCGCGCCGGCGCAAGGATCGTGAAGTACGGGGCCGGGCCGTCCGGGTAGACGTGGGTGAAGCGGCACATCACCTTCGCCTCGCCGCCGGCCGCCTCCCGCGCCCGCTCGATCATCGTGGCGTGAAACTCCTCGAACCGGTCCCAGGTGATCGCCGTCTCGAAGGTGTCGGAGAGCACCCCGACGGCGACGAAGGTGTCGCGCAGGTAGGGCGCGGCGAGAAATGCGTGGCGCCAGGCGCCGACCGCGTCCGAGCGCGCTGCCGCGGAGCGGATCTCGCCGGCCTCGCCGCCATGATCGCCGGCAAGCTCGATCGCCTGGCGCATGAGCTCGTCGACCGGCTGGTGTGCGGACTCGAAGCCGAGCACCAGCGTCGCGCGCCCGTCCTCGGACGCGTGGGTGACCTGGGACTCGGTCTCATCGAGCAGGCGGCAGTTGGCGGGGTTGAGGCCGGATTGGGCCAGGGCCCGCACCGCCTCGGCGCCGGCGGCGAAGGAGTCGAAGGCGACGCCGACGGAGAGCTTCTCCTGCGGGCGCTCGTGGACGCGCACCCATGCCTCGGTGATCACGCCGAGGATCCCCTCGGAGCCGATCAGCATCCGGTCCGGGCTCGGCCCGGCGCCCGAGCCGGGCAGCCGGCGGCTCTCCCACTCGCCGCTTGGAGTGATCGCCCGCACCGACTCGACCAGGTCGTCGATGTGCGTCCACACCGTCGCGAAGTGACCGCCGGCGCGGGTCGCGATCCAGCCTCCCAGCGAGGAGTACTCGAACGACTGCGGAAAGTGGCGCAGGGTGAGGCCGGACTCGGCGAGCTGCTCGTTCAGCGACGGCCCCAGCGCGCCGGCCTGAATCCGCGCCGCGCGCGAGACCGGATCGACCTCGAGCACCCGGTCGAGCGCGCCGAGGTCGATCGTCACCGAGCCCGCGTAGCCGTCGCCGATCCGCGGCTCGACGCCACCGACGACGCTGGTGCCGCCCCCGTAGGGGATCGCCGCGGCGCCCGCGTCGGCGCACCACCCCAGCACCGCCTCGACCTCGTGCTCGTCCCGGGGACGGGCGACCAGGTCGGGCGGATTCTCGAACTCGCCGCGAAAGCCGCGGACGACGTCGCGGTACGCCTTGCCGAGCGCGTGGGAGACACGCTCGCGGCGATCGGCGCTGACGATTTCGGCCAGCGACGCCGGCGGCTCGAGCCGCGGTGCCGGCAGCTCGACCGCCTCCAGGGGAACGGGCTCGGCCGCCTCGCCGCCGAAGCAGAGCCGCTCGCGAATGTCTGCAGCGGCAGCCTTCAGATCGCCGAGCGACGGCTGCTGGTCCTCATACCCCCAGCCCCAGTGCTTGCGAAGCCGCGCGGCCACGGCCGCCACGCTATCGCGGGCCGACGCCTCGGCCTGCGCCAGGCTCGTGCTCGGGATTCGCCGCGGCCGCGCGCTGCGCGAACTCGACCAGCTCCGACACGGTGCGCACGACCTCGTGTGTGCCGTCGCCGACGTGCTCGACCTCGCCCACGAACTCGCCCAGCGCTAGCCGCTCCGGCACGAGCCTGATCACGAGCGTGACGAGCATGGGGAGATCGTCCCGCGAGGGCGTCCAACAGTCGTCCAATTGCAGTTCGTGTCTATTCGCCGCCCGTCGCCGCGCTCAGACGAGCCAGGCGCGTGGACGGATCGAGGCCGAGCTCCTCGCGCACCCCGATCGCCCTGTCGACGAGCGACTGGGCGCTGCCGCGACGGCCCTGAAACAGGAGCAGCTCGGCGGCGCGCACGTAGCGATCCTCGTCGAGCGGCTCCGCTTCCTGGGCGCGGTCGAGAAGGCGGATCGCCTCGTCGACGTCACCGCGGTCGACTGCATCGTCGACGAGCAGGTCGAGCAGCTCGAGGTAGCGGCGGCGCAGGCGTTCGCGGGGCACGGTCGCCCATGCCTCGTACCGATCGGCGGGCAGCAGCTCGCCCGTGTACCGGGCGAGCGCGGTGCGGGCGAGCCCCGGCCGTGCCTCGTTCGCCGAAGTCGCGGCGGCGGCCGCCGCTTCGAAGCGCCGCGCATCGACCTCGGTGCCCGGAGCGAGCACCAGCGCCTCGCCGTTACGGCGAACCAGCTCGCCGCAGCTCGTGCGCAGGCGGTTGAGCAGGTTACGAAGCCGCCGGCGTCCGGTCTGGGTGTCGGTTCCGGGCCAGAGGAGCTCGATCGCCTCGTCGGCCGCGACCGGATCGCTGGCGAGGGCGAGGACCTTGATCAGCGACGACGGCCTGCCCGCGGGCGGCTCGAGCGCGCGCCCCCCGGCGGCGACCCCGTACCCCCCGAGCAGCGTGATCACGTGCGAGCTTTCCTGCTCGGCGACCGCCGCCGCCGTCCGCGATCCCGCCCCCGCCGCCAGCGGACCGACGACCGCGGCCACGTCGGGCTCGTGCAGCGCCGGCAGGTCCGGGCGCCCCAGCTCGCCCGCCGCCTCGTAGGCCTGCGCCGCGAGATCGGCGGCCCCTGGGTCGTCGCGCCGGTCGGCCGCGAGCGCGCGAAACAACAGCGTTCGCCAGCCGTCGCGCGGAGCCTGCTGCGGCGAGCCGGCAAAGCGCACGAGCACCTCCTCCGCCTCGGCGGGATCGCCCCAGCGCGCGGCGACGGCGCCCTCGGCCAGCCACGCGATCTCGGGATGCCCGAAGGCCTCGCCGCGTTCGCCGGCCCGGCGCGCGTAGTCCTCGGCCTGCTCGCGGGCCC
>DAIRGH010000114.1:0-8823 GCA_036794585.1 Solirubrobacterales bacterium | reverse complement strand
CCGGCAAGGACAAGCTCAACGGCGGCCCCGGCCAGGACGAGGAGATTCAGTAGCCGGCGGCGATCTCCGGATACCGGAACGGCAGCGCGACGACGTCGGAGACCTCCGCGATCTCGCCCTCGAAGCGCAGGTACCCGCCGACGACACCCCGCCCCAGGTCGACCACCGAGACGCCGCTGAACGGCGCTGCGGAGGGGACCGAATCAGCGCTGCGGACCCGTGACAGGGCGACGAAAGCGGTCGACCCGAGCACGGCGAGCCCGCGAGGAGACCCTGGCAGCTCGGCGACGGTGAGGCGCTCGCCGGAGTCCGGCTCGACGACGCTCACGCGATCGAGGTCGCGCTCGAGCACGAGCAGCCGGCCGTCGTGCAGCTGCAGGCCTCGCGGAGCCGCGAGGCCCTCTGCGATCACCTCGCCCGTGGCGCACTCGACCACGCAGCCACCCGTTGGCTCGCCCGCCCGCCTGTCCGCGGAGGCCGGTTCGGCGCACACGTAGGCTGGTCGCCCGCCGTCCACCGCGAGTCCGGTGATTCGCCAGCGCGAGCCGCCGCCGAACGGAAGTCGCCAGCGCTCCGACCGCCCGTCTGCGAGCAATTCGAGCGAGTCCCCCGAGGCGATCCAAAGGTCGCCGGCCGCGAAGGCGAGCGCAGAGGCGGTGACCGGAACGCGCGCTTGGGGGACGAAGCAGGCGTCCCGCTCGCGGTAGCGGTGCACAGCGTTGCCGGAGGCCACCGCGAATTCGTTTGCGGCGGCGGCCAGCGAGCCCGCCTGTGCGAGGTCGTGGAAGTGCGTATTCACGCGGGCGCCGTCGTGGCGAACGCAGACCAGCTTTCCGGTGGCGCCGGTGCTCAGCAGCAGCGATGAGTCGAGCCGGTCGAGCAGCGCCGCGAAGCCCGCGCTGTGGACGCTGCGCGTCTCGGCCTCGAAGTCGGGTGTCGCCGTGGGGCGCCGCGACACCGGAGCCGCCAGCAGATCATGAGCCACCTCCGCGAGGCCGATCGTCTGCGGCAGTAGGCGCTGAAGGTCGTCTTCGAGCTCCGTCAGCCTCGGCGGGCTGGGGCGAAGCACGTGGGTGACGGGGCTGTCGCCTGCGGCCTCTGCCCTCCACGCGAGGCCCAATACGCCGGCTAGGCGCTCGAGCTCGCCGCCCGGATCCCCGAGGAGCGCCGCGTAGTCGACGACGGCCCAGCGGTGTGGTGCCAGCGCCTGCAGGTCGTCGAGCAGGAACCGCGTCGTGGTCGTCCACTGGGCGGTGGCGATCTCGGCAACGCTCTTGCCGGCCAGCGACCGCCAGCCCGGGACCAGCAGCATCGACCAGGGCGGCCCGGGCCAGTCCGGCAGCCTCGGATAGGTGACGTAGAGCCCGGAGCGCCACGCCTCGATCATCCCGGCGATCGTCTCGCGCGGGGAGCGGTAGACGTAGACGAACATGGCGTCGGGGAAGACCGCCGCCAGGAACGGGATCCGCAGAGCGTGTCGGGGGGCGCCATCGATGAGGCGCCCCTCCAGCTCGCGTAGCGTCGCGCGGATGCGCTGGACGGTCTCGGGCGTCGCGTCGTCGTCGGTGCGGCGGTTGCTGTCGTGGCCGCGGAGCGCCGGAGGCAGCTCGGCTGCACGGGCGAAGGCGTCTCGGGCGCGCTGGTCCAAGGTGATGGCGCCTGGCAATCGCGCGAGGGCGCTGAACACGTAGGTCGTGCCTGACTGAGGTGTGCCGACGATGAAGATCGGGTGCTGGAGCGGGTCCATGAGCGGGCCGACACGTTGCCATGTCCACCGGGCTAAAGAGCTTCGAGCGCGCGCCGATGGTGGATCAGATGGCGGACCTGCCTGTCTACCGCGGGAAGTTCGGGACGCGCCAGGCAGAGCGCCTGCTCTGGCGCGCCGGATTCGGGCCCAGACCCGGTGACGTTCGCAGGCTCGCCCGGCTCGCCAGCCGCAAGGGCCTCAAGGAGGCGGTTCGGTCGCTGACCCGGCCGAAGGGAGCGCCGAAGCTGCGCGGCCCCGAGCCGCTCGACGAGGACGGCCTGCCGCTCGCCCCCTTCGACGCCTACGGCCACGACGCGCTCTGGTGGCTCGACCGGATGGTTCGCTCGAGTCACCCGTTCGTCGAGCGGATGGCGCTGATCTGGCACGACTGGTTCGCGACCGCGGACGTCGACTCCCAGCAGCTCAACATCCAGCAGTCCGAGACCTTCCGCGCCCTGGGTCTCTCATCCTTCGCGCAGCTGCTCGAGGCGGTGACCACCGACCCGGCGATGCTGATCTGGCTCTCGGGAATCCAGAATCGCAGGGGTCGCCCGAACGAGAACTACGCGCGCGAGCTGATGGAGCTGTTCACGTTGGGGGTCTCGGACGCGTCGGGTTACCCCTACTCCGAGACCGACGTGCGCGAGCAGGCGCGGGCGCTCACCGGCTGGCGCGCCGACTACGTCGACGATGTCGGCTACACGAACTTTCGCTTCGACCCTGCGCGCTTCGACGCCGGCGCGAAGACGATCTTCGGCCAGACCGGCGCCTTCGGCTGGCAGGACTCATGCCGGCTGTGCCTCGAGCACGCCGCTCATCCGAGGTTCTTCATCGAGAAGCTGTGGAGCTACTTCATCCCGGTGGCGCCGAAGGAGAAGGACCGCAAGGCGCTTCAGCGCAAGTACGTCGAGGGCGGGTACGCGATCCGGCCGGTGGTCGAGTCGATCCTGATGCACCCCAGGCTTTACACCGGGCCCTCGATGGTGAAGCCCCCGGTCGTCTGGATCGCCGGGCTTCACCGCGCTCGTCGCCGCGGTATCAGCGGCGAGTGGGCGTGGATCTCCTCGGTCACGGGGCAGCGGCTGTTCCGGCCGCCGAACGTCGCCGGTTGGAACGATGAGCGTTGGCTGGACACGTCGACCTTCCGCGGCCGTTGGATCGCCGCCAACGAGATCGCCGGACCCGACGCGATCGACGAGGAGGCCGACTACAACGAGCGCGAGACCTCAAACGCCGCGCTGCGCAAGGCCCTCCGCTTCTGGGGCAACCCGTCGGTCTCGGCGGGCACCGAGAAGGCGCTGCTCAAGTTCTGCGACTCCGTCGACAAGGTGGCGAGCGAGGACTGGGAGAAGGGCACCTACCGCGCGATGCGCCAGAACGCCCTGCGGATGCTGATCGCGACGTCACCCGACCTGCAGGCGAGCTGACCATGGCCCGCGACTGTCATCACTGCGCCGAGTTCTCGCGCTCCCACCTGCTGCGCCGCGCCGTCGCCGAGGCCGGCAACGGCCTGCCGGCGATCGAGCCCGGCCAGCCGCTGCCCGCGGGCACGGGACTGAGCCGGCGTTCGTTCTTCCTGCGCTCCTCGGCCGCCCTGCTGTCCGTCTACGGCGCCTCGAAGATCGGGCTCCGCGGCATGCAGGAGGGCGTCGCCAAGGCGGCGGGCGGCAGCGACCCGGTACTGGTCAGCGTGTTCATGGACGGCGGCACCGACTCGCTCTCGCTGCTCGCGCCGACCACCGACTCGATCTATCAGTCGCTGCGCCCCACCCTTGCGCTCGCGCCTGGGGAGGGCACCGAGTTCACCGAGGACACGCGGCTTCGCTGGCATCCGTCGGCGGCGGGCTTCGACGCGCTTCACCGCGCCGGCAAGATGTCGCTGCTGCCGGCGGTCGCCTACGACTCGCCGAACCAGTCGCACTTCACCTCGCGCCATTACTGGGAGGTGGGAGCGCTGGCGCCCAACGAGACGACCGGCTGGATGGGACGGCTGCTCGACGTGATCGGCACCCCCGACAACCCCCTGCAGGGCCTCTCGCTCGACGGCCAGCTCTCGCCGGCGCTCGCCAGCTCCTCGGTGCCGGTCGCCGCGATCAGCGGCACGGGCTATGAGATCTGGCAGGACGGCGTCTGGGGCGAGGTCGAGGAATTGATGTTCGACTCGATCTCCTCGATCGCCGGCCGGGCGGTGCGCAGCAAGGACAGCGGCCTGGTCGCCGCGGGCACCGCCGCCGAGCAGTCGATGCGGGTGAAGAGCCAGCTGGCGCCGTTCTCGGACGAGCCGGTCGTGCCGCCGGTCGCCTATCCGGGCAAGCAGACGTTTCCCACGGCGCTTGCGGCGATCGCGGCGATGCTCTCCGCCGGCCTGCCGCTTCAGTGCGTCGCCCTCGATGCTCCAGGCGGCTACGACACCCACGACAGCCAGGAGGCGCGGTTCGGCAACAACATCAAGCTCACCGCCGACTCGCTGGCGGCGTTTCAGGCGGACCTCGAAGCGCGGGGCCTCGCCGACCGGGTGATCACCCTCGTCTGGTCGGAGTTCGGTCGCCGCCCGCAGGAGAACGGCTCGGCCGGCACCGACCACGGCGCCGCCGGCACCGCGATGGTGATCGGCAGCCGCGCGCACGGCCAGATGGTCGGCGAGTGGCCCGGGCTCGAGCAGCTCGACGCGAACAAGAACATCCGCAGCACCTCCGACTTCCGCGGCCTCTACTCCTCGATCATCGAGCAGTGGTTCGGCGTCGACGCCGCCGCCGTGATCCCCGGCGCCGCCGGCTTTGCCCGCCCGGCGCTGATCGGCTGATGTCGCGATTGCGGATCGCCGCCGCCGCGCTGGCGATGCTTGCTACGGCTGCGACCGCTTCGGCGGCGGCGCCCGAGCCGGTCCCCGACCGGGTCCAGGTCCGCGGCTCGGAGTTCGACCTGCTGCTCTCCAAGCAGAAGCTGCGTCCTGGGCGGGCGATCGTCCAGTTCCTCAACGACGGCGAGGACCCGCACGACCTGAAGCTGCAGCGGATCGGCTCGAGCGGGGCGTTGGAGGGGCCGGAGCTGGCGATTGGCGTCGTCGGTCCCGGCGAGTACGAGAACCTCGACGCCCGCTTCAAGAAGCGTTCGACGTACGTCTTCTGGTGCTCGCTCTCGGATCACCGCGAGCTCGGCATGGAGGCGACGCTGCGGACGAAGAAGCGCCGCGTCTAGACGCTAGCGCTCGCGAAAGCGCTTGACCGCGCCGAGGGCGGCGGTCTTGGCGTTGAAGGCGCCGATCATCGCCCGCTCGCCGGTGGAGCCCTGCGGAGGCAGCAGGCCGAGCTGCTCGGCGACCTGCATCCCGTTCGTGTAGGCGTTGTTTTCGACGATCAGTCCGTCCTCGACCCGGAACATGTCGCAGCCCTCGAGGGTGATCGTCTTGCCCGTCGGGGCGATGCCCTGAAAGCGGCCGGGCCCCGTGAACGTCGCTGTGACGCGCCAGCGGGCGGCTGCGAGGTCGCCGCTTCCGACCAGCTCGAGGATCTCGAACTTCCAGTCCGGAAAGGCGGCAAAGGTCTCCGCGAAGTAGGCGCGGATTCCGTCGGGCGCCGTCATCTCGGCGATCCCGTGGATCCGGTCGGGGCTGCCCGGCTTCCAGAACTTGACGGCGCGGTCGAGATCCTGAGCGCCGAGCGCGTCGAAGTACTCGCGGACGATCGTCTTCGCGCCCTTCTTGCGCGTCGCCTTGGTCGCGGTCGCCATTGCTCGGCAATCTACCCGGGATCAGCCGTCTAATGCATGCGCCAGCTCGGCCGGCTCGGTCACGGGCCGCCGGCAGGCGAAGCGCTCGCAGACGTAGGCGGCGGCGCGGCCCTCGACCGCGGTGCGCTGCCGCATCAGCTCGGGCTGCTCGACGCCCTCCACGCCGCCGGCCAGGACCACGTGTGGGCGAAAGCTCGAGCGCACGACTTGGGCGAGCTCGGCCAGCCCGTCGGCCCCTGACGGTGCGACCAACGCCACCTCCCTGGCCGGAGCCAGGTGGAAGTCGATGGCCCGCAGCAGATGGCCGACGGCACTTGGATGCCGGACGGCGACCCGGGCGAACAGGCGGAAGACCGAGACGGCGTGCTGCTCGTACTCCTGGGCGCCGGTGAGCCTGGCGAGGCGCAGCAGCCCGAACGCGGCCGCCGAGTTGCCGGACGGAATCGGATGGTCGTCGATGTCCTTGCGGCGTGCGATCAGCTCCTCGTGGTCGTCGGAGGTGGTGAAGAAGCCGCCCCGCTCCTCGTCGGCGAAGCGGGCGATCATCCGGTCCGCCGTTTCGCGCGCGGCCTCGAACCAGTGCGCCTCGAAGCTCGCCTCGTAGAGAGTCAGGAGCGCCTCCAGCAGATAGGCGTGGTCTTCGAGGTAGGCGTTGAGCTTCGCCTGACCGTCCTTGTAGGTACGCAGCAGGCGGCCGTCGGGCTCGCGCATCCGGGTCCAGACGAACTCGGCCGCCTCGCGGGCGGCGGCCAGGTAGTCGTCGCGAGCGAGCGCCGCGCCGGCGTCGGCGAGCGCCGCGATCGCGAGCGCGTTCCACGACAGCAGCCGCTTGTCGTCGAGCCCCGGCCAGACGCGTTCCGCGCGGTGCTCGTACAGCGCCCGGCGCGCTTCGTCCAGGCCCGGCGGCGGCTCGGCGTCCGGACGGTCGATCAGGTTCGGGATGTTGCGGCCCTCGAAGTTGCCGCTCTCAGTGATCCCGTAGTAGTCGGTGACCTCGTCTCCGGCCAGCTCGCGGAACTCGGCCGCGTCCCAGACGTAGAAGCGGCCCTCCTCGCCCTCCGAGTCGGCGTCGAGCGCCGAGTAGAAGCCGCCCTCGGGGCCGCGCATCTCCGCGAGCATCCAGTCGAGCGTGCGCTCGGCGGTCACGCGCCAGCGATCGTGGCCGAGCGCCAGGTGGCCGTGCAGGTAGGCGCGGGCCAGCAGCGCGTTGTCGTAGAGCATCTTCTCGAAGTGGGGGACGAGCCAGATGTCGTCGACCGAGTAGCGGGCAAAGCCGCCGCCGATCTGGTCGTGGATCCCGCCCGCCGCCATCGCGTCGAGCGTCACCTCGACCACGTCGGTCTCACCGCGGGTGAGCAGCAGCTCGAGCGCCGAGGCGGGCGGGAACTTCGGCGCCTGGCCGAAGCCGCCGTGGCGCATGTCCGCCGCGCCTCGCAGCTCGATCACGGCACGCTCGACGAGCGGGGGCGTGACCTCCTCGTCGCCCGGCTCGATGCGGCCAACCGCCTCCAGCTGGGATCGGATCCGCCCCGCGGCCTCGCGGATCTGCTCGCGCTGGGTCGCCCATGACTGGACCACCGCCTCCATGACCATCTGAAAGCTCGGCATCCCGTGGCGGGGCTCGGGCGGAAAGTAGGTGCCGCCGTAGAACGGCACGCCCTCGGGATCGCAGAAAGCGGTCAGCGGCCAGCCGCCGTGCCCGGTCATTCCCTGGACCGCCTCCATGTAGATCGCGTCGACGTCGGGGCGCTCCTCGCGGTCGACCTTGATCGGCACGAAGTGCTCGTTCATGAACCGCGCCGTCTCGGCGTCCTCGAACGACTCGTGCTCCATCACGTGACACCAGTGACACGCCGAGTAGCCGATCGAGAGCAGGATCGGGCGGTCTAGCTCGAGCGCCCGCTCGAGCGCCTCCGGTCCCCACGGGTACCAGTCGACGGGGTTGTCCTTGTGCTGGAGCAGGTACGGGCTGGTCTCGTCGGCGAGCCGGTTGGCCATGGCCTCTGAGGCTAGTAGGCCCTCGGAAGCTCCGCGACTCGCTCGATCCACGCCGCGAGGTTCAGGTGGTCGTCGCCGAGCGGCTGGTGCTCTTCGAGGATGACGTGGAAGAGCTCGTCGTCGGCTTGGTCGCGGCCAGCGGCGTACTTGAGGAAGGGGTAGGCGACGCAGTCGGCGGCGCCGAAGTCGCCGAAGAGGAACTCGCGGCCGTCGAGCAGGGACTCGAACAGGTCGAGGCGCGGGCGCATCTCGGCCGAGAGGGCGGCGACGAGGGCCTCGTCGGGGGCCGCGGACTCGAGCTCGTCCTCGAGACCGTTCGGCGCCTCCTTGTAGACGCGCTCGAACCACTCGATGAACAGGCCGACCTCCGCGCGGGCGGGGTCGGCTGGGAACAGCGGCGGCTCGGGGTTGCGCCGCTCCAAGTAGCCCAGAATCGCGACCGAGTCGTTGACAACCGTGCCGTCGTCGTCGATCACAGGCACCAGCCCCTGGCCGCTGATCGCCTCGACGGGGCTGCGATCGGAGTAGGAGATCAGCACCGACTCGGCCTCGATCCCCTTGTGGGCGAGCGCGAGACCAACGCGCTCGCAGTTGGTCGACCACTCGGCTCGGTAGAGCCGCACCGCCACATGGATCAGCCGAAGTTGGAGGTGAGGTCTCGGGCGAACGCCTCGAAGGCGTCGACGAAGCGCTGCAGGTCGTCCTCGGTGTGGGCGATCGACAGTGTCCACTCCTCCTCGACCCCGGGGGTCATGAAGACGCCGTGGTTCATGTGGTAAAGCCACGCGAGCGTCGACAGGTCCTCGTCGACCTTGGTCAGGTAGTCGCGGTACTCGCGCAGCGGCTCGGAGGCAAAGACGACGCAGCCCTTGGCGCCGATCCCCTCGCTGTAACAGGGCAGCCCGTACTCCTCGATCACCCGGTCACAGGCCTGCTTCAACCACTCGTTGGAGCGCTCGAGCTTCGCGTAGACGTTCTCGGTGAGCACCTGGGTGAGCGTCGCCTGGGCGGCGGCCATCACCAGCGGGTTGCCGTTGAACGTCCCGTACTGGTGTACGCGCCCGTCGGCGATCACGGCGGCGACCTCCTCGGTCATCCCGATCGCACCGCCCGGATAGCCGCCGCAGATCGCCTTGGCGAGCGTGATGATGTCCGGCTGGACGCCGAAGCGCCGGGTGGCGCCGCCCCAGGCGATCGTGGCGCCGGTCTTGACCTCGTCGAAGATCAGCTTCACTCCGTGGGCGCTGGTCAGCTCGCGGACGCGCTCCAGATAGCCCTCGACCGGCGGGATGACGTTGATGTTCATCATCGCCGGCTCCATGATCAGCCCGGCGACCTGGCCGTCGAGC
>DAIRGH010000113.1:0-8865 GCA_036794585.1 Solirubrobacterales bacterium | reverse complement strand
GCAGCCAGGTGCCGATCATCATGCTCACCGCCAAGGACGACGAGATCGACAAGGTGCTCGGCCTCGAGATGGGGGCCGACGACTACATCACCAAGCCGTTCTCGGTGCGCGAGTTCCGCAGCCGCGTGAAGGCCGCGCTGCGCCGCTCCGAGATGCTGCGTGGCCGGCCCGGCGGCGAGGAGCCGATCGCCGCCGGAGAGCTCGAGATCGACTTCGAGCGCCGCGCGGTGAGCGTACGCGGTGAGGACATCCGGCTCACCTACGTCGAGTTCGAGATCCTCTCGACGCTCGCCGCCGCTCCCGGGCGGGTGATGACGCGCGAGACGCTGCTGGAGCAGGTGTGGGGTGACTCGGCCTACCGAGACCCGCGCACGATCGACGTCCACATTCGCCACCTGCGAGAAAAGCTCGAACGCGACCCTCGCGAGCCGGAGTATCTGTTCACGGTCAGGGGCGTCGGCTACAGGTTCCGCGACCAGGAGTAGTCGTGAACTCGGTACGTAACCGGCTCGCCCTGCTGTTCTTCGGGATCACCGCGGCGGCGGTCGGGTTCATCTACCTGTACGTGGTGCCGCAGCTGAGCTCGAGTCTCACCGCCGAGAAGCTGGGACGGCTCGAGCAGGTCGCGACGGAGCAGAGCGGCAGGTTGCAGCGGGCGATGG
The DNA here is from genome assembly GCA_036794585.1 of Solirubrobacterales bacterium. GTDB lineage: Bacteria > Actinomycetota > Thermoleophilia > Solirubrobacterales > 70-9 > WHSW01. The sequence continues at coordinate 8,203 of DAIRGH010000113.1, read as the reverse complement.
AGGAGGGCCTCTCGCCGCCTGTGCTGCGCTCGCTCGTGCGCGCGATCGATCAGCGCACCGGCGCGCGCGTGACGGTGCTCGGCCTGCGTGACGGACCCTCGGGCCCGCAGCCGCGCTTCGTCGTCTCCGACTCCGAGCTCGAACGGACGGCGGTCCTGCCCGCCTATCCGGCGGCGATCGCGGCGGCGAGCGCGGGACCGGTCGCAAGCGCGGTCGAGACGATCGCCGGCGAGCGGCGCGGCGAGACCGCCGTTGCGCTCTCGCTGGACGGCGAGCCGCGCTGGGTCGCCGTCTTCTCGACCAGCCTTGCCGACGTCGACGACAACGTCGCCTTGATCCGGCGTCAGATCTTGATCGCCGGCGGGATCGCACTGCTGGCCGCGCTCGGCGCCGGCTGGGTGGTCGCGCGCGCCCACTCGCGCCGGCTGCGCCGGCTCGAGGAGGCGGCCGAGAAGGTCGCCGACGGCGACTTCACCACCCAGATCCCGATCGACTCCAACGACGAGGTCGGCCAGCTCGCGATGACGTTCAACGAGATGCAGAAGCGGCTGGCTCGCCTCGACAGCGCGCGCAAGGAGTTCATCGCCAACGCCTCGCACGAGCTGCGCACCCCGATCTTCTCGCTCTCGGGCTTCGTCGAGCTGCTCGAGGACGAGGATCCCGACCCCGAGGCTCGGGCCGAGTTCGTGCGCACGATGCGCGAGCAGATCGCGCGGCTGACGAAGCTGACGGTCGATCTCCTCGACCTCTCCAAGCTCGACGCCGACGCGATCGAGATCCGCCGCGAGCGCGTGCGGCTGGTCGACGTCGCCCGTCGGGTGGCCGAGGAGTTCGGCCCGGTTGCCGAGCGTCATCGCTCCGAGATCGCGGTCGCCGACGACGCAGGGGCTGCGGCTGCAGCCGACCCCGACAGGGTCGCGCAGATCATGCGTATCCTGATCGACAACGCGCTCACGCACACGCCCGAAGGAACGGCGATCTCGGTAGGGGCAAGAGAGCAGAACGGATCAGCGACCCTGGTCGTCACCGACGACGGACCGGGGATCGAGCCGCGCTCGCGCGATCGCGTCTTCGAGCGCTTCTACACCGGCGACGAGGTCAGCGGCTCGGGCCTGGGGCTCGCGATCGCCCGCGAGCTGGCGCTGCGCATGAACGGCAGCCTCGAGCTGCGCTCGCGCCGCGGGCGCACCGCCTTCGAGCTGCGGCTGCCGGCGGCGGCCAGGACGAGCCGATGATGGCTCGGCGCCTCCTTCCGATCCTGCTGGCGCTGCTGGCTTTTCCGATCCTGCTCGCCGGCTGCGGCGACGACGGCGAGACGGTCACCGTCACCCAATCCGAGACCGGAGAGCAGCCCGACAACTCCAGGCGGGTCGTGATCGAGGCCCAGGACGGTGCCTTCAACTCCCAGGCGATCTATGAGAACGCTGCCCCCGGTGTCGTCACGGTGACCTCGATCTTTGGCGACTCCGGCGACACGCCGGACATCCTGGGCGGCGGCGGCGCCGGGCAGGGGTCGGGCTTCGTGATCTCCGACGGAGGGGAGATCCTGACCAACGCGCACGTCGTCACCGACGCTACGGCGACCGGCGTTCCGAACGACGAGCTCAATGAAGCCCGCGAGGTCTACGTCCAGTTCTCCGACCGCAACCAGGTCGAGGCCGAGATCATCGGCTTCGACCCCTACGCCGACGTCGCCCTGCTCGAGGTGGATCCAGAGGGGCTCGACCTGCGCCCGCTGCCGCTCGGCTCTGAGAACGACGTCGAGGTCGGCGAGGGGGTGGCCGCGATCGGCAGCCCGTTCGGCGAGCTTCAATCCCAGTCGCTTTCGGTCGGGGTCGTCTCGGCCCTCGACCGCTCGATCGAGTCGCTCACCGACTTCCGGATCGAGGGCGCGATCCAGACCGACGCGGCGATCAATCCTGGTAACTCCGGCGGCCCGCTGCTCGACGCCGCCGGCGAGGTGGTCGGCATCAACCAGCAGATCCAAACCTCCTCGGGCGGCAACGAGGGCGTCGGCTTCGCGGTCCCGATCGACCTCGCCGAGCGCTCGATCGAGCAGTTGCGCGAGGACGGCGAGGTCTCCTACGCCTACGCCGGGGTCACCACCACGGAGCTCTACCCGCAGCTCGCTGCGCGGCTGGGACTCGACGTCGACACGGGCGCGCTCGTCAGGGAGGTCGTGCAGGGAGGCCCGGCGGATGAAGCGGGCCTCGAGGCGGGAGATGACACGATCCGCTTCCAGGGCATCGGCGTCGAAGCCGGTGGCGACGTGATCACCGCCGTCGACGGCGACCCGATCGACCGCAACGCCGACCTGCCGCGGATCATCGCGCTGCTCGAGCCGGGCGACGAGGTGACCCTGGACATCATCCGCGACGGCGACGAGGAGCAGCTCGAGATCACGCTCGGCGACCGCGAGGACGCGCCCTCCTAGCCTTGAGCGACGATCCACGCGCGCTGGTTCGCGAGCTTGCGCTGGCGCTCCGGGAGCGAGTTCAGCCCGAGCTCGGCAGCCACGCCGGGCGCGCGCACGCTGGCGCCGGGCGCGGCGGCGACGTCACCTTCGCGATCGACGAGCAGGCCGAGTCGTTTCTCGAGGACTTCCTCGAGCGAGAGGCGCCGGAGGTCGCCTTCTACTCTGAGGATCGCGGCCTGGTCGAGCCTTCCGGCGCCGCGCGTTGGGTGCTCGTGGTCGACCCGATCGACGGCACCCGCCCGGCGATGGCCGGGTTCGAGTCGGCCTGCGTGTCGGTCGCGCTCGCGGGCTTGGAGCACGAGCCGACGATGGCCGACGTGGTCGCGGGCTCGATCGTCGAGATCAAATCGGGCCTCGCCTTTCACGCCGTCCGCGGAGAGGGCCTCGAACCGGCACCGGCGCTCTCGGACAACACCGAGGTCGGGCGGATGTTCTGGACCTACGGCCTTCGCGGCCGTCCGGCCCGGGCGACGATCGAGGTGCTCGCCGAGCTGATCGATGCCTCCTCGGTCGGCGGCGCCACCTTCGACCTCGGCTCGGCGACCTACGACATGACCCGGATCGCGACCGGCCAGCTCGACGCCTACGTCGAGCCGGGCCCGCGGATCGTCGCCGACGTACCGGGGATGCGCGAGCAGTTCGAGCGCCTCGGCGGCGGCGCCGTGCTCAACAACAGCTCCTACGACCTCGCCGCGGCGGTCCTCTGCCTGGACGAGGCCGGCGCGGTGGTCACCGACGCCTATGGCTCCTCGCTCGGCGAACGGCCGCTGCTCGGCTCCGGCGAGCAGTTTCAGATGTCCTGCGTGGCCTGCGCGAGCGCCGAGCTTCACGTCCGGGTACTGCGCGCGGTCGAGGACGGGGTCGCTAGGCTCGCCCAGCAGGTGTAACTGTCGGCAAGGGGGTTCTGTAGGTTGGCGCGATGCTTCAGGAGGTAGCCCTCGGCCACAAGTCGCTCGCCGACTACACCCACATCGCCGGCCGTGGGCTGATCGAGCGAATCCGCGAGCTCGCCGAGCCCCTGCAGGGAAAGAGCGTGCTGCACGTCAGCGCCACCGCCTTCGGTGGCGGGGTCTCGGAGATCCTCTACACGATGGTGCCGCTGATGCGCGACGTCGGCCTCGACGCGCACTGGCAGGTGATCCTCGGCCGCGAGGAGTTCTTCAACGTCACCAAGCTGATTCACAACTCGCTGCAGGGCGATCCCAGCACCCTCGACGACCAGCAGTGGGAGGTTTTCGAGGCCTACAACGCGATGAACGCACAGGACCTCGAGGGGGAGTGGGACGTGATCATCGTCCACGACCCGCAGCCGGCGGGGCTGCAGGCCAACGCCCCGGAGCGGGCTCGGCGCTGGATCTGGCGCTGCCACATCGACCTTTCGACCCCCAACCGGGCAACGCTCGAGCGACTCGAGCCGCTGATCACCCCCTACGACGCAAGCGTGTGGCACCTGGAGCAGTACGTGCCCGCTGGCCTCGACGGCGGCATCCGCAAGATCTATCCGCCCGCGATCGACCCGCTGTCGCCGAAGAACATGGCGCTCTCTCCCGACGACGCCGCGTTCGTCTCCGAGCAGTTCGGCATCGACACCGAACGGCCGCTGGTCTGTCAGGTGTCGCGCTTTGACCCGTGGAAGGACCCGATCGGCGTGATCGACGCCTACCGGATCGTCAAGGAGGCGATTCCCGACGCACAGCTCGCGCTCGTCGGCTCGATGGCGACCGATGATCCCGAGGGGTGGGAGTTCTTTCACCGCACCTTCCGCCACGCCGACGGCGATCCCGACATCAAGATCCTCAACAACCTCAACAACGTCGGCGCGATCGAGGTCAACGCGTTTCAGTCGCAGGCGGACGTCTGCATCCAAAAGTCCATCCGCGAGGGCTTCGGGCTCACGGTCACCGAGGCCCTGTGGAAGGGCCGACCAACGATCGGCGGCGACGTCGGCGGGATCCCGCTGCAGATCGTCGACGGGGAATCCGGCTATCTGGTCTCCTCGCCTGAGGAGGCAGCAGCCCGAACGATCGAGATCCTCGAGGACCCCGAGCTCGCCAAGCGGCTGGGTCGCGCGGGCAAGGCGCACGCCCGCGAGCACTTCCTCACGCCGCGGCTGCTGCGCGACTGGCTCGATCTGTTCACCGAGTTGAATCTCTAACGTTCCAGCCAGCCGCCAGGGCGGGGCACTAGCCTGACACCCATGTCGGAGCATCGCCTGGTGATCGTCTCCAACCGCGGTCCCGCGCAGTACGAGCCGGGCCCGGGCGGTGAGCGCATCGTCCAGCGAGGCGGCGGCGGCCTGGTGACCGCGCTAACGGGGCTGGTCGCGCATCGCCGGGCGCTCTGGGTCGCCTCGGCGATGACCGACGAAGACGTCGCCGTCGCCCGCGAGACCGACAGCGAGCCGATCGAGGTCGAGCTCGACGGCGTCACCTACGACTTCTGCCTGGTCGAGAGCGACGCCGCCGCCTACGACCGCTTCTACAACGTGATCGCAAACCCGATCCTGTGGTTCATCCAGCACTACCTCTGGGACCTGTCCAACGCCCCCGACATCCGCGCCGAGGAGGCCGACGCCTGGGAGTACGGCTACAAGGTCGTCAACCGCGACATCGCCGCGGCCGTCCTGCGCCAGATCTCGGACGACGACGAGCCGCTTGTGATGTTTCACGACTACCACCTCTACACCGCTCCCGCCCTTGTCCGCGCCGAGCGCGAGGACGCGTTCCTGCAGCACTTCGTCCACATCCCGTGGTCGCAGCCCGACAGCTGGAGGATCCTGCCGATCGCCTGGCGCGAGGAGATCTACCGCGGGCTGCTTGCCAACGACATCATCGGCTTTCACACCACCGCCTACTGCCGCAACTTCCTGCACTGCTGCCGCGAGCTGATGGAGCTCGAGGTCGACTACGAGCAGGGAACGGTCGCCTACGACGGGCGCGAGACCTGGGTTCGGGCCTACCCGCTCGGAATCGACGCCAAGCGGCTCGATCGCGCCGCGGCCTCGGACGAGGTCGCCGCCTACGAGCAGGAGATCCTGCGGCGCCGCCGCGACTACCTGGTGATCCGCGTCGACCGCGCCGACCTGTCGAAGAACGTGCTGCGGGGCTTCACCGCCTTCGACATCTTCCTCCAGCAGCACCCCGAGTTTCGCGAGCGCGTCACCTTCATCGCTCACCTGCAGCCGTCGCGCCAGGACGTGCCCGAGTACGCCGAGTACCTGGACCGGATCGAGGCGCTGGTCGCGGTCGTCAACCACCGCCACGGGACCACCGATTGGATGCCGATCGACCTCCGCATCTACGAGAACTTCCCCGAGGCGGTCGCCCGCTACAAGCATTTCGACCTGCTGATGGTCAACTCGATCTTCGACGGCATGAACCTCGTCGCCAAGGAAGCGCCCGCGGTGAACACGCGCGATGGCGTCGTGATGCTCTCCGAGAACACCGGCTCGCACGAGGAACTCGGCGATTGCACGCTGTCGGTCAACCCCTTCGACATCCAGGAGCAGGCCGACTGCATCCACCGTGCGCTGACCATGGACCTCGAGGAGCGCCGCCTGCGCGCCCAGCGCCTGCGCGAGATCGTCCGCGCGCGCGACCCGGGCGTCTGGATCTCAGAGCAGCTCGAAGACGTGGAAGCCAAGCGAGCGGCGATCAGCGCCGGCGCGTGATTGGTGCCAATGTTTGTGGGGCCGGGTAGGGGAGGTGCCCGGACCGCGCGACCAGCCGCACCCTACTTCGACTACCGCATGGGTAGTGAATCCAGGACGCCATCCTGATTCGGGGCCGCTATCCGGCCCAAATGCGGGACAGCGGGTCGCCCCGGCGCCGACGCCTCCCTTACCTGCATACCGCCCTGCTATCTCGGCCGGCGCCTGAGCTTCACCTTGACGACCCGCGAGTGGCCGCGCTCGTAGGGGTAGCCGGCCTGCTGCGGAACGAGGGCGCGGAAGCGATAGCGGCGGGCGCTGGTGGTGGCGCGCAGCTTGTAGCGGGCCGCAAAGTGGCAGTCGGGGGCGGTGCGGTCGGTGCGAAACGCCTGCCAGCGCCGCTTGCCCAGGCGCGCCTGGATCTTCACCAGGCGCTCGGCGCAGGCCGGTTGTGGAAGCGCCCCGGCGAACCGCAGGCGATCGCCATTCGCAAGGCCGGCTCTCGGGTTGACGTCGAGCGTGGGGCGGGCGATCGAGCGCAGCTCGAGCCCGTGTCGCGCGATCACGGTGTCGCCGGCGGCGTGGTGGACGAAGACCTCGCGACTGGGGCCGGGCGGCAGCTCGATCGCATAGCTGCCGTCGGCGGTCGTGCTCGCGACGGCGCTGACGACGACGGGCGCCCCGGCGAGGCGGTCGCGGGTAAGCGCGCAGACCGTCGCGCCGGCGCCGGCGCCGGCGAGCCGACCACGGATCGTCGCGCCTCGGTCTGAGCGGACGGTTGAGTCGCCCCCGCGGGCGAAGCCGGCGCTCAGTGCGCCGGCGCCCGCGACGGGCGAGGAGGGACAGGCGTTGTCGACCCACACCGCGAGCTGCTCGCGGGTGCGGTTGGGGCCCCCGTCGAGCGCGAGATCCTCGACACAGGTCCTGACCGTGTTCGGCCCGGTGGCGAAGACGCCGGCCGCGGTGGACACCGCGGCAGCCTCGCTGGTCGCATCGGGACACGGGCGCAGCGCCGTCGCAAAGCCGGCCGCCAGCGCGCAGTTGCGAACGTCGGTGACCAACTCGGTGCCGTTGGCCTCGACCCAGACCCGGCGGATGCCGCCGCCGACGTCGGTCGCCTGGAAGGAGAGGCCGCGAACTCCGCGGACGACCGGATCGCCGAGCAGCGAGCCGCCGCTCAGCGAGATCGCCGGCGCGACGCGGTCCTCGGTGCGCAGGTAGACGCCGCGCACGTACGCGTGGGCGCTGTCGCCACCCGCACGGCCGCACGGCGGGCCGCCCACGCAAAGCAGCCAGCTGTGAAACTGGACGAACTCGCCGGCGATCGAGTGGACGCGGAAGTCGCTGTGCTCGGCGCCGAACTCGACCGGCTCGCCCGACGGACGGGTGGCGATCAGCTGGCCGCGGTGCCCGGCCTGGTTGGTGAGGCTGGCGTTCGCCTGCACGCTGGTGAACACCGTCCCGGCCGGCGCCCGCCAGACCCAGGCGCCGTAGTGCCAGGGACCGGTCTCGGCGGCGTCGTGATAGGCCTGAAGGCCGTCGTCGGTGCCGCACCGAGCCCGGGCGAGGTAGTGGTCGGTCGAGCGCTCCCAGGTCGCGTCGGGCGTCGCCGCGCTGACCGAGCTGCACTCGGTGACGACGTAGCTGCCCGCGTGCGCCGGGCGCGCCAGCAGCAGCGCGGCGGCGAATGCGAGCACCACCGCGATCGCCAGCGTCCGCCCTCGGTGGTGCTGACCGCGGTCCATGGCGATCAGTGCTCGAAGCCGAACGGGCTCGGGCCTCGTGGTGGTTCGTGATCGGGCGGCGGCGGCGCGGGAGCCGGCGGCTCGGGTGGCGGCGGCTCGTCGGGTTGCTCGCTCGGAGCGTTCGGGGCGGGGGGCTGCGCGGGCGCCGATGGAGGGAGCGGCGCGGGAGCGGGCAGTGCGGCCACGGCCGCATGGCCGTCGTCGGAAGGCGGCTGCGGTCTCGGCTCGTGTTTCGCCCGCGCGTCCCGATGCTCCGCGCGCGGGCGCGGCGCCGGTGCTCGGGGTTGGGGTCGGCGGGCGTCGGGTCGCTCGCGCGACCTCGCCCGCTCCGGG
>DAIRGH010000035.1:0-26152 GCA_036794585.1 Solirubrobacterales bacterium | reverse complement strand
TCAAGGGCGTCAGGCTGCGCCGCCGCGGCGTCTCGCCGGGCCTGCGGCGCGCGATCGTCGCCGGCGTCGCGACCTCCTTCGCCTCGACCCTCGCCTCGCAGCGGCTGATCGCGCTGGTCGAGCGCGACCGCGCCCTGTGGCCGTACGCGGCCTACCGGCTCGCCCTCGCAACCGCGGTTGTCGCGAGAATGAACCGATGAATAAGGCGCCTCAACAGCGGCGCGACTCGGCTTCGCTTCGCTCCGCCTCACAGGGCGAATACGCCGACGCCGGGGTCGACCAGCGCGCCGCCGACACTGCGGTCGAGGCTCTGGTCCGCAACCTGCGGTTGATCGACACCGGCAAGCCGTCGCGGGTCGTCGACCTGCCGCGCCACTACGCCAGCGTGCTGCGGCTCGACGAGCGCACGGGGATCGCCTTCGGCACCGACGGCGTCGGCACGAAGATGCTCGTCGCCGAGCGCCTGGGCAGGTTCGACACGATCGGCATCGACTGCGTGGCGATGAACGTCAACGACCTGATCTGCGTCGGCGCCGAGCCGATCGCGATGGTCGACTTCATCCTCTGCCGCGAGGCCGACGCCGAGGTCTGCGGGGCGATCGGCGTCGGGCTGCGACGGGGGGCCGAGCTCGCGGGAATCGAGATCCCCGGTGGGGAGATCGCGCAGGTGGGCGAGGTCGTCTCGGGCTGGGAGCTCGGCGGCAGTGCGATCGGCACCGTCGCCCTCGACGCGATCGTCGACGGCTCCCGGACCGAGCCCGGCGACCCGGTGCTGGGCCTGCCGTCCACCGGCCTTCACTCCAACGGCTACACGCTCGCGCGCCGCGCGCTTGCCGGGCTGTCCATGGACGACGAGCGGCTGAGCCGCCCGCTCGGCGAGCTGCTGCTCGAGCCGACCGAGATCTACGTCCGCGCCGTGCTCGACCTGCTGGGTTCCGACGTCGACGTCCGCGGCCTCGCCCACATCACCGGCGACGGGCTCAACAACCTGCTCCGCTTGGCCGCCCCCGTCGGCTACGAGATCGACGACCCCTTCGACGTCCCGCCGATCTTCGAGCTGATCCGCGAGCAGGGCGAGATCTCGGAGGCCGAGATGTACGAGGTCTTCAACATGGGCTGCGGCTTCTGCTGCGTCGTCGCGGCCGCCGACGAGCCGGCCGCGCTCGAGCTGCTTGGTCGCCACCACCCCGGGACGAAGCGGATCGGGCGCGCCACCGACCGCGCCGGCAGCGTGGTTCGCGCCTAGCCGGCCGTGTTGCCGTAGCGATCGACGCCGGACTTCGCCCGGGCCTGCGCCGGCCGCCACGTGAGGTCGACGTTCTCGACCGCCTCCGGGTACTCGACCACGCGCCCGCCGTCGCGGGCCGTCAGGTCGGTCGCCTTCAGGACCGCGAACGGCTGCGACTTCAACTTGTAGCCGGTCGCCGTGACCACGAACCGGTGCTGTCCGCGCCGCTGCTTGAAGATCGGCTCCCAACGCGCCTCGTAGTTGCCCTCGTCGTCGACCGTCCACAGCGTCTGCAGGCCGAGGTCGGAGTCGATCGTGCGCCAGCGGCCGTCGACCCGGCGCTGGATGCGGACGAACGGGCGGTCGAGCGGCCGGTCCTGACCAAGCGGCCCCCCGCTCCAGCCGAACGTCGCCCGGTCCATCCGGGCCACGTCGTCGGGCTCTGAGCGGACCGCGCCGCTCTCGGCGCCGGCGGGGAACTTCTCGGCGTCGTCGCTGATCCCGTTGCGGCGCTCGTCCTGGTCGGGAGCGGGAGCCGGGTCGCCGGCGACCATCGCCTGAAGCAGCGCGATCAGCCGCTCCTGGATGAAGATCGAGGTCGCGCGGCCGAACAGCGTCGAGCCGCCCTCGTAGTGCTGGCGGTCGTACTCCTCGGGGGTGACGAAGTACTGGATGAAGTCGTTGGCGAGGCCGGAGATCACGATCCGGCGGATCCCCGACCCGCGCACGGCCTCCTTCGCAGCGCCCTTCAGCCGCCGGCCCATGCCGGAGGTCATCTCGCCCGGGACGGTGACGATCGCGCGATCGGCGACCCGCACCGTGGTCAGCGGCACGGCGTCCGGGAAGGTCGTGCCGGTGTCGGCGACCGCCTGGATCTTGTTCCCCTGGGGTCCCGAGCCGGCCGGTTGCCGCATGCCCTCGAACGGCACCCCGGTCTCGTCGTAGAGCGGCCCCCGGTTCTCCTCCGAGCCGGTGAGGAAGGGAAAGCCCACTACGGCGTGGTCGTCGACCGGCCCGCTGGCCGTCTGGTTGCCGCAGAAGCATTCGATCGTCCACCGGGTCTGCAGCTTCAGCCGCGACGACATCCCTTCGCCCGCACGGCGCCAGGCTTCCAGGAACGCCTTCGCCTCGCGCCGGCCCACTTCCGCGGCGCCGGCGGGGCCGCTGAACATCAGCCCCGCGGTCATGTCGCCCTCGTCGGAGTTGCCGTAGGCGTTGACGACCTCCTGCCCGCGCGGGACGTTGCCGCGGCGCCTGATCGCGGCCTCGGCGACGCGCGCGGCGGCGGCGTGGTGATCGGCGTTGTAGAAGGGGAAGGTCGGCTTCACCACCGTGCCGTGGTTGGCGAAGGTCGACCAGATCCCGATCGGGATCTGGCGATCGCCGGCGAGCTTGTCGACGCGCAGCACGTTGACGTCGGGATCGATCGTGTGGCGCGGCCCCTCGGGGTCCATGTCCGGCGATCCCTGCCCGAACTCGACGCTCTGTCCGTGGTTGGCGAGGTGGGCCTCGATCGAGCGGTTCTCAGTCACGCCGTAGAGCTTCGTCTGGCCCCACCCGGCGACCGCCGCAGCGCGGTCGCGGTCGGCCCGCGCGATCGCCTTCGTCACCCTGCGGACGAGGAAGGTGTAGAGCTGCGAGTCGGCCGCGGTGCCGATCTCGAACTCGGTCGGGGTGGTGCTGGTCGGGGCGACCGTGTTGAAGGCGGGGTAGTTGGCGTACCCGGCGGGCGCCGAGTGGGTGTGGGAGGCCGAGATCACGATGCTCTCGTCGCCGAAGCCGCGGCGCTCGAGGCGCTCGGCGACGTCGGCGACCAGGCCTGCGGGGACGAAGCCGAGGTCGGCCGCGACGAGGGCCACCTTGCGCCCGCCCTGCGCCATGACGATCGCCCGCGCGAACAGGCGGGTGAACTGACCTGCGGCCTGCGCGTCCGAGCGCACCCACCCCATCAGGTAGTAACCGGTCGGCGGGGTGATGTCGGCGCGGCCGGCACCGGCCTTCAGACGTGCGTCGGCGGGGACGGCGGCGAGCGTGCACGCCGCCACCGCGGTAAGCGCCAGAACGCCGCTCGCTCGTCGCCATCTTCCGTGCATGCCGTGAGGAATCTACGATGGAGCGATGAAGATCGCGCTGCTCATCTTCGACAAGCTCACGGCCCTCGACGCGGTCGGGCCGTACGAGGTGCTCTCGCGGCTGCCCGGCGCCGAGCTCAGCTTCGTCGCCAAGGAGGCCGGGCCGAAGCGGACCGACACCGGGGCGCTGGCGCTACACGCCGACCTCACCCTGGCCGAGCTGCCGGATCCAGAGATCCTGCTGGTCCCCGGCGGAGAGGGAAACCGGCCGCTGCTCGAAGACGACGAGGTGCTCGACTGGGTTCGCGGCGCGCACGAGGGCTCGACCTGGACGACCTCGGTGTGCACCGGTTCCCTGGTACTCGGCGCCGCGGGCGTGCTCGAGGGCAAGCGTGCGACCAGCCACTGGGCGTACCGCGACGAACTGCGCTCCTATGGCGCGGAGCCGGTGGCGGAGCGGGTCGTCGTCGACGGTAAGATCGTCACCGCCGCCGGCGTCTCCTCCGGGATCGACATGGCGCTGCGGCTCGCGGCGCTGGTCGCGGGCAACGACGTCGCCCGCGCGATCCAGCTCGGGATCGAGTACGACCCCGACCCGCCGTTCGACTCTGGGTCGCCCGAGAAGGAGCCCGAGCTCGCCGAAGCGATCCGGGGACTCGTCTAGCTACTCGAACTGCTGCTCCGGAACCTCGGCCTCGAAGCTCTCGCCGCCGTCGGTGATCGTGACGTTGACGGTGACCTCGTCGCCGTTGGGCGCGGTGAGCGTGCAGTCGAACTCGTTGCCCTCCTCGGCCTCCTCGTCGTCAGGGCAGTCGACCGAGACGTCGGCGGCGTCGACGCCGGCCTGCTCGGAAAGCTGCGTGGCCAGATCCTCTTCCATCTGGCCTGAGTCGACGGTGTTGCCGCAGCCCGCGGCGACGATTGCGAGGACGACTACGGCGGCGGCGGCTAGGGCGCGAAGCTTCGAGGTCAAGACGGCTCCCATTCGATCGACGGTCATCATGCAGACAGTGTTCTAGGCAGGCCTACGCTGTGCGAGGGTTGAAGATAGAGACGGCATGACGGACGCGACGACAGGGACGCCCGGTGTGCTCACCGGCACGGTGCTCTCGGGTCGCTACCGGCTCGAGCAGAAGCTCGGCAGCGGCGGCATGTCGACCGTCTACCTGGCGCGCGACGAGACGCTCGAGCGCTGGGTGGCGGCGAAGGTGCTGCATCGGGAGATCTCCGACCAGCCCGACCAGATCGAGCGTTTCCGGCGCGAGGCGCGGGCCGTGGCGCAGGTCTCTCACCCCAACGTGGTCGCGGTCATCGACGCCGGCGAGGACGGCGGTCGCCCTTACATCGTCTTCGAGTACGTCGAGGGAGAGACGCTCAAGCACCGGATCGAGCGGATGGGCAAGCTGCCGCTCGACGAGGCGGCGGCCTACGCGATCGAGGTCGGACGCGGGCTGCAGGCGGCGCACCTGCGGCGACTGGTGCACCGCGACGTAAAGCCCCAGAACGTGCTCATCGACGCCGAAGGGCGCGCCAAGGTGACCGACTTCGGGATCGCCCGCGAGCTCGAGTCCGACGGGCTCACCAAGACGGGCCGGGTGCTCGGCACCACCGACTACGTCTCCCCCGAGCAGGCGATGGGACACGAGTGCGACGCCCGCTCCGACATCTACTCGCTCGGGGTGCTGCTGTTCGAGATGCTCACCGGCGACGTCCCTTTCAAGGCCGAGAACCTCGTCGGCGTGGCGATGAAGCACGTAAGCGAGCGAATGCCGAACGTGCAGAAGCGCCGCCCCGAGGTCTCCTCGGCGCTCGCAGCGGTGATCGAGCGCTCGACCGAGAAGAAGCCCGACAAGCGCTACCCGGACATGGCGACCATGCTCGTCGACCTCGAGCACGCGCTCGACGTCGAGGTCGCCCGCGCGGGCCGCGCGACCGGCGAGGCGACGACCGTCCTCGACTCGGTCTCGCACCGGCACCGGCTGATCACCCCACGTCGCGTCTCGATCGCGGGAATCCTGCTCGTCCTGGCCGGAACGGCCGCCGCTCTGATCATCGCCGGGATTGCGGGGGATGACGAGGGTGGCAACGGAGGAGGCGGGGATGGCCCGGTGGTCGGCTCGGAGGTGAAGGTCACCGCCGCTCGGGACTTCGACCCGCTCGGCGACAACGTCGAGCATCCGGACGAGGTCGAGCTGGCAACCGACGGCGATCTCGCCACAGCCTGGCCGACCGAGGAGTACACGGCTGATCCGGTCGTCGAGGTGGCGGCGAACAAGCCGGGCGTCGGCCTCGTGGTCGAGGCCGACGAGCCGGTCCAGGGGACGCAGCTCTCGATCGGCACGGTCGAAGGAGGCTGGGACGCGGAGATCTACGCCGCGGCCGACGGGCCGCCCACCGACCTGGAGGGGTGGGGCGAGCCCGTGGGCACGATCGCGGACGCCGCCGACGACGCCCAGATCGAGCTCGAGGTTCCCGAGCCCTCCCTCTACTACCTGATCTGGATCACGCGGCTGACCGGGAGCCCGGGCGAGTACAAGGTCGAGATCTCCGAGGTCAGCCTCACCGGCACCTGAGCGCCACCGGTCCGGCGACTACCGCTCGACGATCGGGCGAACCTCGATCGCGCCGCCCATACGGGCCGCGGGGATGCGGGCGGCCAGGGCGACCGCCGCGTCGAGGTCGTCGGCCTCGAAGAACAGGTAGCCGCCGAGCGCCTCCTTGGTCTCCACGAACGGACCGTCGGTGACGAGAGTCTCTCCGTCCTTGACCGTGACGGTCTTCGCGTTCTCGGGCTCGTCGAGTTGCTGACCCGGCGTCACGCCGGGAGTGTCGTTGACCGCCTTGTAGGCCGAAAAGACCTCCCGTTGCTCCTCCGGCGAGAGCCGCTCCCACTCGTCCGGCGATCGCGGCGTCGGCGTCGTTCCCTGATGAATAAGCAGCATGTACTTCATCGCGTCCTCCTCTTTGGGGTTGGTCGCCTGTACGACGAACGCCGCCCGCCCCAATAGACCGTTCCGTCGACCGTACCTAGAATCGGTACCCGCGCTCGCAGAAAGCGCCACTTCCGGCCTCCGGCGCGGTTCCAACGGCCGTGGACCCGCGGATACGAGTCGGCGCACTCCTGATCTCGCTGCTGGTGGCGGCGGGAGCGGGCTACGCCCTGGGTGCAGCGACCGGCGATGAGTCACCGCACCCCGAGCCGGCGGTGCAGACACCGGATCGGGCGCGGCCGGCAGCTCCGCTGAAGCCGGAACCGGACTCCTCCCCTGCCGCAGCGGAGGAGTACCAGCTCAGCCCCTAGCGAATTCAGTGCTCGAGGCGCTCGTCAAGGCGTACCACCACATCGTCACCCGCCTCCTTGCCGATCGCCTTGCGGACGTCGGCCTTGACGGGAAGCATGTGGGTTCCGTCCCCGAGCGCCATGAACGAGCTCTGAAACGGGTGCCCGTCGATCGTGCCTCGCACCTTGACCAGGCCGCGCGTGCCGAAGAACTCGACTGAGTCCGGCATGTGGACGCACGTCCAGCCGCCCTTGCCAGGGTTCTTCCGCAGCGTCGCGTTGAACTGCTTGAGCACGGTTAGAAGCGATACTCACGCTCGCGACGGTGGCGGTCAAGCGCCAGCTCGACCAACCGCTCGCAGAGCGCCGGGTAGGGCAGGCCGCTGGCCTCGAAGAGCTTGCCGAAGACGCTGGTCGCGGTGAATCCCGGGATCATGTTGATCTCGTTGACGAGCACCTCGCCGTCGTCGCGGACGAAGAAGTCACAGCGCGCATAACCGGTGCCCCCGACGGTGCGAAACACGGTCGCGGCGAGTTCGCGGACCCTCGCTGTGACGTCGTCGTCGAGCGGCGGCGGGACGATCAGTTCCATGCCGCCGGCTGAGTACTTGGACTCGAAGTCGTACCAGTCCGAGGCCTTGGTGACGATCGCTCCGGGAAGCGAGGTCTCGACGCTGGCGTCGTCGCCGATCCCCGAGTTGCCGAGCACAGAGCACTCGACCTCGCGGCCGCCGGCGTCGGCCTCGACGATCACCCGCGGGTCATGTCCCGCGGCCAGCTCGATTGCCTGATCGAGCTCCTGCTCGGGGTTCGACACGCGCGAGATGCCGACGCTCGAGCCGAGCCGCGACGGCTTCACCCACAGCGGTCGCGGCATCGCGCCGACGTGCTCGCGCCAGCCGTCCTCGCCGACCTCGGCGAACTCGACCTGGGGCAGGCCGTGGAACGCGAGCAATCGCTTGCAGACCAGCTTGTCGAGGGTGACCGCGGCTGAGAGCACACTCGGACCCGCGTAGGGCAGGTCGAGCACCTCGAGCAATCCCTGGACGGTGCCGTCCTCGCCGAACGGCCCGTGCAGAACGGGAAAGGCGACGTCGCAGCCGAGCAGGCCGCCCGCGGCGCGCAGCTCGACCTCCTCGCCGTCTGAGAGCCAGCGGCCCTGCTGGTCGATCAGGACCTCGACAACCTCGTGGCCCGCGTCGCGCAGGCCGGCCGCGACCGAGGCGCCCGATTGCAGCGAGATCTCGTGCTCGGAGGAACGACCGCCGAGGATCAGCGCGATCTTCATCGCTTTGGGGTGGTGGTCGTCGTCGGGCTCGTCGTCGTCGTCGTGGTCGTGGTCGGCTCGGGCTCGACGAACTCGCCGACGAAGATCGTCACCGTGTCGCCCTCGCGGACCCTGGTGTTCGCCGGCGGCGCCTGCTCGAGCACCCGGTCATCTTCGCTGCGCACGTCGGTCTCCTGGCGCTCGACGTCGACGTCGACGCCCAGATCCTCGAGCTGTGAGATCGCGGTATCGCTCGGCTGCCCGACCACGTTTGGCACGATGATCGAGCCGGCGCCGCTGGAGACGACGATCCTGACCGTGTCGTTTCGCTTCAGCTGCGAGCCCGCCGTTGGACTCTGGTCGATCACTGTTCCCTGCGGCTCGTCGGCGTCGCGGGTGTCGACGTTGGCGATCAGCCCGAGATCGTCGAGCTGCGCCTCGGCGTCCTCCTGCTGCAGCCCGACGAAGTCCGGCAGCGTGATCAGGTTGACACCCTTGGAGACGAACACCGTGACCTCGGACTGGCAGGGGACCTCCTCGTTCGCCGCCGGCTGGGTGGCGACGACGGTGCCGGGTCTCTTCGGCGACGAGCGTTGCTGCTCTGTCACCAACAGCTGCTCTTGCTCGAGCTCCTTGGTCGCGTCGGCGACGCTCGCGCCGACCACGTCGGGAACCCTCACCGACTGCCCCAGGCTGACGGTGAGGTTCACGGTCGAGCCCTCGTCGGCCTCGGTGCCGGCAGGTGGGTCCTGCTCGATCACGGTGTCCGCGTTCTCGCAGCTCTCGACCGGCGACAGCGAGACGTCGAAGCCCTCGCGCTCGAGCAGCGCCTGAGCCTCGGTCACCGACTTGCCGATCGCGGGCGGCACCGTGACCTGGTCTGCGCGCGTCAGCGCGAACGCCACCATCGCCGCAGCAAGCAGGAGGATCGCGGCCAGCACGAGCAGTCGGTTGCGGGTAAGCCACCCGCGCTCGGGCTCTTCGTGGTCATCGACCGCGAATGGCGGATAGGCGGCGGTGCCGAACGTCGCGCCCGACGGATCCGCCTCGGCCGCGTCCAGCGCGCTGAGGAACTCGTTCGCCGTCTGAAACCGGTCGGCCGGATCCTTTGCCAGCGCTTTCAGCACGACCGCGTCGAGCGCCCGCGGGACGTGCGGGTTGAGCTGGGACGGGGGCCGGGGGCGCTCGGAGACCTGCTTCAGCGCCACCGCGACCGGAGTGTCGGCCTCGAAGGGCACGTGGCCGGTGAGGCCCTCGTAGAGCATCACCCCGATCGAGTAGAGGTCTGAGGTCGCGGTCACCTCCAGACCCTGCGCCTGCTCGGGCGAGAGGTACTGCGCGGTCCCGAGCACCGAGCCGGTCTGCGTGATCTCCGAAACGCCGGCACGGGCGATGCCGAAGTCGGCGACCCGAGCGCGACCCTCGCGGTCAACGAGCACGTTCTGGGGCTTCAGGTCGCGGTGCACGATCCCGCGCTCGTGGGCGAAGCGGGCACCCGTGAGCACCTGGCGGACGATCTCGACCGCCTCGCCGATGCTCAGGCCGCGGGTGATCAGGTCATTGAGCGCGGCCCCCTCCACGTACTCCATCGCGATCCAGTGCCGGCCGTCCTCCTCGCCGCGGTCATAGACGCCGACCACGTTCGGATGCTGCAGCCCGGCGGCGGCCTGGGCCTCGCGACGGAAGCGCTCGACGAACTGCCGGTCCTGGGCGAAGCGCTCGTGCAGGAACTTGAGCGCCACCGGCCGGTCGAGCATCTCGTCGTCGGCAAGCCAGACGTCGGCCATCCCGCCGCTTCCCAGGCGGCTCCTCAGCACGTAGCGGTCGCCGACCCTCTGTCCCTCTTCGAGCCTCATCCGCCCGCCAGCAGGCTCTCCATCACCGCGGTCGCGATCGGGCCTGCTGTCTCGCCGCCGAAGCAGCCCTGGCAACGCTCGATCGTTGCCGCGACGGCGATCTGCGGATCCTGGGAAGGGGCGAAGGCGATGAACCAGGGTTGGTTGGTGCCCTCGAGGTCGATCTCCGCAGTGCCGGTCTTGCCCGCGAACTCCACGCCGTCGACTGAGAGGCCGGATGCCGTGCCCTCGCGGGTGACGCTGGTCATCATGTCGGTCAGCTCGGCAGCGGTCTCCTCGGAGATCACCTCCTCCTGCTCGTCGCCATCGCCGAGCTCCTCGATCACGCGGCCGTCCGGGTCCTTCGCCTCCTGCAGGAAGGTCGGCTCCATCAGCGTGCCGTCGTTGGCGACCGTCGCCGCGACCTCGGCCATCTGGGTCGCCGACGCCAGGATCTGCCCCTCCTCGCCTCCCTGGCCGATGGCGACGCGCCCGACGTCGAAGTCGTCGCGCACGAGCCGGTCACCGCTGTAGACGCCGCTGGCCCTCATCTGGTCGTCGGGATAGTCGAGCTCGGGATCGGCGTAGAACCCGAACCGCTCCATGTACTCGACCATCGTCTCGGTACCGAGCTCCTCGCCCACCTGGGCCCAGTAGGTGTTGACCGAGTTCGTGAGCGCGGTGGTCATGTCGATGTCGCCGAACGGCTCGCCGCCGGCGTTCTCCAGCGGCACTCCGCTGATCTCGATCGGCGAGTCGGCGTTCAAGACCGAGTCGGGCTCGAACTCGCCGGAGTCGAGCGCCGCCGCCGCGGTGACGACCTTCATCGTCGACCCCGGTGGGTAGGTGGCCTGCGTCGCCCGGTTGAGCAGCGGCGACCCCGCGGCGGTACGCAGGGGGGCGAACTCCTGGTCGTCCTGCGCGAGGTTCGGGTCGAAGCCCGGCACCGAGGCCATTGCCCGCACGGCGCCTGTGGAGGGCTCGATCGCGACCAGCGCTCCGCCGGGGCTGTCGGGGTCGGTCACCGCTTCCTGAAGTCCCTGGGTGGCGATCCGCTGCGCCTCGGCGTCGATCGTCAGGGTGATGTCGGCACCCTCGGGCTCCTGGTCGCGGAGCTGGTCGATGATCGTCGCGAACTCGTTCTCCTCGCCGATCAGCAGGTCGTTCTCGGCCAGCTCGATCCCGGTGCGTTCGAGGTCGACGAAGCTGTAGCCCACCGGGTGGGCGAACAGCGATCCCTGCGGGTAGTTGCGCACATACACCGGGCGCCGCCCACCGCCGACCGGGTTGCTCTCGGCCACCAGCACCCCGTCAACGGTCGTGATCGAGCCGCGGGGGATCTGCTGCTCCTCGATCAACGGCCGCCGGTTGGCGGTCTTCGCCTCGAGGTCGTCGGCGTCGAAGACGGCCCACTTCGAGGTGAAGTAGACGAGCGTCGTGAACAGCAGCAGCACGAGCACGTAGATGCGGACGATCGGCCGGTTCACAGCCGCAGCCCTGCGAGCTCACGCGAGTCGGGGTCTACCGGTCCTCCCGACGCCGGTCTGCGCGCCCGGTCGGAGACCAGCAGCAGCAGCGCCAGCAGGATCATGTTCGCGACCACCGAGCTGCCCCCGAAGGAGACGAACGGCATGGTCACGCCGGTCAGCGGGATCACCTTGGTGACCCCGCCGATGATCACGAACGCCTGGAGGGCAAAGATCGCGGTGAGCCCTGCGGCGAGCAGCTTCGAGAAGCCGTCGGGCGCCATCACCGCGGTTTTGAAGCCGCGGGCCGCGATCAGCGCGTAGATCAGGACCACGGCGCAGGCTCCGAACAGGCCCAGCTCCATCGTGATCACCGCGTAGATGAAGTCGGTGTGCGGCGCCGGCAGGATGCTGCCGCACTCCGGGAAGGGTTGCGAGCAATCGGGCGCGAACGGGCCCGGCAGCTTCAACAGCGACTCGCCCAGGCCCTGGCCGAACAGACCGCCGTCGGCCTGCGCGAACAGCGACTGCTGCACCTGGCCCGCCCCGGCGGGCGCGTCCGCGCCGAACGGGTCGAGCCAGATCTCAAAACGATCGTGGACGTGGGAGATGTTCGAGCCCAGCGCGTAGGCGCCGATCGCGAACATCAGCAGGCCGACGAGCACGTATGAGAAGCGCTGGGTGGCGACGTAAAGCAGCGCCAAAAACGCGCCGAAGAACATCAGCGAGCTGCCGAGGTCGCGGATGAAGACGAGCATCAGCATCGCCGCCCCCCAGACGACAAGCAGCGGCCCGAAGTGCTTGAGCGGCGGGATCGTGAGGCCGGCGACCCGGCGGGCCGCGATCGAGAGCATCTCGCGCTTCTCGGCCAGGTAGCTGGCGAGGAAGATGACGATGCAGATCTTCGCCAGCTCGGAGGGCTGGAAGGAGATCGGGCCGATGTCGACGCTGAGATAGGCGCCGTTGACCTGGTTGCGGGTGATGAACGGCCCGAGCAGCAGCAGGATGCCCGCGGTCGCGATCAGGTAGCGATAGCGCTCGAGCGCGTGGTAGTCGCGCAGCAGCACGATCGTGGCGCAGAACAGGACCAGGCCCAGCACGAACACCGACGCCTGGTCGAAGGCGAGCTCCTCGTCGATCCGGTAGATGACGACGAGCCCGATCGCGGCAAGGAGCGCGCAGAGCGGAAACAGGTATGGATCGGCGTAGGGCAAACGAAAGCGCAGGAACAGGTGCGCGGCGATGCAGAGAGCCAGGAAGTAGCCGCCGTAGATCAGGCTGAGGTCGCTGATCTCGCCCTGGTTGGACTTGGTGATGAAGACCGCCGTGAAGCCGGCGGTCAGCAGCAGCGCCACCGGGACCAGGGCGAGCAGCTCTCGATTGCGAGCGCTCATCGGCTACGGGGTCATCCGCCGGAGCTCTGGCGCTGGTCCGAGCGCTGGCCCTGGCGGCGCTCGCCGTCTCGCTGGCCGTCGGGCTTGCCGTCGCCTCCGGCCTGACCGGAGGGCTGCTGGCCGTCGGGGGCGGGCTCGGTCGATGCTCCGGGTGGAGGGGCCGGGAGCGGCGCGGCGACGTCGCCCTCGAGGCTGTCGATCAACGACTCGGCGTCGTCGCGGCCGCGCAACTCGTGGTCGGTGACCTCGTCCTGTCGGTCCTCCGGCACCGAGGCGGCCTGAAACGGGGCCGAGTAGACCTCGGAGTAGAGGTCGACGCCGAGCGGCAGCTCATACGGGAGCCCGCGGTAGAGCGCGACCCTGCCGCCCTCGTCGATCCCGAGGAAGTACACCTGGCGGGCCCCGAAGACCGCGGCGACGCCCAGGCCGGCGACCAGCACCAGGGCCACCAGCACCTTGGCCACGGTCCGCGACCGGCGCCTCTTTGGCGGGGCGACGGGCTCGCCTTCCGCCCGGCGAGCGGCCGCAGCGCGAACGCGCTCGGCCGAGACGCCCGCCTCCTCGGCGGTCGGCCCGATCAGCGTCGCGTCCTCCTCGACGGCGGGCTCATCGACCTGCTCGAGGCTGAAGGCGACGACGGTGATGTTGTCGCGGCCGCCCACCTCGTTGGCGCGCTCGACGAGCTTGGCGACCGCCTCGGGGAGGCTCTCGGAGGAGTCCAGGATCGCGGCGATCTCGCTCTCCTTGACCATCGTCGTCAGCCCGTCGCTGCAGAGCAGGAAGACATCGTCGGGCCTGGCGCTGATGCTCATCGTGTCGACGTCGACGTCGGCCTCGGGCCCGAGCGCTCGGGTGATGATCGACCGTTGCGGATGATCCTCGGCCTGCTCTTCGGTGAGCCGGCCCTGGCGTCGCAGCTCCTCGACCAGCGAGTGGTCGGTGGTCAGCAGGCGCAGCTCGCCGTCGCGGTAGACGTAGGCGCGGCTGTCGCCGACGTGGGCGATCGCGACGTCGTCGCCGTCGACCAGCGCCGCGGTCAGCGTCGTGCCCATGCCCGAGCGGCTCGAGTCGTGCTGGGCGAGGCCGTGGATGCGGTCGTTTGCCGACTCGGCGATCCGCCGCAGGAAGGCCTCGGGCGCCTCGCCCTCGCGCTGGGCGGACTCGAACGACTCGGCGGCGATCTTCGAGGCGACCTCGCCCGCCTGCGCGCCCCCCATGCCGTCGGCGACCACGAAGAGCGGCGCGCTGGCGTAGTAGGAGTCCTCGTTGGCGGTTCGCTGACGACCGGTGTCTGAGCGAAACGCCTGGTCGGCGACACGCAGCATCGGGTCTACCCGTCCCCGGGCAGCTGCAGCTCGAAGCGAAACTCCGTATCGCCGATCTTGACCTCGTCGAGGTCGGAGAGCTCGGCCTCGCCGTCGAGTCTCGCGCCGTTCAGGTAGGTGCCGTTGGTCGAGCCCATGTCCTCGACGTAGTACGAGGCGCCGCGCGAGTACAGGCGGGCGTGGATCGCGGAGGCGAAGCGGTCCTCGATGCGCACGTCGGCGTCGCCCGAGCGGCCGATCGAGAGACCGCCGAACAGGTCGTAACGCTCGCCGGGGGGAAGGCCGCCGCCCGTGACCGCGACCAGGAAGGCATCGGTGGCCGCCGCCCGGCCGCCCGGGCCGAGGTGGTGAAACCCGGTCGCCTCGGGCGCCGGTTCGGTCGTCCGGCGCAGCTCGCGCAGGGCGCTGCGCGAGACCCAGAACAGGAACAGGTAGAGAACGGCCAGGAAGCCGAACTTGAGGGCTACCGCGATCGGTTCGGTATCCAAGCTGTTTCTTAGTGCTCGATGTCGAAGGTGAAGCGGATTGTGCCGAGGACGACCTCGTCGCCGGGACGCAGCCGCGAGGTCTCGAGCTGGCGACCGTTGACCTTGACGCCGTTCGTCGACTCCAGGTCGACGATCTCCCAGTCGCCGGTGGGGCCGCGCCGCAGCTCGGCGTGGCGTCGCGAGACGTTGGGATCGTTGAGCACGCAGTCGCACTCTCGCGAGCGCCCCAGGGTCGCGGTCGGACCGTCGAGCACGTAGCGGCGGTCGTCGAGCGAGACGATCGCCTTGGTTTCGGTCAGGTGCGCCGCCGGTGCGCGCTTGCGCGACTTGGTCTGCTTCGGCGGCACGGTGTAGACCATCGTGTGGCCCTGGTCTCCCTGCGACGGGGCCTCGCCCTGGCGCGCCGGAGGTTTGACCAGCCGCGTTTGGATCCCGAACTCACCCAGCCGCAGCCGCTCGTCGCTGGCGAGCACGACCTCGGGGCGGGTGAGCAGCGCGTAGTCGTGGCGGCGGGCATGCTCGAGCAGATACGCCGAGAGCTCCTGCTCAAGCGAGCGCTCGTAGCCCTCCAGGCGCGAGCGGTCCTCGGTCGAGAGCCAGACCGTGTACTGGTTCGGCACGTAGACGCGCGAAACCGAGGCTGTGCGGTGGGCGTCCATCTCCTTGGCCAGCTTGCGCGCGATCTCGACCGGCTGGACCTGCGAGGAGAAGGCGCGGCTGAACACCCCCTCGACGAGGTTCTCGATCCGCTGCTCAAGGTTGCGAAGGACGCTCATGGGGTCGATCTCGCTCGCGTGCCGGGACAGGGGCCTGCCGTGCCCACCGGGGCGGTTTGCGAACCGCGAATCCTAGGTGGTCAGCGGATCGGAGCCGCTGGCGCCTCGAGGGCCGCGCAATGCAAGCACGCCGCCCCGCAGGATCCCGAACTCGACCGCAACAGCGATCGCCGCGGCGCCGACGACGCCCAGCGGCTTGGAACCCAGCTGCCCCGCGCCGATCGCCGCGAGCCCCGCGTTGACGCCAGCCGCCCAGAGCATCGCCGCGAGGAGAGCGACCGATACGTGGCGAAGCCTCAACAGCGCCCCAAGCGCGACGCCGGCGAGCGCGAACACGGCGAACCCGACCAGCGACTCGACGCTGACCAGAGGCGCGAGCACGGCGTCGGCGGCAAGCGAGGTGTCGGACGCCCAGCCGTCCGGGGCGCGGTCAACGAACCCAGGGTCGGGGCCCAGCCCGAACACGATCGCGCCAGCAAGCATCCACGCCCACGCGCCCGCACCAATCAGCGCCCGGGTGATGTGGCTCGGAGCGACGGCGCCGAGCGCCGCCGCAGCGCTTGGGATCGCAGCGTACGAGAGCAGCGGCGCAGCCACTGGTGCGAGGCCGGCGGCGGATGCGCCCGCGAGCAGCGAAGGAAGGCAGAGAGCCGCGATCACGAGGGCTGCCCCCGGACCCCCGAGCGGGCCGGCGATCAAGACGAGGGCCGCGAAGAGGGCGGCCAGGAACGCGAGCCGGCCGGCGCCCAGCCACTCACGGTGCCGCCTCGCCCCCGGCCCTTCGCCGCCCGGGATCGCGCGCTCTGAGAGCCCGCCGATCTCCTGCTCCAGGCACTCGCGCAGCTCGAAGGCGGTGGGGCGACACTCCGGTTCGGGCTCCAGGCAGGCGTCGATCTCGTCGATCAGCCCCTCGGGGAGGTCGGGACGGAAGTGGCGCAGCGAGGGCAGCGGCTCACCGATCCGGCGGGCCGTCTCGGCCGGTGTCGCCGCGGCAACCGGGTTCAGCCCGGCCCAGCACTCATACAGGCTGAGCGCGAGCGAGTAGACGTCGGACTCCGGGCCCGCGATCTCGCCATCAGCCTGTTCGGGGGACATGTAGGACAGGGTGCCGACGACCTCGCCGGCGGCGGTGAGCGTGGGCGCGCCGGCAATCCGGGCGACGCCGAAGTCCATCAACTTGGCCCGGCGCCCGGCCCCCTGGTCGTCGCGGACGATCACGTTGTCCGGCTTTACGTCGCGGTGAACGACTCCGCGCGCGTGGGCGTGCGCGAGCGCGTCGCACAGGTCCGCCGCCAGCTCGCCGACCTCGCGGTCGCACAGCGAGCCATCGGCGCGCAGCCTGGCCAGGGTCTCCCCTGGGACGAGCTCGGACACCAGCAGTGCCCGGCCGGAGAGCTCGCCGAGCTCATAGAGCGTGACGATCCCGGGATGGTTGAGCCGGGCGGCGGCCTGGGCCTCGCGCAGCACCCGGTCGGGCTCGGCCGTGGTGACCTCCTTGACCGCCACGGAGCGCTGCAGGCGCTCGTCGAAGGCCCGATAGACGACTCCCATACCGCCCGAGCCGATCCGCTCGAGCAACCGGAAGCGGTCCATCACCAGCTCGTCACCCACCACCCTGCCTGCTTCGTCGGTGCCCGGCGCTCTCCTGCCGGCGGCAGCCGACGCCCACGCACGCGTGCGTCGCGGTGGCCTCCGCGGCAGGGTTCATACTCTGCCCGCCGAACCCTGCACGGGGGTCTTGAACGTGTCTTTCCTGGACGAGGACGAACTAGCGCCGGCCCCCGGAGGGCCTGGCTCCCGCCGCCCGGGAGTCGACAGGCAGCGCCAGGTGATGGTGCGCCGCGTCATCGCGCTCGGCGTCGCCGTCCTGATCCTGATCCTGATCCTGCTCGGGATTCGCGGCTGCCTGAACGCGCGCGAGGAGCGTGGCTTTGAGAACTACGTCTCCGACCTCGAGTCGATCGTCAACGAGTCCAACCAGCTCTCCAGCGAGTTCTTCCTCCGCCTGCAGGAGCCGCCGCGGAGCCTCGACGAGCTCGGGATCGAGGCCGAGATCGCCACCGACCGCGGCACGGCCGAGGCCCTGCTGCAGCGCGTCGAGGGCCTCGACACCCCCGACCAGCTCGACGGCGCCCAAGATGAGCTCGAGGCGGCCTTCACCCTGCGCCGCGACGGCCTCGCGGGGATCGCCAACGACATCTCGACCGCGCTCGGCCAGGAGGGACGCAGCGACGCGATCGAGCGGATCGTCGGCGACATGGAGGGGTTCCTCGCCAGCGACGTGCTGTTCCGGCGCGCGCAGACGGAGATCCAGGACGTTCTCACCGCCGAGAACATCGGCGGCCAGGTGCCCGACAGCGCGTTCCTGCCCGAACCGCACGAGCCGTGGCTCGATGACCTTCAGTTGGCCACGACGCTCACGATCTTCGCCACAGACGCCGGCCTCGCCGGCCAGGGCACTCACGGCCTCGCGCTGCTCGGCGTGCAGATCGACAAGACGACGCTCGTCGCGGGATCCGAGAACACCGTGCAGCTCGGCAACGAGCCGCCCGAGCTCACAGCCGAGGTCCAGAACGGCGGCGATTCGCAGGCAAACGACATTGATGTCGGCTACACACTCAGCGGCGGCGGCGCCTCGATCGAGGGCGAGGGCACGATCGCCGGGATCGACGCCCAGGGCACCGACGAGGTCACGATCCCGTTCGAAAGCGAACCCGATACCGGTACCGCGCTGACGCTCGAGGTCCAGGTGCTGCCGGTCGTCGGCGAGACGCTCTACGACAACAACGTCCTCGCCTACACCGTGACCTTCGAGTAGCCGGGCGCCAAGCGACCGTCCCCGGTAGCTTCGCCGCGATGCGAGTCGCCTACCTCGGTCCCGCCGGGACCTTCAGCGAGGATGCCCTGCGCGCGGCGGTCGCGGGCACGGCGGTCGAGACGCTGCCAGCACCGACCATCTACGACGCGATCGTCGCGGTCGACGAGGGACGTGCCGAGCGCGCCCTGGTCCCGTTCGAAAACTCGATCGAGGGCTCCGTGCGCGCGACCCTCGACGCGCTCGCCTTCGACGCTCCTTCGGTGGCGGTGGTGGGCGAGCACGACCAGCCGATCACCAACAGCCTGATCGCCCGCACGGAGCTCGATCTCGCCCGGATCGAGGTCGTGCTCAGCCACCCGCAGGCGAGCGCGCAGTGCGCGCGCTTCATCCGCGACGAGCTTCCCCAGGCCGAGGTTCGCGCCGCACCGAGCACCGCCGACGCGGTCCGCGAGGTCAGCGCCAACGAGGAGCCCTGGGCGGCGCTCGGAGGCGCCGCGGCTGCGGCGATCTACGGTTGCGTCGTCCTGCGCGAAGGCGTCGAGGACGACGCCGGCAACGTCACGCGGTTCGTCTGGCTCGCTCCGGCTGGTACGAATCCCAGCGGCGAGGGGCCCTGGAAGACGACGCTCTGCTTCTCCGAGCTCGGCGCCGACCACCCCGGCGCCCTGGTCGAGGCGCTCACCGAGTTCTCGAGCCGCGACGTCAACCTGACCCGGATCGAATCGCGGCCGCTGCGCCAAGGCCTCGGCCGCTACATGTTCTTCATCGATCTCGAGGGGGCCGACGACGATGCGTCGGTGGCCGAGGCGATCGCGGCGCTGCGAACCAAGGCCGAGAATGTCCGCGTGCTCGGCAGCTACCCCCTGGCGAGCGCCGGAGTCCCCGGTGCTTAACGCCCGGGCCACAGGCGTCTCTACAATCTCGGCCACGATGGAGGACCTCGCTGACCCCGAGGTAGACGGTCTCCCGCTCGCGCTGCGGACGGGAGGGCCTAAGCCGATCAAGGCCGTCAACGGTCATGTCAGGACGCACTCCTCGGGGCGGGTGCTCGTGCTGAACGCCAGCTACGAGCCGATCAACGTCTGCACCGTGCGCCGCGCCGCCGTCCTGGTGCTGAAGTCGCGTGCCGAGATGATCGAGCGCAGCGAGGGCGCGCTTCATTCCGAGCGCCTCACGCTCGACCGACCCTGCGTGATCCGGCTGATCCGCTACGTGCGCATCCCGCGCGACGTGCACCGGCGCAAGATCACCCGCAAGGCGGTGCTCGCCCGCGACGCCTACACCTGCCAGTACTGCGGCCACGAGGCGACCAGCCTCACGGTCGACCACGTGATCCCGCGCAGCCGTGGGGGCGAGTCGGTGTGGGAGAACATCGTCGCCTCGTGCGCGCCGTGCAACCGCAAGAAGGGCAGCCGGACGCCGCACGAGGCGCGGATGCATCCGAGCTCGCGGCCAAAGGCGCCGGGACCCACCGTGTTCATCAGGATCGCGGCGCCGCGCATCCCCCTGGCGTGGGAGCCTTACCTGCTGCCGGTCTAGGAGCCTGAGGTGCGGTGCAGCTCGGCGGGCTCCTGCTCGTCGAGCTGCCCACGTGCCTTGGCGAAGCGCTCGGCGTAGTCGAGCATGCGCTGATTGTGCGCAAGGCGGGTGAAGGTCTGTGGCGCGGCCGCGCTGATCCATCCGCCGACCCTCGTCATCGCGTTCGCGACCAAGATCTCGGCACGGTTGTCGCGAATCCCCTTCACCACCGCGTCCCCGACGGCCTCGGGCGGCTTCGTCGAGAGCTCGCGCGGCGGGTCCGGGACCAGGTTCTCGAGCCGCCCGTACATCCCCACCCGGCTGATGAAGACTGGGCAGATCGCGGTGAAACCGACCGGCCTCGGGCCGAACTCGGCGCGCAGCGAGTGCGTGAAGCCGACCACTCCATGCTTGGTGGCCGCATACGACGCCAGGTAGGGGGAGGCAATCTTGCCCGCGATCGAGGCGATGTTGACGACGTGGCCGCGGCGGCGCGCGAGCATTCCGGGCAATACGACCCGGGTCAACTCCATGACCGCGAGCAGGTTGATCGACGTGATCGTCTCGAGCTCGTCCCGGGTCGCCTCGAGAAAGCTGTTGGCGAACTCGACACCGGCGTTGTTGACCAGGATGTCGAGCGGGCCGATCGCCTCCTCAGCGGCGGTCGCGAGGTCCTCGATCGCGGCGGTGTCGGTCAGGTCGCCGGGCACCCACTCGACCTTGATGCCCCGAGGCTCGAGCTCCGCGGCGAGATCGTCGACCGACGCCACGGGCAGGTCGCTGAGGATCAGGTTGACGCCCTCGGCGGCGAGCGCTCGCGCGATGTAGTGGCCGAGGCCCCCGGCTGCGCCGGTGACGAGCGCGTTTCCCCCCCGAAGCTGCTCCACGCCGCCAGCCTATCCGCCGATCGCGGAGGCCGGAGGCCGAAGCGGAGGTGCGCCGCTGTTGAGGCGCCATATTCCGAAAAGCGAAGGGCCGCCCCGAGAGGCGGCCCTCCAAGGTGCGATTTCGAGCGGATCGCGCCAATCCGCGGCCGGGTGGGACAAGTCCCGGCCGGTCTGATCCGCCGGTGCCTGGGGTTGGAATCCGCCAGGCGGCTCGCACGCTGCCCGTCCGTAACGGCGGTCACCCGCCGATCGGGCGAGGCGGCCGACTAGCGGCCCCGCACCTCCAGGGTCCCGAAAGAACTTTCACTCAACGTCGGACCACCTCCTTTCTCTGGTCCGTCGATTGAAGCAGACGCGGGCGATGAATATCGCTCGCGTGACCGGTCTCACCCACCAGTTGATCGAATTGAGAAACCCTGGGAACATGAGGATGAACCGCAAGGACGCGGATCGCGTAGTCGGAGGAGAGATGGAACTCCAGGGTTGGAATGGACGCCGCCTGATCGAGGTCGGGGTGTTTCTTGCGCTGATCGTCGGCGCGATCTTCGCGCTGCCGGGTCTCGGCGACCTGCGCGAGCGCCTCACCGGCGCCGATCCCGCCCTGATCGCGCTCGCCGCCGCCCTCGAGATCGGATCCTGCCTCGCGTTCGTCGCCGCCTTCCGGGGCGTCTTCAGCCAGCGCCTGTCGTGGCGCTTCTCCTACGAGGTCGGGATGGCCGAGCAGGCGGCGAACGTGCTGCTGCCCACCGGCGGCGCCGGCGGGCTCGCGCTCGGTGCCTGGGCGCTGAACGGGATCGGGATGCCGGCCGAGCGAATCGGCCGCCGTACGGTCGCCTTCTTTCTGATCACCAGCTCGGTCAACTTCGCCGCCGTGATCTTCGCCGGGCTCGGCCTCGGGCTCGGGCTGCTTCCAGGCGAGGTCGCGCTGGCCACCGCGGTGATCCCGGCCGTCCTCGCGGCCGCGGCGCTGGCCGCGATCGCACTTTCGCCGCGGCTGCTCGACGGCGCCGAAGCCGGCTCGACGGGCAGGATTCGCCGGGCAATCGCCAAGGGCCGCGGTTACGCCGCCGACGGCATTCGCGATGCGATCTCGCTGCTGGGCTCGGGCCGCCCCCTGATCGTCCTCGGCGCGATCGGTTACATGGCTCTCGACGTGCTGGCGCTGGCGGCGGTGTTCGCGGCGTTCGGCGGCGGTGCGCCCTCGATCGGCGTCTTCGTGCTCGCCTACGCGGTGGGCCAGCTCGGCGGCCTCGTCCCCCTGCCCGGGGGCGTCGGCGGCACCGACGGCGGCCTGATCCTGACCTTCAGCCTGCTCGGCACCCCGGTCGCAATCGCCGCCGCCGCCGTGATCGGCTATCGCGCATTCCAGCTCGGCGTCCCGGCGATCCTCGGGATCACGGCCTTCGGCTCGCTGCGCCGCAAGCTCGGCGAGGCGCCCGAGGCGGCACATGCATCGACCGCCACTCTCGGCGACTGCCTCGAGCCGGCACCCGCGACCGCGTAGCGCCTCGACATACTGCGGCCGATGCGCAGGCAGTCGTCGAGGGGAGGCTGGCGGGCGGGCTGGGCGGCTGCCGTTTTGGTGCTGGTCGTCGGCGGCCTGCTCGTCTCGACCGATCCCGGCCGGGGGTCGACGGCCGACGGCGCCTTTCAGACATTTCCGCAGCAGCTCTCGCGGATCGTCTCGGCGCGCGTGCACCACGGCCGGATCGCGACGGTCCGCAACTCGAACTCCGTGAAGATCGGCCGTGCGCTCGCGAGCCTGCGGCCCAGCTGGGTCAGCGGCCTGATCCGCTACCGCGAGGGTCAGCATCCCAATCCCGAGGAGGTTCGCGCTTGGCGCATGATCACCGGCATCGTCCAGGCCACGAGCCCGGGGGCCGAGTTCGACGTCACGCTGAATGCGCGGCAGTACCGGAACGGGAAGCGGCTGCTGCGGATGATGGACAAGGTCCGGTCGAGGCTGGACAACGACGGCTGGTTTCTCGACTTCTTCTCGAGGGCGTTTCAGAAGCGCCCGCGGATGATCCGGGCCGCGATCGTCAGCGCTCACGAGCACGGGGAGTGGATCGGCGGCAACGTCTTCGGCTTGGAAAAACGAAGACCGTTGCCCATGACCGCCGACTTCTACTCGGTGCAGGACTTTCACCTCAAGCTCAACCTGGGCGAGGTACGGCGGCTGTCGGCCGACAAGCCGATCGTCTACCACGTCCACAATGACCCGGGCAAGCCCCGCGGCGGAGGCTGCCGCTTCATCCAGGAGTTCAGCACCGCGCGGCGCCAGAAGCTGATCAGGCATCGCGCCGCGCAGCAGCTCGCGTACGGCTTCCGGGTCTCGTATCCGGCGCTCTTCCCGGAGTGCGTGCGCACCGTGCCGCAGAGCGATCGGTGGTTCATCTTTTCCTACAACGCCTTTCGCGACCCGCCGATGGTGCGCACCATCGGCCGGCTGCTCGACCGCTACGACTGAGCGCCGTCAGCAGCTTCCGGCACGCGGATCGCCCGGATCGACCTTGGCGCGCTCCTTGCGGTCGTTGCCCGCGCCACAATTGATTCGTCTGTCGACCGTGTCGTCGCGCGCCAGTAGCCGGTCCAACCCGGCCTCGCCGAACATCCTGTCGCTGCCGAGGCCGCCGTCGATCCGATCGCGGCCGGGGCCTCCGAAGAGGTCGTCGTCGTCGGGGCCGCCGATGACGCGGTCGTCGCCCTTGTCGCCGTCCACCAAGTCGATGCCGGCACCAGCATCGATGACGTCGTCGCCGACCCCGCCGCCGATGAAATCCGTGCCGCCGCCCAGCGTCGCGAGGAGCGGAAACGAGACGCGGGTGACGTTGAATCCCTCGTCTCCGTCCTCCGTGCCCAGCACCAGAGACGTCACCGGCGCTGAGCAGGTCACGTCGCCGGTCTGCTGGTTCTGCTGGCAGTCCGGTGCGCTGATCGTCCACGGCTCGACCGGGGGCGGATCGTCGGGGTTCGGCCTGAAGACGAGCTGGGAGCCGGCGTCAACGGAGTAGTAGCGGCTCTCGCCGGCGACGCTGGGTATCTGCAGCACCAGCTGGCCGGGATCGAATGAGCTGCGGGACAGCGTCGGCGCGGCAGCCGCCCCAGCGGGCAGGAGGGCCAGCAGCACGACCGAGATCGCCACCGGTCGCATCTCGCGCCCGGGTCTACTTCTTCTTCGCCGGCTTGGCGCCCTCGGCGGCGGCCTCGGCGACCTCTTCGGCCTCCTCGGCGACGTCGGCCGAGGACTCGACCACGAGGGCGACGGCGCTGACGAAGTCGTCATCCTTCATGTTCATCACCCGGACGCCCTGGGTCGCGCGGCCCATCTGCGAGATGCCGCCGGCGTTGGTCCGCTGGACCATCCCGTACTGGGAGATGAACAGCAGGTCCTGGTGCTCGCGCACCGTGAGCGCGCCGGCCAGGCCGCCCTTCTTTGCCGTCAGCTTGATCGTCAGCACGCCCTTGGTGCCGCGGCCCTTGACCGGGTACTCGGAGACCGCCGTGCGCTTGCCGTAGCCGTTCTCGGTGACGACGAAGAGCTCGGCATCGTCGCGGGCGATGTCCATCGCCAGCACCCGGTTTGGCTCCTTGCCGATCTTGCCGGCGACGTTCATGCCCTTGACG
This sequence comes from Solirubrobacterales bacterium, assembly GCA_036794585.1. Classification (GTDB taxonomy): domain Bacteria; phylum Actinomycetota; class Thermoleophilia; order Solirubrobacterales; family 70-9; genus WHSW01. The sequence goes on along the minus strand of DAIRGH010000035.1, from coordinate 2,171 downwards.
CCTGAGGTGTCGCGACCCATCGGCCGCACCGCCTTCTCGGAGAAGCGCGACGCATGGCCCGACTTCGAGACGAGCAGCAGATCGTCGTCGCCGGTGGTGAGGTTGACGCCGACGAGCTCGTCGCCGTCGCGGACCTTGATCGCGATGATCCCGTCGGCGCGGATGGGCGTGTTGTAGGCGGTGAACTCGGTCTTCTTGACTTGCCCTTTGGCGGTCGCGAAGGCCAGGTACTTGCCCTCCTCGAAGTCGCGCGTCGGGATCACGGCCATCACCTTCTCGCCGTCGCGCAGCGGCAGCACGTTGACCAGCGCCCGGCCCTTCGACGTCCGCGAGCCCTCCGGCAGCTCGTAGACCTTGAGCCGGTAGACCTTGCCGCGGTTGGTGAAGAAGAGCAGGAAGTCGTGGGTCGAGCAGATGTGCAGATGCTCGATGTAGTCGCCCTCCTTCATGTCCATCCCCATCACCCCGATACCGCCGCGGCGCTGCTGGCGGTAGGTCGCCAGCGGCAGCCGCTTGACGTAGCCGGAGTGGGTGATCGAGATCACCATCTGCTGGTCGGCGATCATGTCCTCGATGTTCATGTCGCCCTCGAAGTGGGTGAGCTCCGTGCGCCGCTCGTCGCCGTAGCGGGAGTCGACCTCGTCCAGCTCCTCGACGACCAGGGCGTCGATGCGTGCCGGGTCGCCGAGGATCGCGCGCAGCTCGGCGATCCGCTTGACCAGCTCGGCGTGCTCCTCGCGGACCTTGTCGGACTCGAGCGCGGTGAGCCGGGCGAGGCGCATGTCGAGGATCGCCTGCGCCTGGATCTCGGTGAGCTCGAACTTCTCCATCAGGCCGTCGCGGGCGGCGTCGGTGTCGGCGGAGCCGCGGATCAGCTCGATCACCGCGTCGAGGTTGTCGAGCGCGATCAGCAGCCCCTCGAGGATGTGGGCCCGCGCCTCGGCCTGGCGGAGCTGGTGCTGGGTGCGCCGGGTGACCACCTCGCGCTGGTGGGAGACGTAGTGCTCGATCAGCTCCTTGAGCGAGAGCGTTCGCGGCACGTTGTCGACGAGCGCGACCATGTTGACGCCGAAGCTCGTCTGCATCTGGGTGTGCTTGTAGAGCTGGTTGAGCACCACCTCCGGCGGGTCGCCGCCGCGCTTGAGCTCGATCACAAGCCGCATCCCGGAGCGGTCGGACTCGTCGCGAAGATCGGAGATCCCGTTGATCTTCTTCTCGCGGACGAGGTCGGCGATCTTGGTGATCAGGCCCCCGTCGCCGCCCTTCTTGACCATGAACGGCAGCTCGGAGACGATGATCGCCTCCTTGCCGCCCTTGAGCGGCTCGACATGGGCGCGGGCGCGCACCTTGACCGAGGCGCGCCCGGAGGCGTAGGCGTCACGGATGCCCTCCATGCTCATCATCCCGCCGCCCGGGAAGTCGGGGCCCTTGATGTGCTCCATCAGGCCGGCGAGGTCGATCTCGGGGTTGTCGATGTAGGCCTTGACCGCCCCGATCGACTCGCTGAGGTTGTGCGGCGGGATGTTGGTCGCCATCCCGACCGCAATCCCCGAGGAGCCGTTGACGAGGAGGTTGGGGAAGCGGGCCGGCAGCACCAGCGGCTCGGACTGCGACTCGTCGTAGTTGGGCCCGAAGTCGACCGTGTCCGCGTCGATGTCGCGCAGCATCTCGGTCGCCAGCCGGGCGAGCCGCGCCTCGGTGTAGCGCATCGCCGCTGCCGGGTCGTCGTCGATCGAGCCGAAGTTGCCCTGGCCGTCGACGAGCGGATAGCGCAGCGAGAACTCCTGCGCCATGCGCACGAGCGTGTCGTAGATCGCCGAGTCGCCGTGCGGGTGGTACTTACCCATCACTTCGCCGACGATGAAGGCGCACTTGCGGTACGGCCGGTTGGGCTGCAGCGCCAGGTCGTGCATCGCGTAGAGCACGCGCCGGTGCACCGGCTTGAAGCCGTCGCGCACGTCGGGCAGCGCCCGGCCGACGATCACGCTCATCGCGTAATCGAGATAGGAGGAGCGCATCTCCTGGGTGAGGTCGCGCTCCTCGATCCGTCCGGTCAGTGCGTCCAGTGAACCCTCCACTCAGATCTCCCAGATGATTGATTCCACGGGCTCGTGCGCGCGGGGGCGCGCGGGACCGAGCTGGGCGTGGCCGGCGGGCGAAGCGCATGCCGG
>DAIRGH010000034.1:0-26209 GCA_036794585.1 Solirubrobacterales bacterium | reverse complement strand
CGGCGCGGCCGCGTTGGCGGCGGCGCAGCCCTCGGCGGCGAAGCTGACCCGCTCGATGACGCCATCGGCGAGCGCAAGCGAGAGGCGGACCAGGTCGCCGCAGGGTGCGCCTCCGGCGGCCCCGTCGAAGCCGCCGTCGAGCGGTGCGCCTCGCCGGCGCGCGTCGGCCAGGTAGTGCTCGAACGCCTCGGCCTCCATCAAGGAGGGAGGGTAGTCCTAAGCCGGGCGGTTACTCCGGGTAATAAGGGAGGTTCTGGCGGCCTGCGTAGACCGCGTCGTCGACCGCCTGGTCGACGCTGCCCTGGCCGCGGAAGCCGTAGCTCACGGTGGCGCCCGGGAGCGGGCCCTGGGTCAGACGCTTCGGCTGGACGACGACGAGGGCGGGCGTGCGCTCGACGTCGACGCCGGTCGCGATCCGTGAGTACTTGGCGATGTCGAAGGCCTTGACTTGGAAGACCGCGGTGTCGTCGCGCTCGCGCAGCGCGGTGACCATCGGCACGACCCGTTGATCGTCGCTGGCGTTGCCGCGGACGATCAGCAGGACGACGACCTTGCCGTCGTCATAGGCGCTGGCCACGGGCTTGGGCAGGCCGGGCCCGGCGGTGAACTCCTCGCCGGCGCCGCCGCCCTGACCTCCGGGCTGCGGAGCCTGTGGGTGGCCATCTACCGGCGCGGGCGCCGTCGACGGCGCCGCCGCGGCGGGATCAGTCGCGGGGGCTACGGTCCCGGCACTTTGCTCCGCCGGCACCGGCACCGGCGCGGCGGCCTCGTCGCCTCCGCCGCCAGCACCCGACATGCGGGTGATCAGCATGAAGCCGACGCCGATCGCCAGGACGCCGAGGACGACGGCCTGCAGGACGGGATTCTCGTTGAGCTTCTCCCTCATGAGCGACCCTCCGCCAGGCGCGCGCCGGCGCCGTAGAAATGGGGCCCCAACTCGCCGTTACCACTCTGCCTGTGAACCTGAATGAACAGGTGGGTGTCTGCCGGCGCTACCACCAGGGCGCTACCGAACGGTGACTCCCAAGGCAATTGTGTTGGCTCACAATGTGAGCGGCTAGCGAACAAGCTCGAGCCCTTTCCAAAGTTACAGGGTGCAGCCCTCTTCTCGGCTGCGCACGTGCCGGGCTTGAGCGCGGCAGGAAGCTTGCGCTTTAGTCAGGCGTGCGCCTGAGCGCGGGCAGCACGCTCCAGACGAGCAGCGCCGCGCCGATCAGCAGCAGGATCAGGGGCCAGCCGACGACCTTGCCGGCGGGGCTGGAGTCGTCGAGATCACCACCGACGACGTAGATGAACGAGAGCAGGCCGAGCGCTCCCACATAGCCTGGGCCGCGGAACCCGCTCACCCCCGAGTAGAGCAGCAGGCCGAGGGACGCGACCAGCAACTCGAGGTCCCAGAACACGCTCGTATCGAAGGGAGAGTCCACCGTGCTTCCGGGCACTCCGGGGGAGACGAAGAACGGTCCCACCACGATCGTCGCCAGCGTGATCGCCCCGGCGCCCACCGCGGCGAGGCCGGCCGCCGTCACGACGTCGGTGCCGCCGCCCTCTGGCCTACCGCGGACAGAGACGACCGCGGCGATCGCGAGCAGGATCAGCGCGATGACCACCAAGAGGCCGCGCAAGGTCCCGAAGTCCCCGCCGAGGCCCTCGCTCAGCAGCTCGTCCCAAAGGCCGAGCCAGGCGATGATCAGCGCAATGCCTCCGAACAGGCAGCCGACGCGCACGCCGGCCACAAGCGCCGCCGCGAACCCTGCGAGCGCGGTCAGCAGGAAGATCCACGTCGTGTTCAGTGGCGCGTCGGTGCTGCCGCCGATCCACTCGACGAAGGTGAGCCCGGCGGCGGGCGTCAGGACGAGCCCGAAGGTCACGAACGCGCGCTGCCAGCCGTGGGTCGTCGCGCTCAACCGCGCGCCGAGAAAGCCGATGCCGTAGAGAAACGCCGCGGTCAGGAAGATGAGCCAGAACACGGCCCCGTCGCCCCACGGATCGGCGAAGGCGGTGCGGCGGAACAGCAGTACGAGTACGCCCGTGGCCAGCAGCAGCCCGCCCAGCGTCCGCGCGCCTCCCCCCTCGTCGCTTCTCAGCAGCTCCCGGACCCGCTCCACCGAGTGGTGAACGTAGTTACTCCGCCGGACGCCTTGCGGGAGCTCGCACGGATAGTCCGAGCTCGCGCAGCTGCGCCTCGTCGAGGGGCGCCGGCGCGCCGGTCAGCGGATCGGCGCCCGAGGCGGTCTTGGGAAACGCGATCACGTCGCGGATCGAGTCGGCGTGCAGCAGCCGCTGCACGATCCGGTCGAGCCCGTAGGCGATCCCGCCGTGCGGCGGCGCGCCGAAGCGCAGCGCGTCGAGTAGGAAGCCGAACCGCTCGCGTGACTCGTCGGCGCTGATCCCGATCGTCTCGAGCACCTGCAGCTGCAGCTCGCGGTCGGCGATCCGGATCGAGCCGCCGCCCATCTCCTGGCCGTTCCAGACCACGTCGTAGGCGCGAGCGCGCGCCTCGCCGGGGTGCTCGGGGTCGAACTCGCCGTCGGGAGACGTGAACGGGTGATGAAGCGGATCCCAGCGCTGCTCATCGGCGTTCCAGCCGAACATCGGCCAGTCGACGATCCAGCAGAACTCCTCGGCGGCCGGATCGATCAGCTCGAAGCGCTCGCCGAGCTCCTGGCGCAACTGTCCGAGCACGGCATTGGCCACCTCGGGCTGGTCGGCGACGACCAGCAGCAGGTCGGCCTCCTCGGCGCCGAGGCGCTCGTTGAGCGCGCTGAGCTCGGCCTCCGACAGGAACTTGGCGGTCGGCGAGCGCCAGCCCTCGCCCTCGCGAAACGCCCACACCAGGCCCTTGGCGCCGAGCTCCTGGGCGCGGGAGATGAAGCCGTCCAGCACCGACCGCGGCACATCGCGGGCGCCGGCGTTCAATCCCTTCACCACTCCCCCGCCCTCGATCACCCCGCGAAACACCTTGAACTCGGTCTCGGCGAGCAGGTCGGTGAGCTCGGCCAGCTCGAGCCCGAAGCGCAGGTCGGGCCTGTCGGTGCCGTACTTGGCGATCGCCTCGTCGAAGGGAATCCGGCGCAGCGGCAGCTCGAGCTGCGGGCCCCCGACCGCCTCGAAGACGGCGGCGAGCATGCGCTCGTTGAGGTCGAGCACGTCCTCGACGCCCACGAACGACATCTCGATATCGAGCTGGGTGAAGTCGGGCTGGCGATCGGCGCGCTGGTCCTCGTCGCGAAAGCAGCGCACGATCTGGAAGTAGCGCTCGAAGCCGGCGACCATCAAGAGCTGCTTGAAGAGCTGCGGGGACTGCGGCAGCGCGTAGAAGGAGCCGGGCTCGCGCCGCGAGGGGACGACGAAGTCGCGGGCGCCCTCGGGCGTCGAGCGGGTCAGCATCGGCGTCTCGATGTCGAGGAAGCCCTCGCCGCTGAGGAAGTCGCGGATCGCGGCGGCGACCCGGTGGCGCAGGACGATCGCGTCGCGCATGCGCTCGCGGCGCAGGTCGAGGTAGCGATGGCGAAGCCGCGTCTCCTCCGCGGTCTCGCCGGAGAAGTTCTCGATCTCGAAGGGCGGCGTTTCGGCGTCGGCGAGCAGCACCGCTTCGCGCACGCGCAGCTCGAACTCGCCGGTCGGCAGCTCGGGGTTGACCGTGTCGGCGGAGCGCCTGACCACCGGGCCGGCGACGCTGAGCACATCCTCGGCCCGCAGCCTGCCGGCGAGCTCGAACGCCTCGCCGGCCTCGTCGGGGTCGAAGACGAGCTGCACCAGCCCGGTGCGGTCGCGCAGGTCGACGAAGACCAGGCCGCCGTGGTCGCGGCGCCGGTGCACCCACCCGGCGACCCGCGCTGGCTCGGATCGTTCGCCGAGCACCTGCCCGCACCACGTGTCGCGGTACTCGTTCGCGCGCAGGGCCGGAACCTCCACGTTATGAATCGACTTCGGTCGGTGTGCGGCGAGGGTGCCGACGTGCCCACTTGAGCTGCTCGGGAAGCTCTGGCAGCTCAGTGGACCAACGTTCACCGGACCTCAGATTCCGTAACTCGGCGGCCTCCGGAGACAAGACCAGTACTGCCCATTGGGCCCCAGCCCTTAACGCGTGCTTCAGCTGGGCGTTCTCTGATCGTCCAAGTAGGTCGAAATCCGCGGAGATGGACGCATCCCGGAGTTGGGAGACCACTCGCACGGCAACTTCGCTTAGGTCATCGGGCGCTACTACGAACGCATTCAAACGCGCGGGGTAGGCCTTGTTGCCCAATGCGAGACCGATGCGCTCCACGCCAGCAGCCCAGCCGATCGCGGGCGTTGACGGACCGCCCAGCATCGAGATCAAGTCGTCGTATCGGCCGCCACCGGCGATTGCCGATTGGGCGCCCAAGTGATCGGAGGTGAATTCGAACACGGTGCGCGTGTAGTAGTCCAAGCCGCGCACCAGCGTTGGGTCTATCCGAAACTCCACACTAGCTTCGGCAAGGAGAGAACAGACCGCATCAAAGTGCTCAGCGTCGTCTGAGCTGATGGCATCAAGAAGCTTCGGCGCATCCCCCAGCACTTCCCGCGCTTGCGGATGGTAAGAGTCGAAAGCTCGAAGCGGATTCGTAGGAATCCGCCTCTGTATCTCCGGAGGAAGCTCCGACATACGGCTTCGAAGATGTTGCTGAAGCCGTGCCCTGTACGCGGTTCTTGCCTCGCGCGATCCCAGGCTGCTTATCCGCAGATCAACTCCTGGAACTCGTAGCTTCTTCAGGATGCGGTCAAGGAGTGTGATGACTTCCGCATCGACCCTCGGCGAAGCAGCACCGATTACTTCCGCTCCGATCTGATTGAACTGGCGATACCTGCCTGCCTGAGGGCGCTCTCTTCGGAAGTAAGGCCCGAGGTACCAGAGCTTCACCGGTTGTGGACGGTGGCTCATGCCGTGCTCTAGGTACGCACGACAGACTCCCGCAGTCCCCTCAGGCCGCAACGTCAGACTGCGTTCACCCGGATCCTTGAACGTGAACATCTCCTTCTCAACGATGTCGGTGCCCGGCCCCACGCTTCGCACGAAGAGCTCTGTGTGCTCGAACGCTGGCGTCTCAATCCGCCCGAACGCGGCCCGCCTAAAGTGGTTCTCCGCAACATGGGCGATCCTGTTAAAGAGGAGGCTCCTCTCAGGCAGGATGTCCTGAGTCCCTCTTGGGGCTTGAAACTCTGGGCGCATATAGATCCGAGCTTAGTCTCGTGCCTGGCTGGATCGCCCGCGCCTAACGTGCCAGCTCGGCGAGGAACGGGTTGGTGGCGCGCTCGGCGCCGAGCGTCGTGGTCCCCATGTGACCGGGATACACGACGGTCTCCTCGGGAAAGCCCTCGACCAGCGTCCGCAGGCTCTCGAGCAGCGTCGGCCAGTCACCGCCGGGCAGGTCGACACGACCGACCGAGCCCTGAAAGAGCACGTCGCCGGAGAAGAGCGCCGGCTCGTCGCGAATCGCGTAGGTGACGTGACCGGGACTGTGGCCGGGCGTGAACAGGACCTCGATCTCCATCCCGGCCAGCTCGAGCCGCTCGCCGCCGGCGACGGTCTCGTCGGCGTCGTAGCTCTCATACGGGCCGAATCCCGGCCACGGGACGTAGGACATGATGTCGGCAAGCACCGGGACCTCGATCTCGGGGCAGTAGACCGGTGCGCCGGTCGCGCGGGCGACCGGGGCGACGGCGCCGATGTGGTCGAAGTGGGTGTGGGTGAGCAGGATCGCGTCGATGCCGATCTCGAGCTGCTCGACCGCGCCGAGGATCCGCTCGGCCTCCTCGCCGGGATCGACGATCAGGCCACGGTCGGCGCCATCGCGGCGAAAGACCCAGCAGTTCTCCGCCACCTGGCCGACGGTGAAGCAGCGGACGTCCATCTCAGCGCTGCTGCGTCTGCTGCTTGCGCGCCCGGGCCTCGCGGCGCGCCTGCTCGAGGCGGCGCCGGTAGAAGAAGCGGTCCATGTAGTAGCCGATCGGCACGTACATCGCGAGCATCACCCCAGACAGCACGACCGCCCCGCCGACGGTCTGACCGAGCAGCGTCGCGGCGAGGGCGAAGAAGATCACCGCGCCGATCAGGCCGCGCTTGAACGCGGTGCCCCAGCTCGGCGCGAGGGTGCGCTTGAGCTCGGAGTTGCGGCGCGCCTGCGCGCGCGCCTCGTCGCGTGTCCGGGGCCGACCGCGCCGCCGGCGCTCGATCCCGCCGCCCTGGGTGCCGCGATGCTTGCGGCGGCGTCTCTTCCTCGTCTGGGCCATGGCCTCGGAAGGCTATCCACCCGCCCGCCCGAGCCGGTTCTCGATCACGTGGCGGGTAGGGTCAAAGCCGCGCAGCGGCACGTCCTCGGGCAGCTCGCGCAGCGCCGCCGCCGGCACCAACCCGACCACCTCGCCCGCCACCGGCCTCGTCCCGTGCAGGGCGGCAAGCGCCCGAACCTCCTCGATCACGGCCCCGAGCGGCACCGCGACGGGGTCGTGGATGTTGGTCGAGACCTGGGTCCGCTCGCCGAGGTCGATCCCGATCGCGCGCACTCCACCGATGCCGCCACCGCCCTCTCGAAGTTGCGCCGCGATCGCCCGCGCGATCTCGACGTCGGCCGTGTCGAGCTCGATGTTGAACGCGGCCAGCGGGCGGCGCGCGGTCACCAGCGTCGCGCCGGCGGTGGGATGGGGCGCCGGCGGGCCGAAGTCGGGCTTGAGCTCGCCCGACTGCATCCGCTCGGCGAGCGTCGCCAGACCGCCCTGGCGCGTGAACGAGCGCTCGCGTCGCCGCTCGTCGCTGGCGAGGTCTCCGTAGAGGAAGACGGGCACCCCCAGGTCGCCGATCGCGATCGCGACCTCGAGCGCGAGCTCGCCGGCGACGTCGCGTGACGCCCGCCGCAGCCAGACCAGCGGGCAGACGTCGAGCGCGCCGATGCAGGGATGCTCGCCCTCGTGTGCGGTCATGTCGATCCGCTCGATGCAGGCGCGGGCGCCGGCGATCAGCGCTTGGCGCAGCAGGTCCGGGCCGCCGACGAGGTTGAGCACGGTGCGGTTGTGGGCCTCATCGGAATGACGGTCGATCAGTTCGACCCCGGTCGCAAACGCATCGGCGATCGCGTCAATCGTCTCAGCGTCGCGGCCTTCGGAGAAGTTCGGGACTGCGATCGCCATGCTGGCGAGACCTCAGCCGACCAGCAGCTCGCCGCCGCGGACGATCGCCTCGCCGTCGATCGTCAGCTCGGGCTCGAGCACGACGCAATCGATGTGCACCGGCACCTGGACGGTGCCGCCGATCCCCGCGGAGGCGCCGAAGGCGACGTGGACGGTGCCGAGCAGCTTCTCGTCCTCGAGCAGGTTGCCGGTGAGCTCGGCGCGCTCGTTGGTGCCGATACCCAGCTCGGCGACGTTGGTGCCGCCCTCGCCGGCGCCGCGCAGGATCTTCAGCAGCTGCGGACCCTCACCGCCCTTCGCATCGGCGAGATGCCCGCCCTCGATCGTTAGCTCGATCGGCTGGCTGACCCTGCCGAGTCCGGCGATCGTCCCATCGACGACCAGGGTCCCCTCGGACGTGCCCTCGAGCGGCGCGATGAAGCCTTCGCCGCAGGGCAGGTTGCCGAACGCCCCGCGGGCGCGCAGGTCCCCATCGTCTGGCATGCCCGCGCGGTCCCCGAGGCCGAGCCGCAGGTCCGAGCCATTGGCATCGAGGATCCGCGCCTCGGTGCCGGCGGTCAGCCGGTCGGCGATCGCCTTGCCCTTGCGGCGCAGGCCCTCGAGATCGGCGCTCATCGTCCGCGCCAGCATCTCCTCGGTCGCGCCCGGGAGCGTCGCGATCCGGGCGCCGGCCTCGCTGGCGGCCCTGCGCGCCGCCGTGTGGGAGAGCGACTTCACGGTCGGGGCAAGGACGACGTCGGCGCCGGCCATCGCTGCGGCGACCGTTGGAGGGGGCTCGCCGCCATCGACCTCGCGATCCGCCATCAGGCACAGGACGCCCTCGGCTCCGATCCGCCCGGCCTCGGCGCGAAGACGCTCGCCGAGCCCGATCGTCGACGGGTTGCAAACAACCAGCACGTGCTCGCCCCCGCGAACGGAGAGGCAGTCGCCGATCACCGCCGCCACCGCCTGCTCGAGATCGCCCATACGAGCACGCTAGCGCGCCCGCCACTCCCGCCGAGAAGCACATAACCGGCCTCCTACACCGGAAATATGCCCCTCGTCGTCCGCGGCTAGTTCTGGCTCGGGTTCGGCACCTTGCCCGAGTCGCCCGGGATCGACTCCGGGGGCGGCTCGGACGGACCCGCCCAGTCCTCCTTCGGCGGATCGCCGGGCTTCGTGTCCTCCTCTTGCGGCTGCGGCTCTGGCTCCTCCATCCGTCCCCCTCGGTCGCTCGCCCCGCCAGTTCCCGGTCGGCGGCCGGGCGAAACGGTCAGCCGTTCCAGGGCTTCATCCGCCGCAGCGCGGACTCGAGGCTTCGCTCTTCGAAGTCCAGGTGCGCGAGCAGGCTTTCGCGCAGGCTGCCGAGCGCCTCGACCAGCGGCGCGCGATCCGCCTCATCCTCGGTCTCCGGCAGCGCCTCGGCGAGCTCCTCCACTCTGCCGAGCGAGCCGGCGACGTCGCGGTGCTCTGCCTCCAGCCGCCCGATCACCGGCTCGAGCTGCGGCTCCGCCGCTCGCACGCTGCGGAAGAGCATCGCGTCCTCGGCGCGGTGATGGCTGTGAACGAAGCGGCAGTAATTGAGGCAGCCGAAGCGCAGCTGCCAGAGCATCGACGACTCCTTCAGCTCGCCCAGCCGCTCCCGCAGCTCCTCGGCCGGTGCGAGCCCGGCTGCGTCGCGCGCCAGCACCTCGACGGTCTCCAAATCGCGCCGGATCAACCCATGGACAGCGAGCAACTCGTCGAAGAGCGAGGGCCCAGATTCCGGTTCGGGACGCGTCTCATCCACCGCTACGATCAATCCCCCCGCCGGAGTAGCTCAGCTGGTTAGAGCAGCGGAATCATAATCCGCGTGTCGGGGGTTCGAGTCCCTCCTCCGGCATGAAATACCTGCACATCGCCCACTTTGTGGACAGCCGATAATCGGAGTCTCCCAGTGCTTGTCCGGACGCCGCGAAGCCGGCGTCGGAACAACCGCGAAGCGCCGCAACGGGAGCGCGAACGGCTACGGCTCAACCAGCCCCCGCTTGATCGCGTAGCGAGTCAGCTCAACCCGGTTTCGCATGCCCAGCTTTTCGAGGATGTTCGCGCGGTGACGGTCCACGGTCTTCTTGCTGATCACCAGGATTCCGGCGATCTCCTCGCTCGAAAGCCCTTCGGCGATCTGCTTGATCACCTCGCGCTCCCGCGGCGTTAGCGGATCACTGGGTGTCTCCTCGCCGCGACTGGCACGTTCGAGGTAATCACGGACCAGGGCTGAAGCTGCCGGCGGATAAATGAACGGCTCGCCGCGCATCGTCGCGCGGCAACCCTCGATGAGGTCGCGGTTAGCGGCCGACTTCAGGACGTACCCGGACGCTCCGGCCTTGAGAGCCTCGAAGAAATACTGCTCGTTGTCGTGGACCGAGAGCATCAGCATGTGCAGTTCTGGGCGACGGCGAGTTAGCTCCCTTGCGACCTGCAGGCCGGTGAGGCGAGGCATCGCGACATCAAGGACCGCGAGGTCAACCTCGCCGGTGATTCCTATCTCGAGCGCCTCGGCACCGTCGCCGGCCTCGGCGACGACACTGAGGTCGGGCTCGGCGTCGAGTACCAACCTGAGGCCATTGCGAACGAGCTCGTGGTCATCGGCAAGGAGGATCCGAGTCTTCAGCGGTACCGGCATTAGCCGGCTTCCCTGATCGGCAGTCGCAGCGTCACCTCTGTTCCACCGCGGCGGTGGGATTTGATCGTGAGGGTGCCCCCGCCGAGCAGCGCTCGCTCGCGCATTCCCTCGATCCCGATCGTTTCGCCATCGAGCTGGGGGGGCATCCCGATCCCATCGTCGCTAACGCTCAGTTGAATCTCCCCGTTGTTTTCCTCCAGCGCGACGGTGCAACGCGATGCCTGCGCGTGGCGAAGGACGTTCGTAAGGGCCTCCTGGGCGACCCGATAGATCACGAGCTCAAGCTCCGTTGAAACCGGCGGCAAGTCGACGGAGAGTCGGCGCTCGATCCGGAGTTCGCTCTGCCGGTCGACCCGGGAGGTCAGGGCGATCAGCGCATTGATCAGACCGAGATCGTCGAGCGCTTCGGGACGAAGGTCGCGCGAGATCCGGCGGATCTCATCAAGGCTTGCGTGAAGCTCAGCGGCGAGCCGAGCCATCTGTTCCCGCTGCGCGGGCGGACCTTGAGCGGCTGCGCGCTCGATCTCAAGCGTGATCGCGGTCAGCGTCTGACCCGCTTCATCGTGAAGGGCTCGGCCGATGCGCAGGCGCTCTCGTTCCTGGGCGGTGAGGGCCGCCCGCGCGCCGGCCCGTCGCTCGTCTGCAAGCCGATCAACCATGGCGTTGAGCGTCTCGACGAACGACGTCAGCACCGGCCCATACGTTCTGTTTTGGGGCAAGCGCCGACCCGGGTCGCGAAGATCTATCTGCTCCATCTGGCTTCCCAGATCTGCGAGCGGCGACAGAGCACGCCGGACGAGTAGGACGTTGACAGCGAGCATCGCCCCCAGTCCGGCCGCGAGGATGATCGCCTCCGTGAGACGGATCGGGGCGTGCACCGTCACCGGAGTGACCAGGAAGAGCACAAAGACGAGCCCCAGGACCGCAGCATTCGCGAGGCCCACGCGCCATGCAAGCGACAGTCGCCGCGGCTCGCGGATGTACTCGAGGAAGCCCATCAACGGTAAGCGTAGGCAGGCTCCGCGGTTCGGCGGCCAGGGTCATTCGGTGCGCGGAACCTCAGAGAAGCGCCAGCGTCGACCGAACCTCGTCTCGCAGGCGTGAGTCGGAGACCCTGTCGTGCAGGGCACCGTCGCGATCGGTGAGCAGCAGCCGGGCGCGCGCTACCCCCTGTGCGCTGACGGGACCACCCTCCCGCAACCTCTGGGCGAGACGATCGAGGCGCGCCGTCGCGGCGCGCACTCCCCGCCAGTTCACAGGGAGCATGTCGAGTGGCGGAAACGTCGTGGCTGCGGCGAGGAGGCGCTCATATCCGGCAGCCAGCGCCTCGCGGTTGCTCTGGGTGGTGAGCTGGGATGCCCGCAGGTGCCGGCACTCGCTCGACTCGGGGTCGGCGCCGGCGGCGAGTTCGCGATCGATCGCGTTCCTGCGCAGCCGGCAGCGGAGAGCCGTCAGCCACGAGCTGCGTAGGGGCTCACGCCCGGCGTTGGGCGTGCGCGGAGCCGGGAGAAACGGAAAGCCCATGAGCCACGGGCTGTGGGCAGGCTTTCGTTCGCTGAGATCGGTCATGAGTCCCTCCATAGGCGTGTTGGATTCCCTCTGAGGTTCCGGCATCGAGGGCCCGACGTCCATGGGTGTAGATGCCCATCGCTCGCCGACAACGGGCCCGCCGACCTGTCGAATTGGGGCTTAAGACCCATAGGCGTTGCGCGGTTCCTCGCCCACGATCGATCAATGACCACCCGGCGATCTCTCGGCTTGGAGCCCCGGAAGCGGCCGAGCTTTCGGTCCAGACTGCGGGCGCGCTGGAGCGCCCCGGAGCTGGACGAGGCCCTGGCCGACGGGGCAGATCCGCTGGCCAGCGACGAATTGGCCGTGAGAACCGCCGACCTCGTCAAACCGGAAACGCGCGCTGCTCTGGCCAAGGCGCTTGAACGGGTGGTCGAGGAGGTCGCGGCAGGGGGCCCGTCGCCCCTTGGCCCAGTGATCCTGAGGCGTGAGCCGATTTCTCGCAATCTCGGCGGCCTGCTGACATTGGCCGAGCGGTTGCGAGACGGAGGCCTGCACTGTCTTCGCGGGCTGGCGATGGCGGATCGCCTGGTGCGCTACGGCGACAGCCCGCTCTACATGGCCCTCGACCCGCTGCAGCTGACATATCGCATCCACGAGACCCTGGCCGCCCTCGACCCGGATTGGGATGGCCTGCCGGCGGACATGCCGCGTGGGCCCAGCCAGTGACATATGTGATCGCCGAGCCCTGCATCGGCGTCAAGGACAACTCATGCGTCGAGGTCTGCCCGGTGGACTGCATCCACCCCACCCCAGACGAGCCGGATTACGGCGACGCCGAGCAGCTCTTCATCGACCCCGACGAGTGCATCGACTGCGACGCCTGCGTGGAGGCGTGCCCGGTCGACGCGATCTTCGCCGAGGACCAGCTTCCCAGCGAATGGCTCGGCTACGCCCAGATCAACGCCGACTACTACAGGCCACCTCGCAACGCGGACTGACCAGGCGCCAGGCAAGGCCTGACCTGAAGGCAGCTGCTCTCGCAAGCCTCGTCGCCGCGGCCGTGGCCATCGCGGTACTTGTCTCGGAGCCTTTTGCCCACGGCACTTGGCTCGTCGCCTACCTGCTGCTCGTCGGGTTCTTCGCTCAGCTGCTTCTCGGTCGCGGGCGAGCGGCATTGCTTTCCGCGGGCGGACTTGCTGAGCCGCCGCGCGGTGTTCGGCTCGCCCAGGCATTGCTCTGGAACCTCGGCGTGGTTGCGGTGCCGGTCGGTGTTCTGGGTGAGACCAGGCTCGCGGTCGTGATCGGCAGCGTGAGCCTGATCGCTGCATTGGCGTCGCTGTGGAAATCCGTCCATCCCGTGCTGACCGCGGCAGTCGCCCGCAGGGACAGGCTCGGCTGGGGCTATGCGGGCCTTCTCGTGGTCATGGCGGCCAGCGTCTTCGCCGGAACAGCGCTGGCATGGGACATCCCTTGGACTTGACAGCGTGAAACGCTCGCAAGCCCTGCGCTCGCTTTCGCGCGAGCATCATCGGGCCCTCTCGGTTGCTCAGGACCTGCGTCACGCCGACGATCCCGAACGAGCAGCCGCGAAGTTTCTCGAGTTCTGGGAACGCGAAGGAGCGGAGCATTTCCGAATCGAGGAAGCGGTCCTGCTGCCCACCTGGAAGTTGCTCGGCACCGTTCACGCGGAGGCTGCGGCCCGCCTCGCGAGGGAGCATCTTCAGCTCCGCTCCGCCGCGCTGGCGCTCGCCGAAGCGGCCTCGCTCGTTGCTGTTCGGCAGCTCGGCGAAGAGCTCGTCGCCCACGTTCGCTTCGAGGAGCGAGAGCTCTTCCCGATGATCGAGGCGGACCTCGGGCGAGCCGAGCTACAGCAGCTGGCTCGCGCCGTCGCAAGGGCCGAGGGCGACCGGTAAGGGTCACGCGCCGCGGGCGCTTCGGTCAGCACCGCGGGCCGAAAGTGGGTGAGGACACCCATGGCCACGGCTCGGCGCCGGCGGGACGATCGCCTGGTGTCACGTCGAGCTGAGATCGCTGCCTGAATGTCGGTCACCTCGACTGGTGCCTCCGCCCCAGCGACGGCCCGCGTCCCGACCCCCGGGGGCGCGGGTCGTCCCTCCTACGGTCCGCTACGCGCCCCTGGCTGGCCGCGCGCGCTACTCGGAACGTTTATCGGTGGAGCCCTCGGCTTCGGCTTGGTCGTCGCCCTGCGGGCGATCTCCGGCCTCGAGCTCTTCCAGACCGAGCAGACCGGCTACCCGCATTTGATCGTGCCGGCGCTCACCGCGCCGCTCGGCTTCTTGGCCGGGATCGGCTGCTTCGACTACTGGCTGCGTTGGGCCATTGGCTCGCCAACCGCGCCGGAGGACCACTCCGATCACGGAGCGGACTCCTGGCGCGACTACCTGCGCTTCAACACCGACCACAAGGTGATCGGGGTGCAGTACATCGTCACGACCTTCGTGTTCTTCTTCATCGGCGGCCTGCTGGCGATGGGGATCCGGGCCGAGCTCGCCCAGCCGGGAACGCAGCTCGTCGACCCGCACACCTTCAACGGCCTCTTCTCCACGCACGCGGCGATCATGATCTTCCTGTTCGTGATCCCGGTCTTCGCCGGGATCGCCAACTACGTCCTGCCGCTGATGCTCGGCGCGCCCGATATGGCGTTCCCGCGCCTGAACGCACTCAGCTTCTGGCTGCTTCCCTTCGCGGGAATCCTGTTCCTGGTCAGCTTCCTGGTGCCCGGTGGCGCCTTCGACGCCGGCTGGACCGGCTACGCGCCGCTCTCGACAGGGGCGCCGCTCGGCCAGTCGTTCTTCAACCTCGGGGTCCAGTTCGCCGGGTGGTCATCGATCCTCGCCGCGATCAACTTCCTGGTCACGATCATCACCATGCGCGCGCCGGGGATGACCTTCTGGCGCATGCCGTTGCTGGCGTGGGCGAACCTCGCGACCTCGATCCTGATCGTCGGTGCGACGCCGTTTATCGCCGCGGTGCAATTCATGGTCCTCTTCGACCGCACCCTCGACACCACCTTTTTCCAGGCGGTGACCGGCGGCGACGTCCTCAGCTACCAGCACATCTTCTGGTTCTACAGCCACCCGGCGGTCTACATCATGATGCTGCCCGGCTTCGGGATCGTCTCGGAAGTGATCTCGACCAACGCGCGAAAGCCCGTCTTCGGCTACCGGCTGATGGCCCTCTCGCTGATCGGGATCGTCGTCCTCTCCTATTCGGTTTGGGCGCACCACATGTTCGTCTCCGGCATGTTCAGCTGGCTGCGGGTACCGATGATGATCACCTCGGCTTTGATCGCGATCCCGACGGGGATCAAGATCTTTAGCTGGCTGGCGACCCTGTTCAAGGGTGTGATCCACCTCAAGAGCACGGGGATGCTCTTCGCTCTCGGTTTCGTCGCCAGCTTCGTGATCGGCGGCATCACCGGGGTGATGACGGCGATGGTTCCGCTCGACATCCACGTCACCGACACCTACTTCATCGTCGCCCACATCCACTTCGTGCTCTTCGCGGGCTCGGTGTTCACGATTTTCGCCGGGATCTATCACTGGTTTCCGAAGATCACCGGGCGGATGTACGACCCGAGGCTGGGCCGCCTGCACTTCTGGCTCACTCTGATCGGTACCTGGGGCACCTTCATGCCGATGCACCTGATCGGGATGCAGGGCATGCCGCGGCGCGTCGCCGACTACGCGGCGGAGTTCGGGGCCTGGAACCTCGCGATCTCGATCTTCGGGTTCCTGCTCGGGCTCGCCCAGCTCGTCTTCCTCTACAACATGGTCGTCTCCTGGCGCTGGGGCCCGAAGGCCTCCGCCAATCCGTGGCGAGCTAGATCCATCGAGTGGCTCGTCCCCTCACCGCCCCCGCGCTTCAACTTCGACGAGATCCCTCGGGTCGTCGGCGGCCCGTACGAGTTCGGGGTCCCAGACGCTCCCCACGCCGTCTTTCCGAGCCGTGAGAACCTCCCGGTCACACGCCCAGTCAGGCCTGAGCGTGCGGTTGCCGCACGCAACTAGCGAGCGAAAGGGACCAGCGAACAACAGTCGCCTCAGCCCGCGAGCTCGCGCGTGAGCTCGGCGGCTGGCCGCACGTCGCGGATGCGCTCGACCGAGGTCCCCGCGTACAGCGGCGATGCGTCGACCAGGCGATCCGTGTCGCCGACGAGCGGGGACGCCGGGGCGAAAATCGGGAACCCCGGACGCTGGAGCGACGTCGCCCGGCTGACGACGGACACCGGCACCCGCGAGGCGAGCGGAGCCGAGATGCGGTTGAGCAGCCGGACGGCGATTGGGCCTCGCGGATCGCCGCGCAGCCAGCGCTCCGTCGCGGCATTCGGGACGACCCTATGCGGGGCGGCGGGCCAGCCGCCGCCGAAGAGCTCGGTCAAGATCGTTTCCGTCGCTTCGAGCAGGCGGCGGAGGTACTCCCCATGGGCGCGGCTCTCGTCGCTGAGGAGGAAGCGCGTGCCCGCGACCACCGCCGCGGCACCGGCGTCCATCGCGCCGCGAACGTCGGCGGCATCGGCGATGCCGCCGGCCACGACGACGGGATAGTCCTGCGGCAACAGCGCCCGGAGCCGCTGGACCAGCTCCAGCACGCGCAGGCTCCCACGGACATGGCCGCCGGCCTCGATTCCCTGCGCGATCACGGCGTCGGCGCCCGCTCTCTGCGCCGCGACTCCCTCCTCCGCCGACCCGCACTGATGGATCCAGACGCGATCGACCCGACGAACGGGGCGCCCCCAGAACGTCACCACGACGTCCGCTTCGCTGGCGACCTTCCAGTGGCCGTCGCGGGCGAACGGGAGGAGCAGGTTGACGGCGATCGGCTTTGCCGTCAGCCGTCGTGCCGCGACGATCTCCTTCCGCAGGGTCGCCGGGTCGAGCATGCCGATCGTGCCAAGCCCACCGGCCTCGGACACGGCGGCCGCGAGCTCGTGAGCCGCCGTGCCGCCCCCCATCCCCGCCTGGACGATCGGCAGCTCGACGCCCATCCGCTCGAGCAGCCGGCTCATGAGGCGGAGGATCGAGTTAGCGCCGAGACTTCGGCGCGAGATCCTCGGTCGCCGGACCTTGCAGCACAGCGCCGGCGTGATCGAACCGGGAGCCGTGGCAGGGGCAGTCCGAGGTCTCCTCCTGGCCGTTCCACTCGACGATGCAGCCGAGGTGCGTGCACACCGCGGATACGGCGTGGACGTCTCCCGACCCGTCCCTGTGGACGGCCAGTTTCTCGCCACCCAGCTCGACAACCCTGCCCTCGCCGGGTTCGAGCTCGGGCAGGTCCGATCCGCGGACGGCGACACGGTCGCGGATCAACCGTATGCCCGCCCTGAGGTTCTCGGTCACGAACCTCCGGCCGCCGGCGAACGGGTTGACCCGGTTGCTGTTGAAGACGCGCGCCCATGGGTTCGGCTTTCCGAGGATATGGTCGGTGAGGATCATCGCTGCCGCGGTGCCGTTCGAAAGCCCCCACTTCCGAAACCCCGTCGCGACGTACACATGCCTGGAGAACGGCGACATTCGCCCGACGTAAGGGACCCCGTCGATCGGAATCGCGTCCTGGGTTGACCATCGGTACTCCAGCGATGCCGCCGCGAAGCGTTCCTTCGCCCACGCGTCCAAGCGCCTGTAGCGCTCGGCCGCATCTACCTTGTCCGTCGCCCTGTGCCCTTCGCCGCCTACCAACAGGAGGTCGCGGTCGGCGCAGTGGGACATGATCGAGCGCAGCGGCTCGCCGGCGCTGATGAAGGTGCCTTCCGGGGCGGGGCCGTCGAGCGCGAGGGCAACCAGGTAGGAGCGGTGCGGGTGACAGCGGGCAAAGAAGAGCCCGCGGTCGAGGATCGGGAAGTTCGTAGCGACGATCGCGGCGCCGGCGGTGACGCTTCCTGACTCGGTGGCGACCCGGCAGGGTGCCCCGTCGTCGACGTCCGTGACGCCACTCTCTTCGAAGACGTAGCTTCCGTCTCCGGCCACCGCCTTGGCGAGTCCGACGAGGTATTTCGCCGCGTGGAGCTGCGCCTGTTCGTCGAAGCGCACGGCCCCCAGCACCGGGAAGGGGAGCGGCGTCGAGTCCGTGTAGGCGGCGGGCAAACCGAGCTCCACGGCGAGCGCCGCCTCCGCCTTGACCTGCTCGAGATCGGCCTTGGACTCGGCGTATGTGTAGTTGACGACGCGCCGGAAGTCGCAATCGATCGCCTCGGTCTCGACAAGCGCAGCGACCTGCTCGATCGCGGCCTGGTTTGCCTCGCCGTAGGTTCGTGCGCCGCGCTCGCCGAAGCTCCGGAAAAGCTCGCGGTAGATGAGCCCTTGGAGGGAGGTCACCTTGCCAGTGGTGTGGCCGGTCACGCCGGTGCCGACCCGGCCCGCCTCGAGCACCGCCACCCGGAGGCCGGCCTCCTTCAAGAGGAGCGCGGAGGTGAGCCCGGCGATTCCCCCGCCGATTACCGCGACGTCCGCCTCGATCTCGTCCTCGAGCGCCGAATAGCCCGTCTCGGGGGCAGTGTCCACCCAGAGCGAGACGGCCTTGCCGGCGAGCGGCGTCGCTTGCTTCATGTCCTGATTGGCGTCGCCGGCGCAGCGCTTCTTACGTCAGGCACGGGATAGCGAACCAGCGTGCCCTCCACAACGGCGAAAGGCGTCAGCTCGTGCTCTTTCGGCTCGCCGCGAAGCGCGACGTGCAGGACGCGCCATCCGCGGACGACGAGGACGTCGGACAGCAGGCGTCGGTGACAGCGCCACCACTGAGCCTCGGCGCACATGATCGCCGCGCGACGCTGACGGGCCTCCGCCTCCAGCTGGGCCAGCCCGGCCGCGAACTCCACCGACCTCAGGTGATCGGCGTAGCCCTGGAACTGTGCGCTTCTCCAACCCCCGTTCGAAGATGGCTCGGACGGGCGCCTGCGGCCTCCGAGGGCGCCGAGATGCAGGTAGTCGATCGACCGCTGGGCAAGCAGCGGTTCGAGCTCGTTCGCGCTCGTCCAGGGCACGCGACGTGAGCCCGGATAGCGCCGGACATCGACGAGCAGCTCGACGGCCGTTTCGTCGAGTCGCGCAAGGAACTCTTGGCTGTGGTGAGCCGAGTGACCGATGCTGAGAATCTCCGGGACCTTGCCGTGATCCGCAGCCATCGGCGCCAGCATCAGCGCGGCGGACATCTTCATTCTCCCGAGCGCCAGGCGAGGACCCGCGCGTCCGCCTCGTCCAGAGCGAGGGACTCGAGGTTCCCGTTGGCCGGGGCGGCAGCGCCAGTCGACGGAGGCGTGGGCTCCCTTCTCACCTGTACGGAGCCGACCTCGTAGGTCACTTCGGGAGCGAGGGTGTGGCCGATCAGGCAGCGATCGTGCGCCAGCACTGCCGCCGCCTCGTACTCCGCCTGTCGCAGTGGGTCACCGCCGAGGATGGTTGGGCGGACCGCGATCCGATCGAACCGGGCGTGGCCGGGAAAGCCCGTGACGCTTCCGCCGGCATCGACCATCACCGAGGCGACCGGAAGGCGGGCTCGTCGAAGCGTTCCGAACAGCGTCGCCGTATAGCACGACGAAACGGCGCTGACCAGAAGCTCTTCGGGGTTCGTGCCGACTCCGCGCCCGCCCATCGAATCCGGCGCCGAGAAGTCGATCGTCCGGTCGTGAGCGTGGATCTCTCCGACGCCTTCGCGTCCCGTTCCCGACCACAAGAGGTCGACGGCGAAATTGAGCTCGGCCATTTCCTGACTCCTCGGTCGGCCTCAGCGCCTGGGTGATGCGGCCAGGTCGTCGACTCCGGCCGCCGGTAGTGCCGTCGGGCTCGAACCTCGCAGGCGGTCCGAGGAGGCGTGAACCACCAATACCGGTAGCGGGCTCGTGTGGAGGACGTGGTGGCTGACGCTCCCGAGCAGGAGCGATCGCAGCTCACCGCGTCCCGGCTGCCCATGACGATCAGGTCGTGGTTCCCGGATCCGGCTTCGGCGACGATCGCCGGCCCCACGGGCCCCTTCCCAAGGATCGTCGTGATCGGGAGATCATCCGGCGTGCTGTTGACGGCCGCCTTGAGAATCTCCCGGCAGTGGCGCTCGATCTCCTGGATTGCCTCGAACGGATTCGCGGGCTGCACGTAGCCGAACCCCCCGCCGCCGTTCGGGGGCGAGGGAGCGACCGTCATCACGGTCAATCGGGCGTTATGCGCTTGCGCCAGGTCGACGGCTTCGGCCAGAGCCTGGTCGGCGTGCGCGGAACCGTCGATCGCAACGAGGAGCCTGTGGAACATGACCTCTCAAGCGTCGCTTGAAACGGCGGGCGAGGCCATGGGGAGCAACACCCATCTCCGTCGTCGGGCCCGGTGCAGGCGAACCGCCTGCACCGGGAAGCCGCGTTACGCCGGCTAGGCGGTCGCGCCGCGGCCGAGCGTCCGATCGGCCCCGCGCCCGACCGGCTCAGCGAGCCCGCGGTCGTCCGCATCCGGCGACTGGGTGCCGGCGAGCCTGAACAGGGTGAGCGCGCCGAGCAGGAGACCGACGTCGCGCAGGGCGATGTCGCCGTAGCCGCCGACGAGCAGCAGGCTGAGGATGATGCCGCCGAGCCAGCCCGCGACGAGCAGGCCGCCGAACCGGGGGACCACCAGGACGACGAATCCGGCGAGGATCTCGACGACGCCGACCGTGTACATGGCGTCCTGGGCGCTGCCGGGGAGGATGTCGTTGAACTCGGTCGCCAGGTACGCGGGCCAGTTCTCGTTCATCACCTCGACGAACTTGTCGAGGCCCATCAGCACCGGCAGAACGAAGAACCCGATCCGCAGCAGCGTGAACGCCTGGGCTACGGGGTCCTCGCGCAGTCGCGTCAGCGATGGGAAGGGAATGGGTCGCAGCGTCGCTGCAATCGCGTTCATCTAAGGGCTCCTTTCGGGAGGTCGTTGCTCGGTTAGCGACCCGCCGGAGCTGGTTCTTACCCGCGCTCCGCCTTCGGGCTGCCGACGCGTTTCGGTCAGGCGCCGGGGGCCGGCGGCGAGGCGGACTCGGCCTCGACCAGCGCCCGCAGGCTGTGATGGTCCTCACTGCAGGCGGGACACCCCTCGAGGTGCGCGGCCATGCCCGGAATCGCAGCCTCGGCATCCGCTTCGCTCAGCTCGAGCTCGACGTACCGGTCGAGCCGCTCGAAGCACTCCTCGCAGCTGATCTCGGGCCCGGCCGGCCCCAGGAGCCGCTTCACAAGGTGGGCTTCGTCTGTCTTCGGCGTTTCGCTCATGATCTCGGTCCGGTTGGTTGCAGGTCGGGCTCTTCGAATCGCAACCCAGCCTCGGCAAGGTGCGAGCGAAGCTTCTTCCGGGCGTCATGGATCGTCTTGTAAAGCGCGCCGCGAGTCGTGTTCAGCCGTTCGGCGAGGACATCGATCGGGACGTCGTTCAGCGCCACGCCGACCAGCACCTCGCGCTGATGCGCCGAAAGCTCGGTTTCGATCGCCGCGCGGATCGTGTCGAGGAGTTCGTGGCTCTCGGCCGCGCTCGCCGGGGACTCGCCGTGGCTGGCGATCACCGACCAGTGCTCGGCCTCGATCGGCACCTCGCGCCCCTGCCAGGCGCGCCGGCGAACCTTCACCGCCGCCTCCAGGAGGGCGAACTTGTACGCCCAGGTGGTGAAGCGGCTCTCGCCGCGATAATCGCCGAGCTTGCCGAGGATCGCGAACAGAGCATCGTCGGCCGCTTGGTGAGCGAGATCGTCGAAGTCTCCTCCTCGAAGATGTGCCAGGCCGACCCGCCGGCGGTTGATCTCAAAACGAGCCGCTCTCAGAAGGAGATCGTGCAGACGTTGGCGGGTTTGCTGGCCCACGGCTCCTTCGGCCGCGAGCCCAACCACCCAGCTCCGCGACTCTTCGTCGGGAGCGCGGGCGGGCGGAGCTTCGCTTCGTTGACTCATCACTGCAGCCGGGGTGAAACCGGCAGCCACTTCGACGCTAGCAGCGGTCGTCATCCTCCCAATGGGCCTTTCTCCCCATCCAGCGGCGCCAGGATGCGGACTGCGAGCCTCGGAGGACAGCCCTGCTCCACCAGTTCGATCACGGCGTGCAGGTCAATCTCGCGATCGGCCGCGGTGCGCGCAGCGAGTTCAGGCTCGAAGCCGGCATGCAGCAGTTGGCGCTCGCCCCAGGTTCCCGTGCGCCGCTGCGGATCGGCTGACCGCAGGGCGTCGGATTCAAAGAGATGCCTGGGCCAGGGCCACATACTTCATTAGCGACCCGGGAAGGTCGATCCTTACCTCAGGCCGCCAGCGGCTGGTTTCGATGGTCGTGCATCGACATCTTCAGCGGCACGGGCGCCCTGCCGGTCTCGACAGCATCGAGGTACTCACGGGCATCCTCGTAGCCGCGCCGGATCAGCTCGTCGGCATGAGAGAAGTCGATTGGCGCGATGCTCAGCGGGCACGGCGGTGGCAAGACGATCAGCTGGGCGCGATCACGCAACATCTCGACTTCGACCAAGAGCCGCCTCATGACCAGGAGGCTCATGGCGTGGAGCAGCATCGCTACCGCACCTCGGGGGGGTTCGGGGAGATCGCAGGCGTTCCCGGTCGGCAGCACGTAGATCCGCTCGGCCCCGAGCTCGATCGCGTCGGCTATCGGCGTGTTGTTGGCAACCCCTCCGTCGATCAGCAGCCGTCCGTCGCGCTCGATCGGGGGAAAGACTCCCGGGATTGCGGTGCTGGCGATGACCGCCGATAAAGCGTCGCCGTGCGACAGACGACGCTCGCGGCCGCTGAGCAGATCGGTCGTGATCACGTGTAGAGGCACGGGTGACTCCTCGAGCCGTCCGACTTCGAGGTTGTCCACGGCGAGCTTTCGCAGCCCTCGGTCGGAGACCAGGTGGTCGCGCGCTCCGAAGAAGCCGAAGAAGCCGGTCAGCGGGTTGAGCGGGAACACGTTCCACCGGCCGACGGCGCGCCACACGGCTTCGAGCTCCTGGGCTGTGGTCGGGGTTGGGGGTCGGGACGCGATGAACGCGCCGTTGAGCGCCCCGACCGAGGTTCCGACGATCAGGTCGGGCGCCACCCCACGCTCGTAGAGCGCACGCAGCATCCCTGCCTGCACCGCTCCCAGGCTGGCGCCGCCCGATAGGACGAAGGCCGTCTTTCGCAGATCGCTCATATCCGGTTTGCGTGCTGGCGGCCGCGGTTCTTACTCCGTCCGCGGCGGCGCGATGGCTCGCCGGATGGGCGTCAAGCCCCATGGACCCTGGCCTGGGTGAGACCGACAATCGGTGTGGCGACCCGCGTAAGAACGACGCGGAGGCCGACGCTTACGGGTGCCGGCGGGAGCCAACGGATTCGTGAGCCGAGAGAGGAAGAAATGACCGCAGGAACCGAAGCATTCGTAATCGTCGGCGCTGGACTGGCCGGGGCGAAGGCCGCCGAGACCCTCCGTCAGGAGGGATTTGACGGACGGCTGACGCTGATCGGCGACGAGCCCGAGCGTCCCTACGAGCGGCCCCCGCTTTCCAAGGACCACCTGCGCGGGGAGACCACCGAGACCCCCTACGTCCACAACGACACCTTCTACACCGACAACCACATCGACCTTCTCACGTCAACGCGCGTGACGGGCATTGAGCTCGGCTTACGCGAGCTCCTCCTGGAGGGCGACCGGCGCCTCGGCTACGACCGCCTCCTGCTCGCGACCGGCTCCGTGCCGCGCCGGCTCGATGTCCCCGGGGGCAAGCTCGGCGGGATCCACTACTTGCGAACGCTTGCCGACTCGGAGCAAATCGGCGCGCTTATCGAGGCCCGCCACCGGCTGGTGGTCGTCGGCTCCGGCTGGATCGGAGCCGAGATCGCGGCGTCGGCTCGGCAGAAGGGCTGCGAGGTGACGATGATTGAGATGGCCTCGCTGCCGCTCGAGCGGGTGCTCGGCCCCGAGGTCGGGCAGATCTACCTCGACCTGCACCGCGACCACGGCGTCGAGTACCTCCCCGAGACGACGGTGGAGCGCTTCGAGGGCCAGGGCTCCGTGGAGCGCGTCGTCACCATGGACGGAGCGGTGATCGACTCTGACTTCGTCGTGGTCGGCGTCGGCGTCGCGCCACGGACCGGCCTCGCCGAGACCGCTGGTTTGATGATCGACAACGGCGTCGTGGTCGACGAGCACCTGGCGGCCAGCGCTCCGGCCGTCTTCGCGGCCGGCGACGTGGCGAACGCCTGGCATCCCTTCTATGGGCACAACCTCCGGGTCGAGCACTGGGCCAACGCGCTCAACCAGGGCCCGACCGCGGCGAAGGCGATGCTCGGCCAGGACGTGAGCTACGGCGAGATCCCCTACTTCTTCTCCGACCAGTACGACGCCGGAATGGAGTACAGCGGCTACGCGACAGAGTGGGACGAGGTCGTCTTCCGCGGGGACGTGAATGCGCGCGAGTTCATCGCGTTCTGGCTCAAGGACGAGCGGGTGGTCGCAGGCATGAACATAAACGTCTGGGACGTGAGCGACCCGATCCGGGAGCTGATCCGCTCGCGGCGGCCCGTCAACAGCCGCGATCTGGCCGATGGGGATGTCCCGCTTTCGCAGCTGATCGCGGATCCCGAGACCGAGTCGGCGTCGCCGCCCGAGCCGGTCGAGGCGCTGAGCGTCTGGGCATCGGAGGGCGGATCGTGCTGAGCGGATCACCCAATGGGACGGCTCCAACGCTTCGGGTCATCGACGGTGACGGCGGCGTCGACCTCGCCGCCGCGGAGCGCGCCGCGCACGATTTGCTGGTCGCGCTCGGCGCCGACTCGGACTCGGTTCACCTGCGCGAAACGCCGCGGCGCGTTGCCAAGGCGTACGCAGAGCTGCTGACGCCGCAGCCGTTCAACGCCACCACGTTCCCCAACGACGAGGGCTACGACGAGCTGGTGGTGGTGCGCGACATTCCCTTTCAGTCGCTGTGCATGCACCACATGCTCCCGTTCCAGGGGAGTGCGCACGTCGCGTACCTGCCCGGAGAACGGATCATCGGCCTTTCGAAGCTCGGCCGAGTCGTGGACATGTTCACCCGCGACCTCCAGCTGCAAGAGCGGCTGACGACGCAGGTCGCCGACTGGCTCGAGGAGGCTCTGGAGCCGCGCGGCGTCGGAGTGATCGTTGAGGCTGAGCACCTCTGCATGTCGCTGCGTGGGGTCCAAAAGCCCGGATCGCGCACGGTCACTTCCGCCCTCCGCGGGCTGGTCAAGGACGACGCTCGAACTCGCCAGGAGTTCCTCAGCCTGATTCGGCACACGCCACGCGCATCGATCTAGCAGATCCCACCATCCAGAAACCCACACCCCGGGTACGACCGCATCCCCAAGCCACAGGAGGACGTGTTGCCGTGTGGGTCCGTCGCCGGCCTACGGAAAGTGATTTGCTAGGCCCCTAATGGCGAAACGGCTTCTTGTGGCAGCCGGCGACTCAGCCCCCAGCGTCGAAGAACTCCCGTTCGGCATTCGCGAGCTGATCGACGCTGCGGACGAGATCCTGGTCGTCACCCCGACCCTGCCCAGTCGTTTCGAGTGGTTGGCATCGGCCACAGACCGAGCGCGAGAGCAGGCCGACGAGCGGCTGCGAGCTGTCCTCGGCCAGATTGCTGAACTCGGCAGCGACGCGGAGGGCGCCGTGGGAGCCGACGATCCGCTGCTCGCCTTCGAGGACGCGATCAGGGATTTCCACCCGGATCATCTACTAATCGCGCTGCGGGCCGGCGAGGACTCCGGCTGGCAGGAGCGCGGGCTGCTCGACCAGCTCCAGCAACGGTTCCGGCTGCCGATGACGGCTTTCTCAGTAGCGTCGGACTAGCCGTGCGAACTGGTCTCCTCACCGGCCGGATCTGGCTGCGATCCTGACCGCGGCTGAACGAGCGGGAGACGCCAACTCGCCGACTCCCGGGTCAACACCGGGTCAACACGAGGTCCACAAACAGCCACAAATCCCGGTGCCCTTGAACTGCCCCGAAAACTGCGAATTAGCAGGCGTTCTGTCAAAGGCCCGCAGATCCCCGCAAGCGCCGGCGCGGAATCATAATCCGCGTGTCGGGGGTTCGAGTCCCTCCTCCGGCATCGGCAGAAATCCCCGCAAATCGGCCAATTACGCCCGCAACGGCGCTGCTCAAGGCAGAACGGGCCTCGGGGCCGTCAAGACGGGCGCGCAAGGGACGGCGGTGTGCGGGACTCTCGTAGACGGCGCCGCCGTTAGTCAGCTGCGGTTGCCTCCAGCATGACCAGGAACTGGGCCGGCAGCTGGGCGACGCCCAGCACGCTGGTCGCGTAACGCGATTCCCCGAAGCGTTCCATGATGACCGCGTTGTTCTTGAACAGCTCGTCGACGTCGGTCGTGTACATGTTGAGCCGAACGACGTTGGCGAGGGTCATGTCGGCCGCGGCCAAGACCGCCTCCAGGTTGTCGAGGGACAGCTCGAGCTGGGCGGCCATGTCGCCCGGATGCTGCGGTGCGCCGTCGGCGTCCATCGCGTCCTGCGCGCTGCAGACGAGCAGCCGATGGTGACCCTGGACGAGCTCGGCCTGGTCAAATCCCAAATCGAGGGACCAGGACACGGGGTTGATCGGCGTTCGCTCCATGGTTGCGTCTCCTCATTTCTTGGCGGCGGGATTGCCGCGCTGTCAGTAGGGATACGCCGGGTGCCCGAAATCCATTGCTCGCCGGAACTACGTTTGTGCGGGATCCCAGCGAAGTGCCCGCCGGCCGGGCGGCAGCTCGTCCGGGAGCCCGAAGCTCGAAAGCAGCTCGGGACCGAGGAAGGTGGTGATCTCGGCGATCCCCTCGCCGTCGAGCGTCAGCACGGAGATGCTGCGCGGCAGGAAGCTCTGCCGCTCCTCGTCCCAGCGATAGTTCCCGAACGCCGGCTGCCCGTTCGCCCGAGCCGGCACGAGGCGCCAGCGGTTTTCGCTCGCCAGCAC
>DAIRGH010000204.1:0-1895 GCA_036794585.1 Solirubrobacterales bacterium | reverse complement strand
AGTGCTCCGGCGAGTCCAGCGAGTCGGCGACGGTCAGGGCGACGCCGGCGGCGGTCGCCCGCAGCCGGACCTCCACCCGACCCGCCTCGGGGTGCGTGGCGGCGTCGGCCAGCACTTCCTGGACGAGCCTGAAGATCGCGCTCTCGGCCTCGGCGTCGAGTCCGCCGTGGATGTCATGGACCCCCAGCGAGAGGTCCAGCTCGACCTCGAGCCCGGCCTCGGTGTAGAGCTCGGCGAGCCCGCGCAACGCCTCGATCAGGCCGAGCTCATCGAGCGCCGCTGGGCGCAGCTCGGCGATCAACGAGCGCAGTCCGGCAATCTCGATCGCGAGCTGCGTGATCGCATCGTCGACGGCCACGGGCAGGTCCTCGTCCGGGCCCTTGCGCGCCGCCGCGAGCCGCATCCGCACGGCGCCGATCCCCTGGAGCGGCTCGTCGTGGAGTCGCTGTGCCCACCGGCGCAGGGTCGGCTCTGAGGCGTCAATCCCCATCGCGTCAACCTATGGCGCGCGGGCGCGGGTGTCATCGGTACGAAGGCGCCTAACCGATCCGTAGTAATCACGGATCGCGGCCGGAATAAAGCGCCTCAACAGCGGCGCGCCTCCGCTTCGCCCTTCGGGCTCCGCGATCGGAGCTTGCTACGCCGCCAGGCGCCAGCCGGCGAGCGACTCGTCGCCGGCCAGCTTGGCCAGCGCGCGGGCCTCGATCTCGCGGGCGCTCTTCTGGGTCACGCCCAGCTCGCGGGCGGCGTCGCGCAGCGACTTCGCCTCCCGGCCGCCGGTGCCGAAGCGCGCCTGGATGATCCGCCGCTCCTGATCGGGCAGCTTGGCGAGGGCGGTGTTGACCGCCTCCTCCTGCTCGCGCTCCTCGAGCTCGCTCTCGAGATCGGCGTCGGACTCCGCCCGCAGCTCGCCCAGGGTGGTCTCGCCCTCATCGCCCACCGGCGAGTCGAGGCTGGTCGTCACCCTGGTCAGGTCGCGGACCGCCATCACCTCGTCGAGCGGCAGCTTCGCCTTCTTAGCGACCTCCGCGTCGGTGGGGTCGCGGTTGAGCTGAGTCGCCAGCTCGTTCGTGATCCGGCCGATCGTGCGCTCGCGCTGCGCGATGTGCGCAGGGATGCGGACCGCGCGACCGGTGTTGTCGAGCCCACGCTGGATCGACTGCTTGATCCACAGCACGGCGTAGGTCGAGAACTTGTAGCCGCGGCGCCAGTCGAACTTCTCCGCCGCGCGGATCAGGCCGAGCATCGCCTCCTGGACCAGGTCGCCGAGGGCGAGGCCGTGGCCCTGGTAGCGGCGTGCGAACTTGATCACGAGCCGGAGGTTGCTATTGATCAGGCGCTCCTTCGCGGCCAGGTCGCCGCGCTCGATCCGCTTCGCGAGCTCGATCTCCTCGGCGGCGGTGAGCAGGGGATAGCGCATCGCCTGGTTGACGAAGAGCTGGAAGCTGTCGGTGGTCGCCTCGGCGACCGCATGGGCGTCTGCACGACGCTTCGCGGCGCGAGTCGCGTTCTGATTCTCAGTCTGGTTTGTGTGGTCGCCGCGCTGGCGGCGAACCATGCGCTGCGTAGCAGCGCCCCTCTCACGGGGCATCGGTTCACCCTTTCCGGTCTCTACTTCCCCCTACCCTGGCTTCAAAAAGTATAGCGAGAAATAGTTGCGCATGCAAGCTGCTCCTTGAGGCCAGAGAAATGGCTTGTTCAAGCCACTTGCTTAGTCAAGCACGGCCTCGTTTCGTTACGCCGAGGCCGAGCCATCCACGCATGAGCTCGAGCTCGGCGGCGAGCGCCTCGCGCGCGTGCGCAGGCGCGCCCGGCTCGACATGGGTCGCGAGCACGCGCAACACGCCCGCCTTGCGGTCGGCCTTGAGGTCGACGCGGGCGACGAGCTGGTCGCC
>DAIRGH010000112.1:0-9074 GCA_036794585.1 Solirubrobacterales bacterium | reverse complement strand
GGTCGACGGGTCCCGTGTCGCCGACGCGGTTAGGCGCGCGGGCGGCGCGACCGGCTGGGGCGACACCGGGGTCGCCGGATCGGCCATCCGGCGCGTCGGCTCGGTCGCCGGGCCGAGCATGCTCGTCGGCAGCTCGTCCGAGGGCGGCTCGGGCTCCCGGCCGGCCATGCCGGCGTCGAGCGCGCGGGCGAGCTCGCGCGCCGACGAGTACCTGGCCGCCGGCTCGCCCTCGAGCGAGCGCAGCACCGCCCGCGAGAGCGTCTCGGGCACGTCCGCGTCGTAGGAGGTCGGCGGCAGGGGGCGCTCGTTCTCGCGCCTGATCGCGAGCTCGGCGAGCGTCGATCCCTCCCACGGCAGCCGGCCCGTCAGCACCTGATAGATCACGACCCCGAGCGCGTACACGTCGGCAGCGGGGGTCGCCTCCTCGCCGCGCGCCTGCTCGGGCGCCAGGTATGCGGCGGTGCCGACCACCGAGCCGACCTGCGTCAGCCGGGTCTGAGCGCTCGCCCGGGCGATGCCGAAGTCGGTGAGCTTGACGGTCATCTCGCCTGTCGGCGGCTCGTGCGCGGAGCTGTCGCGGCGAGCGCGCCGCCCGGCCGGGCCGCCGATCACCATCAGGTTGCCGGGCTTGACGTCGCGGTGGATGATCCCCTGGCGGTGCGCGTACTCGAGGCCGGCGCACGCCTGCGTGCCGACCTCGACGGCGCTCTCGGGGCCGAGCCGCCCCTTCGACTGCAGGAGCTGGGCGACCGACCTGCCCTCGACGTACTCCATAACGATGTAGTGGCGGCCGCGGTCGACGCCGGTGTCGTAGACCTGGACGATGTTGGGGTGGATCAGCTTCGCGACGGCGAGGGCCTCGCGCCGGAAGCGCGCCACGAACTTGTCGTCGTCGGAGAGGTGCTCGGCGAGGATCTTGACCGCAACCGTGCGCTCGAGCACCCGGTCGGTGGCCATGTAGACGGTCGACATCCCGCCCGACCCAAGCCGGTCGCCGAGCTCGTAGCGATCCGAGATCGTCGAGTTCACGGCGTCCTCCGCTCCGGCTCGATCCCGCCGCTGTCCGAGCCGCCGCGGCCGCCGCCGCCTTCGCCGCTTTCGCCTTCTCCCGACGGAGGCTCGAGCGGCTGCTCGCCGCCCTCCTCGTCCTCGGGCGGCGGCTCTTCCTCGGGGGGCGGCTCCTCTTCCGTCGTCGTCTCCTCCTCGGGGGTCGTCTCCTCCTCGGTCGTGGTCGACTCGAAGCCGGTCTCGCCCGTGGCGCCGGTCACCTGCTCGCACTGTTCGGGCTGCGCGCTGAGCTCGATCAGCCTCGTCGATGCCTCGCTCAGGCCCTGGCGGACCTCGGCGTCGACGTCCGCCGGGAGCTGGCTGACGCGCGCTGCGAAGGCGTTGGCGTGATCCTGGGCGAGCTCGCAGTTGCCGGCCGCAACGTCATTTTCGATCGCGTCGATCTGCCTCAGCAGCTCCTCGGAATCGGCGCTCGGGATCGTCCCGTCGTCGCCGCTTCCGCAGCCGGCAACCGTGGCGGCGATCGCGCATGCGAGCAGGGTTATCCGCAGTCGCCTTGGCATCGCGGCGAGTCTAGTTACTGGATTTTTCGCTTCCCTCACGCGCTTTCTCACTGCCCCACGTACAGACGGCGGGCCAGATGCTCTGGCAGCTCGGTGGCGACGATCGCGTCGGCGGCACGGTCGATGTCGTAGTCGATTCGGTGAAAGCTCGCCCTCCAGGAATCGGTGTCGAGCTCAAGCCAGGCGGCGCGCGGGTCGCCGTCGCGCGGCTGGCCGACGCTGCCCGGGTTGATCAGCCAGCGCCCGCGGCCGATCTCGAGGCTGGTCCCGGCCCCCGCCTGCGCGCCGCGCGCGTCATCCGGTTCGCCGCGCGGCCCGGCCTCGGCAAGGGCGAAGAAGAGGGCCACGTGCGAGTGGCCGATGAAGCTCACCCGGCGGGCCTGGACGCGGATGCACTCGGCGGCCTGGTCCGGCCATAGGACGTACTCCCACACAGGATCGCGCGGAGAGGCGTGGTAAAGGGCCACCTCGCGGTCCTCGGCGGAGGGCTCGAGCCCGCGCAGGAACTCGGCGGTCGCGGGGCTCATCGTCTCGCGAGTCCAGCGCACCGCGGCCGAGGCGGCCGGGGAGAAGGTGGAGATGTCGAGCTCGTCGAGCGCCGCGAGGTCGTGGTTTCCGACCAGGCACAGTGAGCAGTGCTCGCGGACCAGCTCGGCGCATTCGTCCGGCTGGGCGCCATAGCCGACGACGTCGCCGAGGCACCAGGCCTCCTCGAGGCCGGCCGCGTGGACATCCGCGAGCACCGCTTCGAGCGCGGGCAGGTTGCTGTGGATGTCGCTGAAGATCGCGAGGCGCATCGTGCGGCGCCGGGCTTCGAGTCCGGCCGTGGACTCGTCGGAGGGCCCGGGCGAGCGGACTATCGTAGGCGGCGATGAGGTTGACGGTCGGAAAGGGCCGCTCGACGGCCGTCCGCCTTGGCGGGGCGGCGGTGGCGATGGTGCTCGTCGCCGAGGCCGCGGTGTGGTTGCTGAGCCCGCGCGACCAGCCGCCGGACCCGGTGCCGGTCGCCGAGGGCGACTACTTCGCCCCCGCCGAGCTCGAGCGGGCGCGCGAGTATCGCAGCGGCCAGCGGGCGCTGTTGATCGCGGGGCTTGCGCTCGAGGGCGCTGTACTCGTTGCGGTGGCCCTCGGGCACCCGGCGCCGGTGCGGCGCTGGCTCGAACGGCGCGGCGAGCGGCCGCTCGCCGGCGCCGCGCTCGTCGGCGGGGCACTCGCCGCGGTGACCCAGCTCGTCACCCTGCCGAGCGCGCTCATCGCGCATGAGCGGGCCGTCGACGTCGGGGTCTCGTCGCAGTCGCTCGGCTCGTGGCTGTGGGACTACGTACGCGCGGGGGCGATTGCCATCGCGCTGACAGCGGTCGGCGCGCTGCTGCTGATGGCGCTGGTGCGGAGGTTTCCCCGCCGCTGGTGGCTGCCGGCGGGGGCTGGCGTGACCGTGCTCGCCGCGCTGTTCGTCTGGATCGCGCCCGTGCTGCTCGCGCCGATCTTCAACAAGTTCGAGCCGCTGCCCGAGGGAAGCCGTGCGCGCGGCGACGTGCTCGAGCTCGGCGACCGGGCCGAGGTCGAGATTGGCGAGGTCTACCGCATCGACGCCAGCCGCAGGGTCACCTCGCTGAACGCCTACGTCGGCGGGCTCGGCCCGACGAAGCGGGTCGTCCTGTACGACAACCTGCTCGACGACGCCGCCCGGCCTGAGCTGCGTTCGGTGGTCGCGCACGAACTCGGTCACGTCGCCCACGACGACGTCCCCCGGGGCATCGTCTACGTCGCGATCGTCTCGCCGTTCGGGCTGCTGTTCGCGCGCGAGCTCGCGCTGGCGATCCTGCGCCGGCGCGGCGTCGACCCCGGCAGCGCCGCAGCGATCCCCGCCTACTTCCTCGCGCTCGCATTGACGGGGTTCGTCCTCGGCATCCCGGGCAACCAGCTCTCCCGCCAGGTCGAGGCCAGCGCCGACGAGTTCGCGCTCGAGCTCACCGACGACCCGCAGGCGCTGATCGACGTCCAGACCCGCCTGGCGCGGACGAACGTGTCAGATCCCGATCCCCCGGGCTGGACGCACTTCCTGCTCGGCACCCACCCGGCCACGGTCGACAGGATCGGCGCGGCGTTGGCGTATGAGCGGGGGCGGTAGACGGGCTGGGTAGGGGAGGAGGGGGCCTTGTGACGAGAGGAGAGTTAGCCGCCTATATGGCGGCAAAGTCTCCCTTCGACCCAATACGCCCGGACTCACTCCCTTATTGCCCCGTCCTGCGAAACCGCAACAGGCCCCGAGCCACGGCGCTGCGCACCGCGGCCGCCGCGAACTTCACCGCAATGCCCACGTACACCGCCCCGTTGAGCACCGCATTCCTTTCGGGCGCGTAGTGATCCCGGTAGAAGCGGAACATCCCGTAGTGGAAGGCGTACGTGAGCCGCAGCGAGCGGTGCTCGCCGCTCGTCCCCGCCTTGACGTGGGCGACCGTGACGGTCGGCTCGTACCAGGTCTTCCAGCCAGCTTGGGCGAAGCGGTAGCAGAGGTCGAGGTCCTCCATGTACATCCAGTAGCGCTCGTTGAAGGCGCCGACCTGGTCGAGCGCCGCGCGGCGGATCAGCATGAAGGCGCCGTTGATCGCGTCGACGGGGCCGGACTCGACCTCGGGGGCGCGGTACTGCGAGAGCGCGTCCGGTGACCCGCTTCGCCGACCGAGGCCCGTGAAATGCCCGAGCGCGCCCAGCGGCGTCGGGAACGAGCGCCGGGAGGCATGGTCGAACGACCCGTCGTCGAGCTCCAGCCGCGGACCGATCATGCCGACGTCTGCTGTCTCCTCCATCACTGCCAGAAGCGCATCCAATGCGCCGGGCGTCAGCCTCGTATCCGGGTTGAGCACGAGCACGTACGGAGCGCTGCCCGCCGCGATTCCGATGTTGTTCGCGACCCCGAAGCCCAGGTTGTCATCGTTGATCGTGATCCGCACGTCTCCGAACTCGCGTCGGACCATCTCGGCGGTGCCGTCGCCCGAGGCGTTGTCGACCACGTGCACGTCCATCGACCCGGCGGACGGATTCGCAAGCAGCGACTGCAGGCAGTCGCGCAGCAGCGCCTCGCAGCGGTAGGAGACGACGACGACGTCGAGGCTCGGCGCGCCGGCCATCGCCGTCTAGTTGCCGCGAAACGACTCGACCGTCAGCGCCAGCCCGCGGTCGAGCCCGTGCTCGGCGCGCCAGTCGAGCTCGGCGGCGGCGCGGGCGGGGTCGATCGAGATCCGCTGCACCTCGCCCAGGCGCGCCGGCGCCATCTCGGGATCGAACTCCGCGCCCGCGGCGCCGGCGATTCGTCTGCCGAGGTCGAGCACGTCGGTCTCGATTCCGGTGCCGATGTTGAGCGCGCCGCCCGCGCCGCGGTCTGCCGCGGCCACAAAGGCCGCCGCGACGTCGGAGACGTAGACGTAGTCGCGCGTCTGCATGCCGTCGCCGAACACACGCGGGCGCCCACCGTCGAGCAGGGCGCGCGAGAAGATCGCGACCACCCCGGCCTCGCCATGAGGGTCCTGGCGCGGACCGAAGACGTTGCCGAGCCGCAGCGCCGCCGTCTCGAGGCCGTAGAGCCGCCGGTACAGCGAGAGGTAGCCTTCGGCCGCAAGCTTCGACTGACCGTACGGAGCGTCGGGGCGCCGCTCGGCGTCCTCGTCGAGCGGCAGCTCGCGGCCGTCGCCCTCGCCGTAGATGGCGCCGCCGGTGGAGGCGAAGAGGAAGCGCTCGACGCCATGCCGGCGGGCGGCCTCGAGCAGCCGGATCGTCCCGCCCACGTTGACGTCGAGGTCGAAGGCGGGATCGGCGACCGAGCGCCTCACGTCGACCTGGGCGGCGAGATGGAGGACGAGCTGCGGACGGCCGCGCTCGAACGCCGCCTCGACGGCGTCGACGTCGGTGATGCTCGCTTCGGCGAGCTCGGCGCCGGTCGCCAGCGCCCCGTCGAGGTTCTCCCTGCGTCCGCTGGAGAGATCGTCGATCACTAGGACCTCGTCGCCACGCCCCACGAGAGCGTCGACGACGTGGGATCCGATGAAGCCGGCTCCGCCGGTGACAAGCGCCCGCATGCGGCCCGGGAGCTTACGTCAAGCTCGCCGGGCTCCCGGGAGCGCGGCACTACTATCGCCATGTGGCCGCGCCGCCGACATCGGACCCGCTCGCCGACCTGCGCGCGGCGATCGAGCTGGTCGCGGACGAGCTCGACGGCGACGCCGGAGCCCGGCTGACCCTGGAGCGACCGCCCAAGCCCGAGCTCGGCGATTACTCGACCAACGCGGCCATGCTGCTCGCGCCGATGGTCGGCTCGGCGCCCCGCGAGGTGGCCGAGCGGCTTCGCGAGCTGCTCGCGGGCGAGCTCGGCACCAGCGCGGAGCGGATCGAGGTCGCGGGACCGGGCTTTCTCAACGTCTTTCTCTCCGACCGCTGGCATCGCGAGGCGACCGCGACGCTGCTCGCAGCGGGCGAACGACTCGGCGCCGGCAGACCCGAGCGTCCCGAGCGCGTGCTCGTCGAGTTCGTCAGCGCCAACCCGACCGGTCCGGCGACGGTGGCCGGTGGCCGCGGGGCCGCGTTCGGCGACTCGCTGGCGCGGCTGCTCGAGCTCCGCGGCGAGGAGGTCGAGCGCGAGTACTACCTCAACGACGCGGGGACCCAGGTCCGCCTGTTCGCCGAGTCGATCGCCGCGAGGATGCGCGGCGAGGAGCCCCCTGCGGACGGGTATGCGGGCGAGTACGTGGGCGAGCTCGCCGCCGAGCTCGCCGCCGGCGGCGCGGATCCCGGTGACCTCGACGAGCTCGGCAGGCGGGGAACCGAGGCGATGCGGGAACGGATCGAGGCGACACTTGCGCGCTTCGGCGTCCGCTTCGACACCTGGTCGTCCGAGCGCCGGCTGCTCGAGTCGGGGGCGCCGGCGGCGACCCTCGACGAGCTGCAAGGGCGCGGTCACGCGTATGAGAGCGACGGCGCGCTCTGGCTGCGGACGACCGAGTTCGGCGACGACAAGGACCGGGTGCTGGTCCGCAGCGACGGCGAACCCACGTACTTCGCCACCGACATCGCCTATCACCGCGACAAGCTCGAGCGCGGGGCCGAGCGCCTCGTCACACCCCTTGGCGCCGACCACCACGGGTATGTGCCGCGGATGCGCGCCGCGCTGGCGGCGCTGGGCCACGATCCCGAGCGGTACGAGGCGCCGATCATGCAGCTGGTCAACGTCGTCGAGGGCGGCCAGCGGGCGCGGATGTCGAAGCGCAAGGGCGAGTTCGTCGGCCTCGACGAGCTGATCGACGACATCGGAGTCGACGCGGCGCGCTTCTTCATGCTCCAGCGCAGCCACGACACCGCCTTCGACCTCGACCTGGACCTGGCCCGCTCGCAGTCCCAGGACAACCCGGTCTTCTACGTGCAGTACGCGCACGCGCGGATCGCCAGCATCCTGCGCAAGGCGGCCGATGAGGGCGCCGGCGGGGGAGTGCCGCCGGAGGAGGCGGCGCTGGCCGAGGAGGCGCTCGCCGCCGCCGCCGAGCCCGCGGAGAGGGCGCTGGTACGGCGGCTGCTGGAGCTTCCGGGCGAGGTCGCCACCGCCGCCGACCGTCGCGCCCCACACCGCCTGTGCGCGTATGCGATGGCTGCTGCCGCCGACTTTCACGCCTTCTATCGCGACTGCCGGGTGGTGGGCGCACCGGCGCCGACCGAGGCCGCGCGGCTCGGGCTCTGCGTCGCGACCGCGCGCACGATCGCGACCACGCTCGCGCTGCTCGGGGTGACGGCGCCGGAACGAATGTGAGGCGGAGCGAAGCGAAGCGGAGGCGCGCCGCTGTTGAGGCGCCTTAGGTGAGGCCTCCGGTCAGCGTCGTGCTGCCGTTTCTCGGCGACGCGGCGGAAGCGCGCCTGGCGATCGAGCGCCTCGAAGGGCTCGATCCCGGGCCGGAGGACGAGCTGATCGTCGCCGACAACACCCCCGGCGGGGCGGTCGAGGTGGGTGCGCAGATTCGCGTCGTGCCGGCCGCCGAGCACCGTTCGGCGACCCACGCGCGCAACGCCGGCGCGGCGGTCGCGGTCAACGACTGGCTGCTCTTCGTCGACGCCGACTGCCTGCTCGCGCCCGACCTGCTCGACGCCTACTTCGAGCCGGAGCCGGGGGAGCGCTGCGCGGTCGTCGCCGGCGAGATCGTCGGCGATCCCGAGCAGCGCGCGACGCTGCCGCGCTGGTCGCGGTCGCGCCGCGGCCGCTGGGTCGAGGGGTTGCACGCCGACGGGATGCGCTCGGCCGGGGTGACCGCGAACATGCTCGTGCGCCGGGCCGCGTTCGAGGCGGTGGGCGGGTTCAGGCCCGGCGGCGGGGCCGACCTCGACCTCAGCTGGCGCCTGCAGGACGCCGGGTGGCAGCTCGAGTACCGGCCGCGGGCGCTGGTTCGCCACCGCGACCGCGAGACCCTGCGCGCGGTGGGCGAGCAGGCGCGCGCCTATGGATCGCACCTGCGCAACCTGCGCCGCGTGCACGGCTCCGGCGCGGCGCCGCCGATCGCGCTGCGCTCGGCTCTCCGATCGCTTGGCGGCGCGGGAGTCTGGTTCGTCAGGGGCGAGCGCGAGCGAGCCCGGTTTTCGCTCCTCGACGGCTACTACTTCGCCAACGCTTGGCTCGGAGCACACGGCGGCAGCTCGCGCCGGCGTAGCGCCGACTAGCTTCCCGGCGATGCCGAAGCGATCCGCGGACACTCCTGCGGTGAGCGTCGTGATCCCGGCCCGCGACGCGGCCGCGACGCTCGAGCGCACGCTCGCCTCGCTCGAGCGCCAGGACCTCGATGCTGCCTTTGAGGCGATCGTCGTCGACAACGGCTCGCTGGACGACACGTGCCTGATCGCCGAACGCGCCGCGTTGCCCGTGCACCTGATCCGGCTCGGGCGCGGCGAGGGCGCCGGCGTTGCCCGCAACGCGGGCGCGGCGGTCGCTCGGGCGGACACGATCGCGTTCACCGACGCCGACTGCTTTCCCGCGCCCGGATGGCTGCGCGAGGGCCTCGCCGCATTGGCCGACGCCGATCTCGTGCAGGGCCGGGTCGAGGCCGATCCCGAAGCTCCACCCGCTCCGTTCGACCACACGGTCTGGATCACGGGTCCGTCGCCCCTGTACGAGACGGCGAACCTGCTGATTCGCAGCGCTGTGTTCGAGAACGTGGGTGGCTTCGTCGATTGGCAGGCGGCGTCGGGCAGACCGTTCGGCGAGGACGTCTGGCTCGGCTGGCGCGCGCGCCGCGCCGGCGCGCGGATCGCGTTCGCCGAGCGAGCGCTCGTTCACCACGCGGTCTTCCGCCGCAGCGCGGCGGCGTACGTCGCCGAACGGGCGCGGCTGCGCTGGTTTCCGGCGCTGGTGAGCAGGGTGCCCGAGCTGCGTCGCGAGTTCCTGCTTGCGGGACTCTTTCTCACCGCGCGCTCGGCGCGCTTCGACCTGGCGGTGGCCGGCGCCGTCGCTGCGGCGCTGACGCGCAGCAGGCT
>DAIRGH010000203.1:0-1914 GCA_036794585.1 Solirubrobacterales bacterium | reverse complement strand
CGCCGAGCCGCCCGCCGGCGGGCCCGCGCCGCCGCTGCCGGAATGGCGCTTCGAGCCGCCGACGCTCGCCACCCGCGAGGCGCTGTGGCAGCTCGCGGGACCCCTGCGCGACCCCGAGCGGTTGAGCGGTCTAGCGGACGATCGCTACCCGCTCGCTCGGCTGATCGGCGCCAGCGCGCTGGCGCGGCGCGAGTCGCGCGGGGTGCACAGGCGCAGCGACCGGCCGCTGCCCGATCCTGCCCTCGACGGCGTGCACGTGCTGGTCACGCCTGACGGCGAGCTGCGCCACGAGCACTGGACCTGATCCTGCCTCCTCCGATCGGAGGAGATCAGACCTGATCGATCGGTTAATACAGCCTTAACCGATCGCCATTGAATGTTCATCCGGCAGTGGGGATACTGCCGCACGCCTCCAAGGGATCGGTGCACGGAAGACCCGCCGAGGCTCCAAGGACAGGAAACAACAGGGGTAAGGAGATATGTACCGCTTCAGCCGTTCGATCTACAGGGAGATCGCCTCCGACGTAATCGAGGACGAGCGTGATTCGACCGAGTGTCGGAACAAGCAGCTCGTCCTCGACGCATGTGAGGAGACGATCCGCCGACTGGCCTTCGACCGCCGGTACTTCGCCCGACCGGCGCGCTCGCTGTTCAACTCGGTTCGCATGCACTTCGCAATCGGCGACCAGCTGCGTGTGTGGATGGTCATCGATCGCAACATCAAGCTGGCGCAGGAGTTCATGGAGCGGATGCCCGAGGGCTGCGGCCTCGACGGCGTTCCGCGCTCATGCCAGGCCCATACGCGACGCGGCACACCGTGTCAGCGCGAGCCGCTGCCGGGCCGTGACTACTGCCCGTCGCACAAGCATCTCGAGGAGACCTTCGACGGCCCGGAGCTGCCGCTCGAAGCGCTCACTCGCGACTACGACCTCGAGGAGGTCAGCGCCTAAACCCGGATTTTCGGCGTGGGGTATAGGCCGTCGGGGGACGGCCTTCAGATGGGGAAGAGGCCCGGGTCTGAGACCCGGGCCTCAGTCTGTTAAGAGGGCTTGCGGGCGACGACGAGCATCCGCTCGCGGCCCGGGGCGTGCTCGACCCGGTCGAGCGCCGCGAGCTCCAGCGAGGCCCCTGCGACCAGCTCGGCGACCTCGTCGCGGGTGTACTCGCGCATGAAGGTCACCTGGTCGCGGTGAAAGTACTCGCGCCCTCCCTCGATCAGGTCGAAGACGACCTGGCCTCCCGGGCGCAGCTGGCGCCCGAGGTTCTCCAGCGCCGCCTGAAACGAGGGGTAGATGTGCTTGAAGGTGAGAAACGAGATCGCCGCGTCGAGCGGCTCGTCGAGGGCGAAGGTCTCGACGTCGCCGTGGACGATCTCGATCCGCGGGTCGTCGAAGCGCGCGCGCAGGTGGGCGACGTTGTCCTCGGACAGGTCGAGGCCGATATAGCGGCGAAACTCGACGCCGCGACCGAGCGCCGCGTCGAGGATCCGGCCGTAGCCAGGGCCTACCTCGAGCACCGTTTGATCCGGACCGAAGACACCGAAGCGCTGGGCGGCATCGACCGCCGGCTCGCCCGAGACCTCGACGCCCCAGGTGAGCCCCGGGTCCGGCGGCGCCTCGCGCCAGCGGCGCTTCGAGCGCTCCTCCGCACCGCCGGCTTGCTCGAGACGGCGCAGCCGCCGCCGGTCGAGCGCCGTGATCGCCTGCGAGACGAGCGGGGCCTCGGCCAGTCGTCGGCGGGCGTTGCGGGTAAACGCGTGCGAATCCGACCATCTGGCAAGGCGCTGAAACAAGCGGGCAACGGTACTAGGGAGCCTGCGAACAGCTACCTGGCGCTAGTCAGCCCACCAGTCGCGCTGTCCCTCGACGTCTTCGCGCGGAGCCTCGCCGAGATTGGGCGCGCCGATGACGATGA
>DAIRGH010000111.1:0-9154 GCA_036794585.1 Solirubrobacterales bacterium | reverse complement strand
CCGCCTGCTGGAGCGGATAGAGCATCCCGGTCTCGGTGGCGACGATGAACTCGCCATTGGGATTGGCCTCGACGTGGCGCAGCATCCCGGAGGTCGAGAGCATGTGCACGCCCTCGGAGTCGACGTCGCCCGAGGCGACGTACTCCATCGCCTGGGTCGAGCAGCCGCACTCGGGGTGGATCAGGAACTCGGCGCCCGGATGCTCGGACCGCGTGCGGTCGATGTCGGCCGGGCGGATGCCGGCGTGTACGTGACACTCGCCGTCCCAGACGTGAAAGCGCCGGTAGCGCTCGGGGTCGTCGGTGAGCCCGGTCTCGCGGGCGACGAACGAGCCCAGCCACATGTCGGGGCCGAACAGGATCTCGGTCTCCGGGCCGTGCTCGCGCCAGATGTGCTCGACGACCTGGACCGCGTTGGAGGACGTGCAGCAGTAGTCGGTCTCCGCCTTGACCTCGGCGGAGGTGTTCACGTACATCACGACCACCGCGCCGGGATGCTCGGTCTTCCAGGCGCGCAGCTGATCGGCATCGATCGAGTCGGACAGCGAGCAGCCCGCGTCGGGATCTGGGATCAGCACGGTCTTGTCCGGCGACAGGATCGCCGCCGTCTCGGCCATGAAGTGCACGCCGCAGAAGACGATCACGTCGGCGTCGGTGGCGGCCGCTTCGCGCGAGAGCCCGAGCGAGTCGCCGAGATGGTTGGCGACGTCCTGGACCTCGGGCACCTGGTAGTTGTGGGCGAGGATGACGGCGTTGCGCTCGGCCGCGAGCGCGCGGACCTCGTCGGACATGCGCGAGATCTGCTCCGGAGTCAGGTCCGGATGTGTGTGGGTCTGGACCGTCGGCAGCTCGACCGCCATCGCTTCCCTTTCCTATGTTCGCCGGCCCGTGCCAATCCGTCGTGCTGGCCTCAAACCAGGGCGAATGAACTGCGACCCAGTTTACTGATTGGCATGCCTGAGCTGCCGGAAGTTGAGATCACCGCGCGGCGCCTGAACGCCGGCCTTCAAGGCGCCGAGGTCGAGTCGGCGCTGGCGCCGGGGATGGTGGCGCTGAAGACGATCAACCCGCCGCTTTCAGCGCTCGAGGGCCGCACGATCGAGGGCGTCTCGCGGATCGCGAAGATGCCGGTCGTCCACTTCTCCGGCGGCCTCTCGCTGCTGGTGCACCTGATGTCGGCGGGGCGGCTGCAGGTCTTCGACAAGCGCGCGACGCTCAAGGACCGGCGCTCACGGGTGCTGATTCGGCTCGCCGACGGGCGCGAGCTGCGCCTGCGCGAGTTCGGCACCCGCCAGCGCGCCTGGGCGAAGCTGCTCGCCGACGAGGAGGTCGAGGCCGACGAGATGGTCGCCACGCTCGGCCCGGAGGCGTGGCCGGCGCCGCCGCTGGACGGGCTGGCGAAGGCCGTCGACCAGGCGCGTCCGCTGCACCCGCTGCTTCGCGATCAGCGCGCGATCTCGGGGATCGGCCGCAGCTGGGCCGACGAGGTGCTGTGGGAGGCGCGCATCGGCCCGTTCAAGAAGGGCAGCGACCTCTCCGAGGATGAACTCGGCCGCCTCTACGACGGCCTCGCCGTGCTGGGCGGCGCGATCGACCACTACGAGCAGGTGATCGGCGACCAGGTGCCCGACAAGCTGCCGATGCCGCTCAAGGTCCACCGGCGCGAGGGCGAACCGTGCCCGCGGTGTGAGACCACGATCGAGGCGGTCTACTTCGCCGAGCACCAGATGAACTACTGCCCGGCCTGTCAGACCGACGGCAGGGTGCTGAAGGACCGCCGCCTGTCTCGGCTGTTGAAGTAGCGGCTGGGCGTCAGCGCGCCTGGCGGCGCATCTGAATCGTGAACGCGAGCGCGAGCACGACGAGCCCGCCTGCCGCGACGAGCCAGAAGCCGAGCGTCGAGAGGCCCTCGTCGTCGTCGCGGTTCGGGGGCGGACCCGTCGCCGCCGCCAGCGGCTCGATCGCGAGGTCCTTCGTGAAGCTCGCCGGCTCGGCCTCCCGGGCCTCGATCCGAGTCACGTGGTCGTCGCCGCCGAACAGCTCCTCGAGCTGAGGAGGAGGCGGCGGCTCGAGCTCGGTGACCGGGCCGCTCCACGTCGTCTCCAGTCCCTTGACGCGGCGCGCCTCGGGCGCGAGCACGAACAGCGTCAGCGACAGCGGCCGGTCGGCCAGCTGCTGCAGGCGCATCGGATAGACGGGCTCGTCGCTTTCGAACGAGATCTTCAGCGGTTTCAGCCGCCCGTGGCTGCCGGGCGCGAGCCTGATCGCGACGAAGCGCCAGCTGTCGTCGGCGTAGTCGGAGAGGATCGGCTCGGCCCCCTCCGGGAGCGAGTAGCCGTTGTCGTCGAGCCAGCGGTTGAGCGCCCCGCCGTCGGCGGCGCCGAGCCGGGCGACGTCGTAGCCGCCGACCTCCTCGCGGTCGATCACGTCGACGCCCGCGCCCGCCGCCTCCCCGTCTCCGCCGGCGCCCGTCGCCGGCGGCGGGGTGGTGGCTCGCTCGAGATAGGCGAGCGGATCGCCGCGCTCGATCGCGGCCACGGTCGGCTGCCCGGGAACGGGGATCACGA
Organism: Solirubrobacterales bacterium; assembly: GCA_036794585.1. Lineage (GTDB taxonomy): Bacteria > Actinomycetota > Thermoleophilia > Solirubrobacterales > 70-9 > WHSW01. The sequence continues at coordinate 6,588 of DAIRGH010000111.1, read as the reverse complement.
CGGCGGCCCGCCCCTGCCGATCGTCGCTCGCCAGGTCGAGGCTGAGCACGATCGCCTCGCTGTGGTTGTGCTCGATCACCAGCGCGCGCTCCTCGCTGACGCTGGCGTCGATCGCGATCCCGCACGCGCACGCGCCCGCAGGGGTCTGGCCGACGCCAACCGCCACGGCGAGCGCCGCCACGCCCAGGAGGATGGCGGGCCGGCGCATCCGCGGGCTAGCGCCCGACGACCTGGCGCGCAATCGCCCGGCCGACCGTGAGCGGGTGATTGAGCACGGTCGCGACCCGGCCACGCAGGGTGAGCGGGTCGTGGGCGATGCCGAGCTGGCGCAGGATCGTCGCCGCGTCGAAGTACACGCGCTCGCAGACCAAGCGATCCTCCTCGAACAGGAACAGGGCGCAGAAGCGCATCTCGAACGGGCGACCGGTCGGTGGCAGCCCGCGGAACGGCCCCAGATGGGTCCCGTAGAGCATCGCCTCGACGACCACCGTGTCATCGGAGTGATGAAGGGCGATCCGCTCGTTGCGCTGGTCGGGAAACGCGGTTCGCGTCTCCTCGAAGTAGGCGGCGACCTCGGCCTCGCCGTCGTGCACGTCGCCGGTCGCGATCAGCTCGTAGCGGGGGTGGTCGAAGGTGTCCAGCGTGACGTCGAACTCGTGCCTGTTCTCCGACTCCATGTGCTCGACGACGATCGCCTCGCGCTTCTCGCGAAGAACCTTGGTCGGTGGCATGCCGCGAGCCTATCCGCAGGGCGCTCAGGCGCGATCGACCAGCAGGCTGAGGTCGAGCGCCGGCGCCGAGTGCGTCAGCGCGCCGACCGAGATGAAGTCGACGCCGGTGGCCGCGACCGCGGCGACGTTGTCGAGGGTGATGCCGCCCGACGCCTCCAGCTTCGCCGCGTGGCCGGTGCGATCGCGCAGGGCGACGGCCGCGCGCAGCTGCTCCGGGGTCATGTTGTCGAGCAGCAGGCGCTCGGCGCCGGCTCCCAGCGCCCGCTCGACCTCCGCCTCGTCGCGGCACTCGACCTCGATCTCCAGCGACGGCTGCGCCGCCCGTGCCAGCTCGACCGCGCGCGCGACCCCGCCGGCGATCTCGACGTGGTTGTCCTTGATCAGGATCGCGTCGTCCAGGCCCATGCGGTGGTTCTGCGCGCCCCCGGCGACCACGGCGGCTTTCTCGGGCGCCCGCAGGCCCGGGGTGGTCTTGCGGGTGTCGAGGATCGTCACGCCGGTCCCCGCCACCGCCTGGACGAAGCGCGCGGTCAGGGTCGCGATTCCGGACAGGTGGGCGAGGAAGTTGAGCGCGACCCGCTCACCCGCCAGCAGCGCCCTCGCCGGGCCGCCGATCGTCGCGACGGTGGTGGGCATCTCGTCGCGCCACTCGCCCTCGGCGACTTCGGGCCCGAAGTCCTCCGTCCCGGCCTGGCGGAAGGTCTCGGCGGCGAGCTCGAGCCCGTAGATCACTCCCGGCTGCTTCTGGATCAGGCGCGCGTGCGCACGCGCGTCCCCGGGAACGGTCGCCGCGGAGGTCACGTCGCCGTCGCCGAGGTCCTCGGCAAGCGCTCGTGCGACCAGCTCCGTGAGCTCGGCGGTCAATCGCCGCGCGCGAACAGCGCCATCGTCGCGGTGAACCCGTGCAGGAAGTTGCGCCCGCCGACGGGCCCGATCTCCCCGGCGCAGAAGAACCCGGCGGCGGGCACCCCGAGCGCGTCCTCGAGCGCGCTCGCGTCGTGGTCGGGGAGCTCGAACATGTGCGAGCCGCGGCCGTTGCAGGTGAACAGCAGCGCGCCCGCGGCGTCGTCACCGAGCGCCAGCGCGTGGGTGCGCAGCGCCTCGCGCAGATCCTCGTCGGCGGTGGCGCCGTCGCGCACGTGCATGCGCACCGTCTGGCCGACGCGGACCCGCTCGCCGAGCGCCAGCGTGCCGGCCTCGGGATCGGCGCCGATGATCGGCCGCACCAGGAAGTCACCGCGCTCGTACTGCGGCTGGTTCTCGTCGATCACCACCCCCAGCATCAGGCCCTCGGCCGCGAGCGCCTGCTCGCGCGGGTCGAGCTCGGGAATCGCCTCGCGCAGGCGGACGATCGCCGGTCGCGAGGCGAGCTGCTCGATCAGGTTGCCCCGCGCCGCGGTCACCGTCATCTCGGGGCCCACCGGCGTCGCTCCCTGAGAGACGCACGGCAGCACGGTCAATCCATCGAGCGAGCAGCCGACCGCGCCTCCATGGAGGACGTCGCCGTCCTTGAACAGCGCCGCCGACCCGGCCGCCGCCGCGCTCGCCAGGCCGCCCAGAACCGGCAGGCCGGGCCGGGCCTCGTTGAGGTGGTCGAGGAGTGTCTCGGCGCTGAACGTGTACGGGTCGGCGAGCAGCAGCAGCGCGTCGCCGAGCTCGCCCGGCTCCGGAACGCCCCGCAGGGCGATCCGCTCCTCCCCGGGCTCGGCCTCGAAGTGGTGCGTCGCGATTCGCGCTCCCGGGGCCGAAAGCGCCCAGACCGCGGCGCCGGGCCCCTCCTCGAGCTCCCGGCCTGCGGCCAGCACGCCCCCGGCGCCGCAGCCGATCAGCGCGCCCGGTTCCAGCCGCTCGTGCACGACCGAGAGGATCGACTTCGCGTGCCCGAGGTGAGGGGCGCCGGCGAAGATCGCCGCCAGGTCACAATCGCCGTCGAGCTCAGCCGCCGCCTGCGCCGCCGCGTGATCGAATGCCTCGACCGGATCGAGCTCGTCCGAAAGGCCCGCGCCGATGCTTACCGCCATGGCCCAACCGTAGCGGCGGGCTAATGCGTGTGGCAGTACTCGTCTCGGGTCTCGCGCCAGCCCGGCAGCCCGCCCGAGGAGATCATCTGCGCCCAGCGAGTCGCGTTCTCGCTGATCGTGGTCGCGACCTCGCGGCGCTGCTCACGCGAGTCGGCGGCGAGCAGCCGCTCGGCGCTGCGCCATGCCTGCTCGCGCCACGACTTGACGAGCTCGAGCGCGCCGATCTCCTCGACCGGTGCGAACGGGATGTCGATCAGGCTGAAGCTGGGGTCGTAGTGGGCGGCGATGTACTTCTCGATTCCGTCGAAGACGCGCGCGTTCACCTCGTTGACCGCGTCATGGTCGGGCTTGCGCGAGCGCCCGGAGCGAGTCTCGATCCCGAGCTTCGCGTACGCGAACGGCAGGTCGTGCTGGACGTGCGCGTTTGAGAACAGCATCACCTCCTGGCCCGCCTGCGCGTCGCCCCCGGCGGCGGTTTCGAAGGTGATCCGCCACGAGTCGGTGACCGGCTTGCCGCGCGTGTAGCGCTGGCCGGCACGGAAGTAGCGGTTGGAGAAGTTGGTGATCAGGAACGACATCCAGCGCCGGCGCTGGACGAGGGACTCGCTCGTCTTCGGGGCGCGCATGTCGGCGAGCAGCCCGCGGGTGATCTGCAGGTAGCTGTACGCGATCACCACGCGGTGATCGCAGGTCGCGTCGAAGCGCTCGAACTGGCGCCGCAGCCGGCGCGCGAGGCCGCGAACGCAGCGCACCCGCCCGTCGGCGCAGTGGCGCACCGGCCTCGCCTGGACCTCGTTGGGAACGTCGGACGGCGGCAGCGCCTGCGGCCACGGCACGAGGTCGGTGCCTTGCCCAGCCGCCGGGGCGGCGACCAGCGCGCCGAGCACGCAGCTTGCCGCCAGGATCCGCCGCACGCGTTGACTATGAATGATCGCGGGCAGCGCTGAGCAGGTACTCGCGGACGAAGCCGTCGATGTCGCCGTCGAGCACCCGGTCGGCGTCGCCGACCTCCAGGCCGGTTCGATGGTCCTTGACCCGCTGGGAGGGATGCAGGGTGTAGCTGCGGATCTGCGAGCCCCATTCGGCCGCCTTCTGCTCGCCGCGCTCCGCTGCCAGCTCCTCGGCGCGCTTTCGCTCCTCCTCCTCCAGCAGCCGGGCGCGCAGCATCCGCATCGCGGTCGCCTTGTTCTGGGTCTGCGAGCGCTCGTTCTGACACTGGACGACGATCCCGGTGGGCACGTGGGTCAGGCGCACCGCCGAATCGGTCTTGTTGACGTGCTGGCCGCCGGCGCCCGAGGCCCGGTAGGTGTCGACGCGGATGTCGTCTTCGTCGAGGGCGACCGAGAGCTCGTCGTCGACCAGTGGCGCGACGTCGACCTGGGCGAAGGCGGTGTGGCGGCGCGACTGGGCGTCGAAGGGCGAGATCCGAACCAGCCGGTGGACGCCGCGCTCGGCGGCGAAGAGGCCATAGGCGTTCTCGCCTTTGGCGATGAAGCTCGCCGACTTGATCCCCGCCTCCTCGCCCGCGGACGCCTCGGCCATTTCGACCTGAAAGCCGCGCCGCTCCGCCCAGCGCAGGTACATCCGCAACAGCATTTCGGCCCAGTCCTGGGAGTCCGTGCCCCCCGCGCCCGAGCGCACGGTGACGACCGCGTCGCCGGAGTCGTACTCGCCGCTGAACAGGCGCGCCTCCTCGAGCTCTGCCAGTCGCGCCTCGATCGACGCGAGTTGGGAGTCGAGCTCGCCGGCGAGCTCCGCATCGTCGGCGGCCATCTCGGCGAGCTCGTCGAGGTCGGCGGCGTCGCGCTCCAGGGTGCGGAAGGTCTCCAGCCTGCGTTGGAGGCGGGCGTGCTCGGAGCTGATCGCCGCCGCGCGCTCCTGATCGTCCCAGAAGCCGGGCGCCCCCATCTCCCCCTCGAGCCGCGCTAGCTCGCCCTCGAGCTCGGCCGGGTCAAAGGTAGTCCGAGAGCAGGGTCAGGCCCTCGCGAATCGCGGCGATCCGCGCCCTCACGGCCTCCGTTGTCGGTGCCTCGGCCATGCGCCGAAGCTTAGTGGCGCTTCCTGCGCACCTTCCACTCGAACGCCGCGCCCACGAGATCGATGTTGCTGGCGGCGTCGATCGCGCGGACGACGAACCTGTGGCGGCCCCGCGAAACCCGATCGGCAAACGGAGACGCGCAAGCTTCGAAGCGGGCGCCGTCGAGGCTGCATTGGAAGCCCGCCGGCTCGTCGGCGGTGAACTCGAAGCTCGCGCCGCGCTTGCGGGTGCGCTTGCGCGGATGGTCGGTGATCGTCGTTCCGGGCGGATCCTTGTCGGCCGCACCGCCGCCACCCGTGGCGGGCACTGCGCCCGGGTGCGGAGCGTTTGCTGCGGCGAAGGCGACCCCACCCGTGGTCGCGCCGCGCATCGGATCTGCTCCGACTCGGCCGTAGACGCCGGGGAACGGCGGCGTCGCGCAGCCGATCCCGAAGCTCGTGTCGCCCACCAACCGCCAGGTTTCTCCGCCGATATCGATCACCAGCGGCCCGCCGCTGTCGCCCGCGCAGGTGTCCTTACCGCTCGCCGCCGCGCAGATCATGGTCACCGGGTCGATGGTGATCCCGGCCCCCGCGTACGGCGTGGCGCAATCGGCGTCGGTCGTGAGCTGGACCTCGGCCTCCTGGAGGGTGTCGGAGTACTGACCCAACGTGCCCCCAGGGCTCGTGTCGCCCCAGCCGGTGACCCAGACGTCGTCGCCAGGCGCAAAGTCGCCGTCGGCCGCCAGCTGGATCGTGATGGCGGGAGCCGGAGCGGGGTGAGCGAGCTCCAAGATGGCCATGTCCCACACCGTGCTGTCGGGGTCATACATAAAGGTCCCGTGTCCCGCGGCGATCTGCGATTCGGGCGCCGTTCCGCCCCCAGCGTTGACCGGGTAGATGACGTCGATCACCGGGATCTCATGCGGGGAAGCGGCCGTGGAGAGAACCGTCGTGCCGGTGATGACCGAGAAGTCCGTCGGTGGCTGGAAGTCCCCGGCCCCGTCGTCGAAGGCGCAATGCGCGGCGGTCAGCGCGACTGTCGGGGCGATCAGCGAGCCGCCGCAGAACCAGCGATCGAACCCGTTTCCCCCGGTTGACGGCGGCGCGGCGATACCCACCTGCCACGGCCACTCCTCGATCGTGGTGTCGGTGCCCCCGACGACCCTGGGGTCCTGGGCAGCCGCCGCCGGTGCGAAGAAGGCGCTGACCAGCCCTGCCAGCAGCAGTAAACGCTTCATCGAAAGGTCAGGCTACCGCCAACTCGGGCGATCCAGCGTTAATTGGCCGGAATGGCCTCGATCGCGTCGACGAGCGAATCGAAGTCCTGGCGCCAGCGGCAGACCTTGCCGTCGCGAAGCTCGAGCAGGACGCCGAAGGGCGCCTCGTCGGCGAGCTCGTCGTTCTCGCGCCAGCGCCACTGACGGCGGGCCCCGAGCGCGACGTAGTCGCCGACCTCGTGCAGCTCGTCGACCTCGACCCGGGAGTAGAGGTGGCCGTCGGTGCTCGGCTTCGCCCAGGCGACCGCCGCGTCGATCCCCTTGAACATCCCCTTCTGCCCCGTGACCTCGATCTCCGGATGCAGCTCGGCGGCGACGGCTTCGGAGTCCTGCTTGCGCAGCGCTTCGCCGAGGCGCTGGACGGTGGCTACGTTGGCGCTCGGGCCCGTCAGGCCCCGTGACACTTCTTGTACTTCTTGCCCGAGCCGCACCAACAGGGATCGTTGCGGCCGATCTTCTCCTGCTCGGTCTTGACGACGGTCGCCGGGTTGAGCTGATCGGCCGCGCCGTTGCCCTCGGGCTGCGCGGTGGCGGCTCCCA
>DAIRGH010000033.1:0-26919 GCA_036794585.1 Solirubrobacterales bacterium | reverse complement strand
GTAGACCCGCCAGTGCTGCCGCCTGGGCCTCCTCGCCGGCGTCGGGCTGCTCGGCCTCCGGCTCATCGGCCGCAGGCTCTTCGGCCTCGGCCTCGGCCTCCTCGGCCTCCTCGGCTTCAGGCTCCTCCGGCTGCTCCGCCTCCTCCTCGGGTTCAGGCTGCTCCGCCTCCTCCTCGGCTTCAGGCTGCTCCGCATCCTTCTCGGCCTCGGGCTCCTCGGCCTCACGCTCGGCCTCCGCAACGGGCTCCGGGACCTCGTCGGGCTCGGGCTCTTCCACCGGCGGCGGCTCGGGCTCGGGCTCCTCGACCGGCTCGGGCTCCTCCTCGGCGGGCGGCGGCTCGGCGCGCATGCGCCCGGCATAGGTCGCGGGCGGGGGCGGCTTCGGCTCGGCCGACTCCTCGTCGTCGCCCGGGACCTGATCGAACTCCTGCGTCTCGTCGTCGGGCCTCATGCCGATCCTCCGTCGCGCTCGGCCTCCAGGCGCTGCGGCAGCCCACGCACGAAGTCGACCAGCGCCCGCCGGTATGCGGCGAGCGAGCTGACCGAGACCCACTCCTCCGGCCCGTGGTGGCCGGCGCCGAGCGGTCCGAACTCGACCGCGGGGATACCCGCGCGCAGGAACGAGACGGCGTCGGAGGCGCCGTCGCGACCGACGCTCATCACCTCACCCTCGTGGTGAAAGGCGGTCGCCTTGCAGAGCGCCCGCACGAACGGCGAGTCGGGGTCGACCGCGGCGGGCGGGCGCCGAAAGGTCGAGACGACCGTGGCTCCCGGAATCCCCGCGACCTCCTCGATGATCGCCTCGGGATCCTGCTCGGGCAGATAGCGGACGTCGACGTCGATGAAGCAAGTGTCAGGCACCTTGTTGAGGGCATCGCCGCCCAAAATCCGGCCGAGGTTGATCGACGGCCGGTCGAAGAGCTCGGAGCTCCGAGACGCAAACGGTAGCGATTGAATCGCGCGGAACACATCGATCGCACGCAGGATCGCGTTCTCGCCCAGCCACGGCGTCGCTCCGTGCGCGGCGCGCCCGTCGACCCGTAGGCGCATCGCCACGACGCCCTTCGCGGCGACGCCGACGTGCATGTCGGTCGGCTCGCCAGTGATCGCGAAGTCGCCGACGAATCCCTCTTCGACGAGCACCTCGCCGCCGCGCTCGAGCTCCTCCTCGGACTCCTCGTCGGGGACGATCCCCAGCCGCACCCGGACGCCCTCGGTCTCGCGTAGGTCGGCCACCGCGAGCAGCATTGCGGCGAGCGCTCCCTTCATGTCGTAGGTGCCGCGACCGTAGAGCCGGTCGCCGTCCAGGCGCGGTTCGAACTGTTCGGCAAGCCCCGGGACCACGTCGAGGTGGCCGTGCAGGAGGAGCGTGATCGGCGCGGTCTTCGGTCCGACGTCGGCGACGGTGACCGGTAGTCCGTGGACGTCCAGGTGATAAGAGGCGATGTTGCGCGCCTCGATCCAGCCGCGAACGAACTGCGAGCACTGCTTGACGCCCTCGCTGCTCGACGTGTCGAACGCGATCAGCCTCTCGGTGAGCAGTCGCTCATCCATAAGCCGCTAAGGCTAGAGGCGCTATCGGTTTTCGACGATCTTCAGGAACGCCTCGGCGCGCGCACACTCGCGCTGCGCCTGCTCGGCCGCGGCCGAGTCCTCCTCGGCCTCGTCGAGCCGCTGCTGGGCGTCGTCGAGGCGGCTCTTGAGCTCGGAGGTGTCGAGATCGTCGGGCGGGATCGCCTCGGCGATCAGCACCCGGGCCCGGTTGGCGAACACCTCGAGCCAACCCTCGCCCTGGGCATAGGTCTCCACGTCGGAGTCGGACTTGTGCAGGCGCAGCTCCGCCGGGAGGAGTCGGGCGATCATCGGAACGTGCCGCGCGAGGATGCCGACCTCGCCGACCGCCGTCCTGGTGACGAGCATGTCCAGCTCCCCCGAGAACACTTCGCCCTCGGGGGTGAGCACCTGCGCCTCGAGCTTGTGCTCGTCGGGCACCTACTCCTCTTCTTCCTTGCGCTCCTCGGCCTCGGCCTGCTCGCGCTCGACGCCCTCGTCCTTCTCGCCCTTCTCCTCGGTTCCCGTGACCTGCTCGATCGACCCCTTCATGTAGAAGGCCGACTCGGGCAGCTCGTCGTGCTTGCCGTCGAGGATCTCGCGGAAGCTCTGCACCGTCTCGGCGACCGGCACGTACTCGCCGGAGCGGCCGGTGAACGCCTCGGCAACGAAGAACGGCTGCGAGAGGAAGCGCTCGAGCTTGCGCGCCCGGTTGACGGCGAGCTTGTCCTCGTCGGAGAGTTCGTCGATGCCGAGGATCGCGATGATGTCCTGAAGCTCGCGGTAGCGCTGCAGCGTCTCCTGAACCTCGGTCGCCGTCGTGTAGTGGTCCTCGCCGAGGATGTCGGGCTTGAGGATCGTCGAGGTCGAGTCGAGCGGGTCGACCGCGGGGTAGATCCCCTTCTCCGAGATCCCTCGCGAGAGCACCGTCGTCGCGTTGAGGTGCGCGAACACCGACGCCGGCGCCGGGTCGGTGAGGTCGTCGGCGGGCACGTAGACGGCCTGGATCGAGGTCACCGATCCCTGCTTGGTCGACGTGATCCGCTCCTGCAGGCCGCCCATCTCGGTCTCCAGCGTCGGCTGGTAGCCGACCGCCGAGGGCATCCGGCCCAGCAGCGCCGAGACCTCCGAGCCCGCCTGAACGAAGCGGAAGATGTTGTCGATGAAGAGCAGTACGTCCTTGCCGCCCTGCTCGCGGTAGTACTCGGCCATCGTCAGGCCGGACAGGGCGACACGGAGGCGTGCGCCCGGCGGCTCGTTCATTTGACCGAACACGAGCATCGTCCGGTCGATGACGCCCGACTCCTTCATCTCCAGCCACAGGTCGTTGCCCTCGCGCGAGCGCTCGCCGACGCCGCAGAACGCCGACAGGCCCTCGTGCTCCTCGGCGATGTTGCGGATCAGCTCCTGGATCAGCACCGTCTTGCCGACGCCGGCGCCGCCGAACAGACCGACCTTGCCGCCCTTGGCGTAGGGCGCGAGCAGATCGACGACCTTGATCCCGGTCTCCAGGATCTCCTGCGATGGCGTCAGCTCCTCGACCTCGGGCGCCGGGCGGTGGATCGGCCAGCGCTCCTCGCCCTTGATCTCGGCGCCCTCGTCGATCGGCTCGCCGAGCAGGTTGAAGATCCGGCCGAGCGTCTCGTCACCCACCGGAACGGTGATCGGCCCGCCGGTGTCGACCACCTCGTCGCCGCGCTGCAGGCCGTCGGTCGCGTCCATCGCCACCGCCCGCACGCGATCGTCGCCGAGGTGCTGCTGGACCTCGCAGACGAGCGTCGTCGCCTCCTTGTCGCCCTGCCCGCGCAACTGGATCTCGAGCGCGGAGTAGATCTCCGGCAGCTCGTCGGGGAAGCCAACATCGAGCACGACTCCGGTCACCGACTCAACCGTTCCCACGTTCCGCCCGTTCGAGCCGTTCGACTGCGCGTTTCCGTTCTCTTCTGCCACGTTTCTCCTTAGCTCAGCGCCTCTGCGCCGCTTACGACTTCAAGGATTTCCTGCGTGATCTCGGACTGGCGAACCCGATTCGCCTCCAGGGTCAGGTCCTCGATCATGTCCTGCGCGTTCTCCGCCGCGCTGCGCATCGCGGTCATCCGCGCGCCCAGCTCCGACGCCGATGACTCGAGCAGCGCCCTGTAGACGGACAGGTCGACGTACTCCTCGAACAGCATCGGCAGGAGCTGCTCGGGCTCGGGCTCGTAGTCCCAGTAGGCCTTCTCGTGCGCCTCGGCCAGCTCCGAGTCGGCGGGCTCCTCGGGCTCGGGGATGCCCTCGCCGAAGACCTCGGCCTCCTGCAGCGGCAAAAGAGTCTGTCTCCGGACATACTGAGTCAGCGGCGAGACGTAGCGGTTGTAGACCAGCTCGACCCGGTCGAGCTCCTCGTCGACGTAGGCGGCGGTGACGTCGCGCGAGATCTCGCGCGCGTCGGTGAACGCCGGGCGGTCGGTGAAGCCGGAGTAGGAGTTCGCGATCTCCTCGCCGCGGAAGGTCAGGCTCGAGGTGCCGCGCCGGCCGACGACCGCGAACCGAACGTCGGCGCCGTCGCCCTCGAACTCGCGCTTCAGGCGCATGCCCTCGCGGATGATGTTGGTGTTGAAGGCGCCCGCGAGGCCGCGATCGCCGGTGACGAGGATGATCCCCACCCGGGACACGTTCTCGCGCTGCTCGAGCAGCTTGATCCGCGGGATCACGTCAGCGGCGGCGTCGGCGACCTGCTGGGTCATCTTGCGGATCGCCTGCGCGTAGGGGCGCATTGCCGCGATCCGCTGCTCGGCGCGGCGCAGGCGCGCCGCGGCCACCATCTCCATCGCCCGCGTGATCTTGTGGATGTTCTTGACCGACGCGATGCGGTTCTTGACTTCCTTCTGGGTGGGCATGCGCTACGCGCTGACCTCCTCGGTCTCGCGCTCGGCCTCCTCGACCGTCTCCTCGGCCCGCTCGGCCTCGGCCTCGGCGTCTTCCTCCGCCTCGGTCTCCTCCGCGGTGCGTCCGGGGCGCTCGCGCTCGTGCTCGGCCTTGACGCGATCGGACTCGCCCTCCTCCAGCGGCTGGCCCTCCTCGTCGAAGTCGGGGCCGAAGTCGTCGACCATCTCCGCGATCGCCTCGCCGAGGGCCTCCTCGTCCTCGTCGGAGAGGGCGCCGTCGTTGATCCGGTCCATGAGATCTCCACTCTCGGACTTGAGCCGCTCGAGCAGGTCGGCCAAGAACGCCTGCACCCGCTCGGTCTTGATCCGGTCCAGATAGCCGCCGGTGCCGGCGTAGATCGAGGCGACCTGGTCGGCGACCGAGAGCGGGCTGCGCTCGTTCTGCTTCAGCATCTCGACCAGCCGCTCGCCGCGGGCGAGCTGCTTCTGCGTCTCGGGGTCGAGCTCGGAGCCGAACTGCGCGAAGGCCTCGAGGTCGCGGTACTGGGAGAGGTCGAGCTTGAGCTTGCCCGCGACCTTCTTCATCGCCTTGGTCTGAGCGTTGCCGCCGACCCGCGAGACCGAGATGCCGACGTTGATCGCCGGACGCACGCCCGAGTAGAACAGGTCGGACTCGAGGAAGATCTGCCCGTCGGTGATCGAGATGACGTTGGTCGGGATGTAGGCCGAGACGTCATTCGCCTGCGTCTCGATCACCGGCAGCGCCGTCAGCGAGCCGCCGCCGAGGTCGTCGTTGAGCCGCACCGCGCGCTCCAGGAGCCGCGAGTGCAGGTAGAAGACGTCGCCGGGGTAGGCCTCGCGGCCCGGCGGCCGGCGCAGGAGCAACGACATTTGGCGATATGCGGAGGCGTGCTTGGTGAGGTCGTCGTAGACGCAGAGCGCGTCTTTGCCGTCATAGAGGAAGTGCTCGGCCATCGCGCATCCCGCGTACGGGGCCATGAACTTGATCGGCGCCGCCTCGTCGGCGGGCGCGGCGACGATGATCGTGTTGTCCAGGGCGCCGTTGTCGTCGAGGATCCCCGCGACCTGGACCACGGTCGACATACGCTGGCCGATCGCGACGTAGACGCAGATCAGGTCCTTGTCCTTGTTGTTGATGATCGTGTCGATCGCGATCGCCGACTTGCCTGTCTGGCGGTCGCCGATGATCAGCTCGCGCTGGCCGCGTCCGATCGGGATCATCCCGTCGATCGCCTTGAGCCCGGTCTGCACCGGAGTGTTGACGGGCTGGCGCTGGACCACGCCCGGAGCCTTGAATTCGGCCGGGCGGGTCTCGGAGGTGTTGACGTCGCCCTTGTCGTCGAGCGGGCGCCCGAGCGGGTCGACGATCCTGCCCAGGAGCGCCTCGCCGACCGGGATCTCGAGCAGGCGCTTGGTCCGCTTGACCGTGTCGCCCTCGACGACCTTGTCCCAGTCGCCGAAGAGCACGACGCCGACGTTGTCGGCCTCCAGGTTCAGCGCCAGGCCGGTGACGTCGTGGGGCAGGTCGAGCATCTCCAGCGACATGCAGTTGTCGAGCCCGTGCACGCGGGCGATGCCGTCGGCGACCGAGAGCACGGTGCCGACCTCCGCGAGGTCGGCCGCGTCGGCCTCGAGCCCCTCGATCCGCTGTCGCAGGATCTTCGAAATCTCGTCGGGCTTGATCTCCACGGTCTAAACAGCTCCCTTGCTCATCATGTCGCGCTTGCGACTTCTCGCCTTAACTTTTCCAGCTTGCTGCGCAGGCTCGCGTCCAGGACCATGTTGCCAACCCTGAGCACGATGCCGCCGAGGATGTCGGGATCGACCTGCGTCTCGACGTCGATCTCGCGGTCGGTCTGGCGCTCGACCTCCTTGGCAACCTGATCGACGACCTTCTTGTCGAGCTCGACCGCGCTGGTCAGGGTCACCTCCAGCCGCTTCTTGGCCTCGGCCCAGAGCTCGTCGAAGCGGCTGCGGATCCTGAAGATCGCCGGCATCCGGTGCTTTTCGATCAGCAGCTCGAGGAAGTTGACGAACTCCTCGCTGGCTCCTGAGATCGCGCCGCGAATCGCCTCGCGCTTGTCGGCCGAGGAGAAGTAGGGCGAGAAGAGGAACACGCGCATGTCGTTGCTCTCGTGCATCGCGTCGGTGAACTCGTCGAGCTGATCGTGGATCGAGTCGAGCTCGTCCTTGCCCGTCGCCACCTCGAACAGGGCGTCGGTATATACCCGCGCGATCTCCTCCACGGCTCTAGCTGCGCTCCCCTCCGTTGGCCTCGGCGCCGGCCAGGGCCGAGAAGTCGACCTCGGCGAGCGCCTCCTCGACGAGTCGCTTGTGGTCGGCGTCGTCCAGGCTCTTGCGGGTCACCTTCTCGGTCGCGAGAACGGTGAGGTCGGCGACCTCCTTGCGGATCTGCTCCAGCGAACGCCGGGTCTCGGTCTCGATGTCCTTGCGCGCCGCCGCGACCAGCTCCTCGCGCCGCGCCTTGCCCTCCGAGGCCGCCTCGACCACCGCCGCCTCCGACGCCTTTCGGGCCCGGGCGACGATGTCCTCGGCCTGCTCGCGCGCCTCGCGCAGGCGCTCGCGGTACTCGGCGAGCAGCTTGTCGGCCTCCTCGCGCTGTTTCTCCGATGCCTCGATGTTCTCCCGGATCGCGTTGGCGCGCTTCTCCAGCGCCTCGCCAATCCGGGGGAAGGCGACCTTGCTCAGGACCCACATGGTGACCCCGAACAGGAGCAGGGTCCAGATCATCAGCCCGAGGTCGGGCGAGACCAGGAAGCTGCCGCCCTCTTCCTCCTCCGCGGCCTGAGCCAGGGGCAGTATCTGTGCGAGCACGTTCACCGGCTTAGAGGAAGAACGCGATCAGCCCGAAGATGAACGTGTAGAACGCGACCGCCTCGGTGAGCGCGAAGCCGAGCCAGCGGATCTGCTGCAGCTCGTCCTTCATCTCGGGCTGCCGGGCAACCGACTCGATCTCCTTGCCGAAGATGATCCCGATGCCGATCCCGGCTCCGATCGAGCCGAGTCCGGCGCCGACGCCGAGCGCGATCGACTTGAGACCATCGTCGGTGACGCCTTGTGCGGCCTGGGCGATGGGTAGGAGGTCCATGGGTGCTCCTTTTCTAGTGCGCCTCGGCGGTCGCGCCGCCGAGGTAGATGGCTGTCAAGGTCGAGAAGATGAACGCCTGCAGGGTTGCGATCAGGCCCACCTCGAGGATGAAGAAGACGAAGGCGAGCGGGAAGGTGAGCAGCCCGAGGGCCGCGACTCCCAGCAGCACGGCCAGCCCGCCGCCCATGAACAGCAGCAGCAGGTGGCCGGCGAGGATGTTGGCGAAGAGTCGAACCGAGAGCGAGATGAGGCGGGCGAAGTGCGAGATCGCCTCGATCACGAAGAAGAAGCTCTTACCGAGGAAGTTCATGTTCTCCAGGCCCGGCGGCAGCCAGCTCGCCAGGTACTTGAAGAACCCCTTCGCCCGGATCCCCTCGATGTGGTACGAGAACCAGACGACGAGCGTCAGCACGAGGGGGATCGAGAGGTTGGCCGTCGCGGCGTAGAAGGCGAGCGACGGCACCTCGAGCCCGAACACCTCGACCTTGTGCTCGGTGTTGATCGGCAGCGGCAGGAAGCCGATCATGTTCGAGAACCAGAGGAAGAAGAAGAGCCCAGCGAGGAACGGAAACCAGCGCCGGGCGAGCTTCTCGTCGGGGATGTTTCCGCGGGTGATGTTGTTGGCGGTCAGGTCGTAGGCGAGCTCGACCGCCATCTGAACCCTGTTCGGCTCCCGGGTCATCCGTCTGGCGATGAAGACCATCGTCCCGATCGTCAGCGCGCTCGCCAGCGCCAAGTAGAGGACCGCCTTGTTGATGGAGAAGTCGATCCCGCCGATCTCGATCGCGATCCAGGGATCAAGCTTGAACTCGTTCTGCGGCTGAAAGTGGTCGTTCTTGCCCTCGTTGCCGAAGACGAGCGCGAGCAGGACGAAGGTCCCGAAGTAGAGGCCGACCCCGAGCCAGATCTTCGCCTTGCGGCTCATCGCGCCTCCTCCGGGTAGAGCAGGCGGGTGATCGCCATCGAGCCGAGGTGGACGGTGACCAGGGCCGCAGCCAGCACCGCGGCGGCCAACCCGTCCTCGCGCTCGGCGAGCAGACCGACGAGCAGGATCGGCAGCGTCACGATCCAGAGCCGCCCCACCGTCGCGGCCCCGATCATCCCGACAGCCCGCCGCCGATCGCCGCCGGCGATTGCGGCGCTGGCGCCCCGGTTGGCTATCTGAAGCACAGCGTGCTGGGCAAGCCAGGCCGCCGCCGCGACGGCGTAGCCGAGCAGCGGGAGGTCGGCGAGCACGAAGATGGGCAACGCCAGCGCGAGCAGGATCAGGTCGGCGTAGCGCAGCACCGCGCTCGGCTGCCTGGCGCCGCCGGCGTCAGATCCGCTTATAGCGAGCGTAGACACCGAGCAGACCGCCGACGAGCCCCGCGAAGAGCCCGACTAGGCCGAGGAGAATCGCAAGGCCCACCAGCGAGCCGAGCCCGTACCCTGCCGCCGCTCCGACGAGCATCGAGCCGACGACCGTGAGCCCGGCCGTGGCGGCGTCCGCCCTCGTCGGAGGGTCCGGTGTCATCCGAAAAGCTGAAGAAGCGGCCAGGCAATGGCGGTTCCGATCGTTCCCAGGGACGTGACAGCCGCCCCCTCCGGCGAGTCCCCCGAAGGCCAGGCGGCAAGCGCAATATAGCCGTTTCCCCCCTCTCCCGAGTGTGACCTTGTAACACGTTTGTAACAGCCGCCACCGGGGTGCGTCCGCCTCGTCGATCACATGCGAAGATCCCAGACTCGAGCCGCACGGACGCGGGGAAAACCCTGACGGGGGGAGTGTGATGAAGACCCCAGTTCCGTTCCGTGACCGTTCGCGTTCGGCGCAAGTGCTTCTCGGCGGAATCGTCCCAGCCGCGATCGGAGCGCTTGCGGGAGTCCTGGTCGGCGTCTCTGCCACCGGCTACTGGATCGTCGCCGCGATCGCCGGGCTCGGCGGCTTTCTGGCCGGCTTTGAGCATCGCGATGGCTGGGGTGGAGCAGACCGCGGCTTGGTCGGAGGCGCGATCTACGGGGTCGCGTTACTGATCGCCCACGAGATCGAAGGCAGCGACGCGCAGGTCTCGCTCGGCGAATTCCCGCCGCTGCTGCCGGTGGTCACGGCGATCATCGGCATACTGCTCGGCGCGCTCGGCGGCCGGATCGCGCGAGCGCAGCGCGAGCGCGCCGGCAGCGCGGCCGCGGCCGAGCCTCGCTAAGGCACGCTGTCGGCAGGCTCGTCGGGGTTGATCGCCTCGAACTCACCGGTCTCGGGGTCGACCGCGGCCCATTCTCCGGTCTGCGGGTCGACCGCCTCGAAGGTGCCGGTTTCGAGCTCGCGGGCGACGCCCGCGTCGACCTCGGCCTCGTCGGGCGGCAAGCCGCGGGCGCCGAAGAGCTGGCGGAAGCGGGTCGCGCGCAGCTTCAGGATCTCGAGCGTGATCACCAGGTAGAAGCTCGCCGCGGCGGCGGCGATCAGGCAGGCGATGATCACCGCCGTCCACGCCGGGTCGAGGTTGCCGTGATCGTCGCTGTAGGGGACGAAGCGCAGCGCCAGCGCCAGCCCCGCCAGGACCAGGGTCCACCCGTACAGGTAGGCGAGCGTGCGCCGCTGCGAGAAGCCGATGTTCGCCATCCGGTGATGGAAGTGCCAGCTGTCGGCCCGGTAGATCGGGCGCCGGTACTTGATCCGCTTCGCGATCACGAACCCGGTGTCGAGCAGCGGCACGGCGAGGATGACCAGGGGAAAGAACAGCGCCACGACCGCGTTCGTCTTCAACGCTCCCTGGATCGCTACCGCCCCGAGCAGGTAGCCGAGCAGGTTCGAGCCGGTGTCGCCCATGAAGCTCGACGCCGGCGGAAAGCCGTGGCGCAGGAAGCCGAGCGCGCCACCCGCCGCGAGCGCCGCCAGCACCGCGGCGCTGGTGCGCTCGAGCGAGACGGCGATAATCGCCAGGGTGGCGCCGGCGATCACGCAGACGCCCGCAGCGAGCCCGTCGACGCCGTCGATCAGGTTGACGATGTTGATCACGACGACGATCCCGACCACCGTCAGCACGTGGCCGAGGTGCACGTCGCCCACCAGCGGCGCATCGAAGAGCTCGACCGAGTTGAGCTCGACCCGGCCGACGAACGGCAGCGTGAACGTGGCGACCTGGACCCCGTTGAAGACCGGGATCATCGCCGCCACCGTCTGGCCCAGCAGCTTGAGCGCCGCGGGCAGGTCGAAGACGTCGTCGAGCGCGCCGACGACCGCGATCACGATCGCGCCCGCGAGCACCGCGCGGGTCAGCGGCACCCACGGCAGGAAGATGAGGCCGCCGACAAGGACCGCGATCAGGATCGCCAGGCCGCTCAGCTTCGGCGTCGGGCTGGTGTGGATGCTGCGCTCGTTGGGATAGTCGAGTGCGCCGATCCGGCGCGCCAGCCGCTCGGCCAGCGGCACCAGCAGCCAGGCCAGCGCGGCGGCGACGAGGAAGGCGAAGGCGACGTCGACGGCCTCCGGTCTGCCGCTCATGCGCCCTCAATAGTGCCGAGGATGAGGTCGACCAGGAGCTGGGGGTCGCGTCGCGTGAGCTCGCCGTCTCGCTCGCGCTTGCGCAGCTCGATCGCCTCGGGCCCGATCAGCGGCCGCAGCTTCCCGGAGCGGATCAGCGCCTCGTCGACGGCGCCCAGGCGCCCCCCGTAGGTCGTGTAGACCGGCACGCCGAGGGCGACCGCCTCGCGATTCATCGTTCCTCCAGCCGAGATCACAAGGTCGGACTGCGCGACCAGGCTCTGGGCGTCGACCGCCCGCTCGGGCACGATCAGCGACGGCGCCGCGAGCTCGGCGACGAACTCGCGCTGCTCGTCGGTGCGCGGCAGGACCACCGCATGCACCGAGGGGTCGCCTCCCAGCCGCCTCAGGACCGCGGGGAAGAGCTCGTTCGACTTGCGGTGATACAGCGAGACGTCGGGTGGAAAGCGCAACGTCACCACCACCCGCTCGCGATCGATTCCGAGCGCCGCCGGCACCGCCGGGTCGGGCTCGAAGTCGGCGAGGTAGTACTCCTCCTTCAACCCCGGGTACTGGCGCAGCTTCTCGGGGCCGACGCCGAAGCGCCGCAGCCGCTCGGCGGGAACCAGCTCGGGGAAGATCACCCGCCGCGCCAGCCGGCAGCCGATTCGGTGCTGCATCACCGCGTACTCGTAGTCGTGCATGTTGACCTCGGGGATGCGCAGCAGCCGCGCGGCGATCGCGAGGTCGTTGGAGCCGTGGGCAAGCGCGAGGTCGAAGCCGCGGCCGCGGCCAAAGCGCACCATCGCCGCCGTACGGCCCGCAAGCGCCGCCGCCTTGCGCACCGCCGAGGCGCCGCCGTGGCGACCGATCGGGGTGCTCTCGATGCCGTGCAGCTCGAGCAGCTGCAGCGTCTGCGCGTACTCGCGCGAGGTGACCTCGACCTCGTGACCGGCCGCGCGCAGGCGCTCGATGATCGGCCGCAGCACCAGCACGTGCGGTGAATTTGTGACGTCCACCCAAACTCGCATCATTCGAAACTTATGGCCCACGCCCCGGGTTAAGCCGGGTGGGGGATCAATCGAAGCCCGAAAGGGGAGGTAGTCAAATGAGGGAGCACGAGAGAAGGCGGCTGCCGTCGCCGGCCATCGTCGTCGCGATCATCGCGCTCGTCGCCGCGATGGGCGGCTCGGCCGTCGCCCTGAAGGGCAAGAACACAGTCAAGTCCAACGACATCGCCAAGGGCGCCGTGGGGGGAAGCGACATCGCCACCGGCGCGGTCAAGGCGCAGGACCTCGACCTGGTCAAGGTCGACGGTGAGGCTGGGCCGCTGCCGACGGCATCGGTTCCGGCGAGCAACCTCGGCGGACCGTCGGTGACGGTGAAGGTCCCCGAGACGGGGCTGGTGATGATCTACGCCCGCGGCACGGGCCAGATCAACGGCGGCGGTGGCAACGCACTCGCTCAGATCCACCTGTTCGAACCGACCCTGCTGCCCAACGCGCCGCGGGTGCTCGAGTTCGACTCGGCCACTCCTCAGTTGCGGATCACGACGCCGGGCACCGGCGACGTCGACGGCACCTCGTCCCTGCCGCGTGGCGGCTGGCTCGTGTTCCCGGCCGAGGCGGGCACGTATACGTTCACGCTCTACTACAGCGTCGCGGGCGGGGGAACCGGGACGTTCCAGAACGTCGGTCTCTGGGCCGCCCCGCTCGGCTAATCGGTAAGGCCATCCGCCGGGAGCGCGAGGTACGCTCCCGGCGGTGGCCAAGTTCGCTTCCACGACGGATCAGATCGCGGGGCTCGATGCTTCGCTCAGCGAGGCTGATCCTCAAATCGCCGAGCTGGTCCAGGCCGAGGCCGAGCGCCAGGCCGAAAAGATCCGGCTGATCCCGAGCGAGAACTACGTCTCGCGGGCGGTGCTCGAGGCGACGGCGACGCTGCTGACCAACAAGTACTCCGAGGGCTACCCCGGCAAGCGCTACTACGAGGGCCAGCAGATCATCGATCAGGTCGAGAGCCTGGCGATCGAGCGCGCAAAGGACCTGTTCGGAGTCGAGCACGCAAACGTCCAGCCCTACTCGGGCTCGCCCGCCAACCTCGCCGTCTATCTGGCCTTCCTCGAGCCCGGCGACACGGTCATGGGCATGGCGCTGCCGATGGGCGGCCACCTGACCCACGGTTGGAGCGTCTCGATCACCGGCAAGTGGTTTCGGCCCGTCCAGTACGAGGTCGGCCGGGAAACGGGGCGGGTCGACCTCGACCAGGTGCGCGAGCTCGCGCTCGCCGAGCGGCCGAAGCTGATCTTCTGCGGCGGCACCGCGATCCCGCGGCTGATCGACTTCGAGGGCTTCGCACAGATCGCCAAGGAGGTCGACGCGGTGCTGTGCGCCGACATCGCCCACATCGCCGGCCTGGTCGCCGGCGGGGCGCATCCGTCGCCGGCCGGACACGCCGACGTGATCTCGACCACCACCCACAAGACCCTGCGCGGGCCGCGAGGCGCGATGCTGATGTCGCGCGAGGAGCACGCCTCGGCGCTCGACCGCGCCGTCTTCCCCGGACTTCAGGGCGGGCCGCACAACCACACCACCGCGGCAATTGCCGTCGCGCTCAAGGAGGCGGCAACCGACGAGTTCCGCGCCTACGCCGGCCAGATCGTCGACAACGCCAAGGCGCTGGCCGAGGCGCTCATCGAGCGCGGCTTCGAGCTGATCTCAGGCGGCACCGACAACCACCTGATCCTCGTCGACCTGACGAACAAGGAGATCGGCGGCAAGCCGGCCGCTCAGGCGCTCGACCGGGCGGGGGTCGAGCTCAACTACAACACGGTGCCCTACGACCCGCGCAAGCCGTTCGATCCCTCGGGCATCCGGCTCGGCACGCCGTCCGTGACCACGCGCGGCATGACCGCCGAGCACATGGCGCCGATCGCGGCGTGGATGGACCGGGCGGTCGAGGCAGCGAAGACCGAGGACGAGACGGAGCTCGACGCGATCGCCGCCGAGGTGCGGGAGTTCACGGCCGACTTCCCGATTCCGGGCGCGGCCTGAGCTCGCGTAGCTGCGCCTAAGGCTGCTCGCCGCGCTCGACCGCCGAGATCTGGTCGACGCGGCGCTCGTGGCGTCCGCCCTCGAACTCGGTCTCGAGGAAGCGCTCGACGATCTCGGCGGCGTCGCCCTCCTCCAGCCGGCGGCCCGCGAGCGCGAGCACGTTGGCGTCGTTGTGGCGACGGCTCGTCTCCGCCTCGTCGGGATCGTGCGCGTTGACCGCGCGCACGCCGTCGACCTTGTTGGCGACGATCGAGACGCCGACGCCCGAGCCGCAACAGAGCACCGCGCGGTCGGCATCGCCATCGGCGACCATCCGCGCCGCCTGGGAGGCATAGCGCGGGTAGTCGGTCGACTCCTCGGAGTCGGTGCCCACGTCGACCACCTCGTGGCCGGCCCGCTCGAGGATCGGTCGCATCCGCTCCTTGAGCGAGAAGCCCGCGTGGTCTGATCCGACGGCGATCTTCATCACGAGGGCGACGATAGCGAGGCGAGCAGACCGGAGACCTGAGCGGCGGGTAGCGCCCCCTCGCGCAGGATTCGCGGCGGGTCCCCAACCTCGATTCCGGTGATGTCGACGACCGTGGATGGCGTTCCGCTCAGGCGCCCGCCGTCGATCGCGAGGTCGGCAGAGGCAGTGAGGACAGGGTCGATCTCGTCGAAGGCTGCCGGCGGCGGCTGCCCTGCGAAGTTGGCCGAGCTCTGAAACAGCGCCACGCTCGCGCCCGCCAGCGGCCCCTCGATCAGCCTGATGCCGAGCCGCTCCGGGTCCTCGCGGCAGGCGAGGGGATAGCGATGCTCCGGGTTGGCGACGACCAGGGTCACCGGGCCGGGGAGCAGCGCCGCCAGGGCGTCTCGCGTGTGCGAGCCGAGCGTCGCGACCAGCTCGCGCATGGCCAGCGGGCTGAAGAACATCACCGCCGAGGACTTTGCCTCGTCGCGGCCCTTGAGCGCGTGGATGCGCTCGATCGCGGCGGCGTTCGCCGGGTCGCAGGCGAGGCCGTACAGGCCGTCGGCGGGGAAGATGGCGATGCCTCCGCCGAGGATGGTCCGCTCCAGGGCCGTCCGGGCAGGAAGGGAGCCACCGTCGGCGATCGAGACGATCTCGGCCATCATTGGCGGCTTTCTGGCGCTATGCGCCAATAACCCGCCATCAGCGGCCGACAACGACGCGGTCGATGCCGGCGAGATCGCGGCGGACCTCGACCTCCTCCCACCCAGCCCTCCTCACGAGCTCAGCCACGATCGGGGCCTGCCCGATCCCAACCTCGAGAGCCACCGCCCCGTGCCGCGGCTCGGCCAGCGCCAGTTCTCCCAGCACCGCCTCGATCACCTCCAAACCGGTCGGCCCGGCCACCAGCGCCTCGCGCGGCTCGTACCTGACGATCTCCGGCTGCAGCGACGGCAGGTCCGCCTCGCTCACATATGGCAGGTTCGCGAGCACAAGGTCGAACCGCCGACCAGCGGGCACGTTCCCGTGAACCAGCTCCACCTCCCCACCCAGCCCCAACCGTTCGACGTTCGCCTTCGCCACGGCGAGAGCGTCGAGCGACGTATCGCTCGCCACCACCGAAACCCCGTCGAGCTCACCGGCCACCGCCAGCGCCACCGCCCCCGACCCGGTACCGATCTCCAGCACGCTCGCGGGCCGAAGCTCCACCGCGACCTCGACCAGCAGCTCGGTCTCGGGCCGTGGGATCAGCACCCGCGGGTCGACCTGGAGCTCGATCCGGCGGAAGGCGCGTCGCTCGAGGATGTAGGCGACCGGCTCGCGCTGCACCCGCCGCCGGACCATCGCCCCGAACGCGCGCGCGGCCACCGGATCGACGCCCCGCTCCGGATCGGCGGCGATCGCGGCGCGATCCAACCCGGTCGCCTCGGCCAGCAGCAGCTCGGCGTCCAGCCGCGGGCTCTCCACGCCAGCGGCAGCGAGCGCGTCAGTGGCCGCCGTCAGCGCCTCGCGGACCGAACCGGTGGCGACCGGACTCATGCTTCAGCGGTCTGCGCTTCCAGCCGCGCCCGCTTCTCCTCGGCCGCGAGCGCGTTGGTGAACTCGCTCAGGTCCCCGTTGAGGACCTCGTCGAGGTTGTGCGCGGTGAGCTTCACGCGGTGGTCGGTCACCCGGCCCTGCGGGAAGTTGTAGGTGCGGATCTTCTCCGAGCGGTCGCCGGTCCCGACCTGCGCGCGGCGCTCGGCGGCGGTCTCGGCCCGCTGTTCCTCCAGCGCCCGCTCGTAGAGGCGCGCCCGCAGCACCCGCATCGCCTTGTCGCGGTTTTGAAGCTGCGACTTCTCGTCCTGCATCGAGACCACGATCCCGCTCGGCTTGTGCGTGAGCCGGACCGCGGAGTCGGTGGTGTTCACCGACTGGCCGCCCGGGCCGGAGGAGCGGTAGACGTCGACCTGCAGGTCCTCTGGGGCGATGTCGACCTCCACCTCCTCGGCCTCCGGCAGCACCGCGACCGTTGCCGTCGAGGTGTGGATGCGGCCCTGCGACTCGGTCTTCGGCACCCGCTGGACACGGTGCGTGCCGCCCTCGAACTTGAACACCGAGTAGGCGCCGTCGCCGCGGATCTCGAAGGTCACGTCCTTGAAGCCGCCCGCGTCGGCGCCCGACTGCGAGAGGATCTCGGTCTGAAAGCCGCGCTCCTCCGCGTAGCGGGTGAGCATCTTGAACAGGTCGCCGGCGAAGATCGCCGCCTCGTCGCCGCCGGCGCCGGCGCGGATCTCGATGATCACGTTCTTTTCGTCGTTGGGGTCGCGCTCGACCATCGCCAGGCGGATCTCCTCCTCCAGCGATCGCAGCTGCTCGGGCGCATCGGCCACGACCCGGCGCAGCTCCTCGTCGTCGCCGTCCTCGGCGAGCAGCTCCTGGGCGCCCTCGAGGTCGCCGCGCAGCTGACGCCAGCGCTCGACCAGCTCGTGCGCGCCCTCGAGCTCGCGGTACTCGCGCCCAACCTGGGCATAGCGCTCCCGGTCGGCGATCACCTGCGGATCCGACATCTGGCGCTGCAGCTCGGCGAAGCGCTCCTCGACCTGTTCGATCAGCCGTTCGATCATCTGCAAGCAGTTTGACGCGCTCCGGCGGCGCCGCGTGTTAGAACAACGCCGATGCGGACTCGATGGCTGCAAGCGGCGACCGGCGTCCTCGCCGTGTTCGTCGTCGGCGGCCTCCCGGGCGCGAGCGCTGCACCCTCCTGCCTCGGCAAGGCGCCGACGATCGTCGACGGGCCGGGCTCGACCCGGATCCAGGGCACACGGGGAAACGACGTGATCTTCGCCGGCGACGGCAACGACACGATCGCCGCCGGCGACGGCGTCGACTACATCTGCGGCGGAGACGGCAACGACACCATGGACGCCGGCACCGGCAATGACTTCATGGACGGCGGCGAGGGCGACGACGAGATGCACGGCTACAACGGCGACGACGAGATCCTCGGCGGGCCGGGCGGCGACTTCCTCGACGGCCGCCGCGGCCGCAAGGACGTGCTCGAGGGCGGCCCGGGTCGCGACAAGCTGATCGGCGGCAGCGTGCTCGACGGCGGCGGCGGCAACGACCGCATCGACAGCTACGGCTACCGGGCCGAGACGGGCAAGGACCGGCTCAAGGGCGGTGCCGGCGACGACCGCCTGATCGGCGACAGCCAGAACGGCCCGGGCGAGAAGCTCGACGGCGGCTCGGGGTCAGACACGCTGCGCGGCAACGACGGCGACGACGAGCTCGACGGCAGCGGCGGCCCCGACGCGCTCGCCGGCGGCAACGGCGACGACGCCCTCAACGGCGGGCCGGGCACCGACAGCTGCGACCAAGGCTCGGGATCGGGGACGAATTCGAGCTGCGAGAGCACGAAGGCTCGCGGCGGGGCGAGCTGCCGCGGCGAGCCGGCGACGATCACGGGAACCTCGGGCAAGGACGACCTCCAGGGCACCGACGGCGACGACGTCATCTACGCCGGCGACGGCGACGACGTCGTCCAGGGGCACGAGGGCTCAGACGTGGTCTGCGGCGGGGACGGCGACGACGAGGTCCACGGCGGCGACGGCAGCGACGAGGTCAGTGGCGACGACGGCAGCGACTTCGTCGATGGGCGTAGAGGCCTCAGCGACAGGCTGTTCGGCGGCGACGGCCGCGACGAGATGCTCGGCGGCAGCGTGCTCAAGGGTGGCCCCGGCGACGACTACGTCGACAGCCACGCCTACCTGCGCGAGGTCGGAGTCGACGCGCTCGCCGGAGGCTCGGGAGACGACGAGCTGGTCGGCGACAGCTCGGGCAGCGACGGCGAGAAGATCACCGGCGGCCCCGGCGACGACGAGCTCTCCGGGCACGGCAACGACGACCGCCTCGACGGCGGCGGGGGCGACGACTCGCTCAACGGCGGCTCGGGCAACGACCGTTGCGCACAAGGCCCGGGCTTGGGCACCGTGCACGGCTGCGAGCGCTAGGCGACGATCTCGATCTCGCCGGCTTCCTTGGAGGCCTGCTCGGGGCTCTCGACGGCGAGGACGGCCTCGAGGGCGGCGATTGCGACCGCGAGCTGGTCGCGGTCGGGCTCGCGGGTGGTGAGGTTCTGGAGCATGAGGCCGGGCCACATCAGCACGCGGACCCAGCGCTTGCGGCGGTTCTTGCCGGCCCACTTGATCACCTCGTAGGAGAGGCCGGCGATCAGGGGGATGCCGAGGATCCGCGAGAGCACGAGCCAGTACCACTCGGGTAGCCCGATCGGGGCGAAGACGAAGATCGCGAGCACCATCACGATCAGGAGGAAGCTGGTGCCGCAGCGCGGATGTAGGCGCGAGTAGAGCTCGGCGCGGGCCGGGATCAGCCGGTCGCCGGCCTCGTAGGCCGAGATCGTCTTGTGTTCGGCGCCGTGGTACTCGAACACCCGCCGCAGGTCGGGCAGGCGGCTGATCAGGACGATGTAGCCGATGAAGATCGCGGTCCGGAGGATCCCCTCGACCAGCCAGAACAGCCAGGCCGAGCCGAGCCAGTCCTTGATCAGGCTGGTGGCGCTGACCGGGACGACGAAGAAGAGGCCGATCGCGAGCGCCAGCGACATGGCGATCGTCAGGCCCCACATCCAGCCGCCGATCTCCTCCTTCTTGCCCTCCTCGTCCTCCTCGAGCTGGGCGTTGGCCGAGAACGCGAGCGCGCGGAAGCCGATCTTCAGCGACTCGCCGAGCGCGACCACTCCACGGATCACGGGAAGACGCAGAACGCGGTGTCTCTTCGCCCAGGAGACGAGCGGCTCGGAGGTGACGTCGATCTCTCCGAGCGCGCCCTCGGGCGCCTCCTCGGGGACAGGCTTTCTGACCGCGACCGCCCAGGTCGAGACGCCGCGCATCATCACGCCCTCGAGCACCGCCTGACCGCCGACGGGCGCGTCGCGCGAGGCGACCGGCAACCCGTCGGGCATCCGCGCCACGTCGAGCTGGGGGCCGCCGTTGCTCGAAATCGGCTCGGTGCGGCCGTCAGTGCTCATGAGGATTCGGTCAGCCGCGCTTGCTGCGCGCGGCCCTGCGCTTGAAGCGCTCGACCCGGCCCCCGGTGTCGACCAGCTTCTGCTTGCCGGTGTAGAAAGGATGGCACGCGGAGCAGATCTCGACGTGAAGGTCGGGCTTCGTCGAGCGGGTATAGAACTCGTTGCCGCACGAGCAGTGCACGTGGGCGAGCTGGTATTCGGGGTGGATGCCGGTCTTCATCGCCAACTCAGTCTAGCGTCGGGTCGAGAGCGCTTCGAGCAGCGTGCTGACCGTTTCCCCGGCGGCTTGGCGTGCCGCGACCGGGTCCTCGGAGCGCCCGACGAGCATCGCGATCTCGTCGAGCGCGCCCAGCAGCGCGTGCGCCAGCGGCTGTACCGGCTGCTCGCGGATCTCGCCCGACTCCATGCCCGTGCTGAGCAGCGTCGAGATCAAGCCCAGCGCGTAGCGGGAGCCGATCTCGCGCCACCGCTCCCACCCGAGCACGGCCGGCGCGTCGAGCAGGACGATCCGCTGCACCTCGGGCTCCAGGCAGTGGTCGAGGAACGCGTCGGCGCCGCCGCGCAGGGTCTGGATCACGCTCGCCCCGGGGACCAGGCTGTCGGCGAGCTCCTGGGCGAGCTCTGCCTCGAGCTGCTCGTAGACGCCCGCCATCAGCTCCGGCTTGCCCTCGAAGTGGTGATACAGCGCGCCGCGCGTGACGCCCGCCTCACGGACGATCTCCTCGGTGCCGACCGCCGCATACCCGCGCTCGGCGAACAGCCGCCTAGCGGCCGCGATGAGCGCGCTGCGGGTGGTCTCGGAGCGCTCGGCCTGGGTTCGCTTCGGGGTGTCAGTTGACATTCAAACTGTATGTATGTTAGAACGTACCGCCTGTATGTTAGTTGCACGACCGGAGAACATCGTCGAGGAGTGGGTCCGGGGTTTCGAGGCCGGCTGGCGCGATCCCGGCGGGGTCGACGACTTCGTCGCGCACTTTCTCCCAATGCTCGACCCGGGCGTGCGGATGGTCCAGCCTCAACTGCCGACCCTGGTCGGACACGAGCAGTTTCGCCGCGGTTTCGCCGAGCCCCTGTTCGCGATGATCCCCGACCTGCACGGGACGGTCAGGGGCTGGGCCGCGGACGGCGACGTGATCTTCATCGACCTCGTGCTCGAGGGCACTGTCGGGCGCAAGGCGGTGCGGATGGAGACCGTCGACCGGATCACGCTGCGCGACGGGCTCTGCGTCGAGCGGGTTGCCTTCATCGACCCGGCGCCGCTGCTCAAGGCCGTGCTTATGAGCCCGCGGGCGTGGCCTCGATTCGCCCGCATCCAATTGGAACAGACGATCAACAGGAGGAACCGATGACGCACTCCAACAACAGCGCCCGCGCGACCGCCCAGCTTCCGCAGGGCCAGGTCGCCTACCGCGAGTACGGCGAGGGCGAGCCGATCCTGTTCGTCCACGGCCTGCTGGTCGACGGCCGGCTCTGGGACGGCGTCGCGCCCAAGCTGGCCGACCGCTTTCGCTGCCTCGTCCCCGACTGGCCGATGGGCGCGCACCGCACGCCGATGAACGCCGACGCCGAGCTCAGCCCGCCCGGCGCCGCCGAGGTGATCGTCTCGTTCATGGACGCGCTCGGCCTCGACAGCGCAACGATCGTCGGCAACGACACCGGCGGGGCGGTCTCGCAGATGCTGACGGCGGCCCACCAGGATCGCGTCGAGCGGTTGATCCTCACCAACTGCGACACGTTCGAGCACTTCCCGCCGTTTCCGTTCAACGGGCTGCCGATGGTCGCGCGGCTACCGGGAGGGGTCTCGGCGCTGCAGATGCCGTTTCGCTTCGGCTTCGTGCGGCGGATGGCGTTCGCGCCGCTCGTCAAGGGCGAGCTCGACCCGGCGCTCGTCGACTCGTGGCTGGAGCCGGGAGCGAGCGATCCCGGGATCAAGCGAGACCTCACCAAGATCCTGCGCGGGATCCGCAAGCGTGACCTGATCGAGGCCGACGAGCGGCTGCGCACTTTCGACAAGCCGGTGCGCTTCGCCTGGGGAACGGACGACCGCTTCTTCAAGCGCTCGCACGCCGAGCGCCTGGCCGAGACGCTGCCCGACGCCCGGATCGTGGACATCCCGAACGCGTCGACGTTCGTGCCGATCGACCAGCCCGACCGGGTCGCCGAGCTGATCGCCGAGTTCGTGACCGAGGGGGCGCCGGCGCCGGCCTGAGCCTCAGGAGTTGGGGGTCGCTTGCAGCCCCCACGGCGGCGTCGCCAGCTCGACGGTGCCGCCGGCGGCCACCCGCAGCACGCCGGCCATGTGCTCGCCGATGCCGACGTCGGGAATCTCGACCTCGACCACCACCGTGCCGGCGTCGCGAGAGATGACCTTCGCCGGGCCGAGCGTGGCGAGCACGTCCTGCATCTGATCGTTGGCCGCGAGCAGGAGAGCGGTAAAACGCTCGATCCCCTCCTCGCGGGCGCGCTCGGCCAGCAGGTTGCAGAGCGCGGTGCCCGCCCCGCGGCCCTGCCACTCGTCGATCACGGTCACGGCGGCCTCGGCGCTGGCCGGGTCGTCGAGCCGGACGAACCGCGCCACCGCGATCAGGTCCCCGGTTTCGGTGTCGCAGGCGATCAGCGCCTCGTGGTCGTGGTGGTCGACCCGGGTCAGGTAGTCCAGGTCGGACTCGGAGAGCTCGTTGACCGCGGTCAGGAAGCGCTGATAGCGCGACTGCTCGCTCAGCCTGCTGAACGCCTTCTGCAGCGGCGCGCGGTCCTCGGGCCTGATCGGCCGTACCTTGACGAGCGAGTCGTCGCGAAGGCGGAGGTTGACCTCGTCCGTGCTCAGACTTCCTGATACAGCGGGCCGTCGCCGCCCTCGGGCATCGTCAGCCGCCCGCCCTTGGCGTTGATCGCGCCGCACTGCACGCAGTTGGACGCGGTGACGTGCACGTCGACCTCGGCGGCGCCGTTTGAGAGCTGGTCCTCGGGGATCTCGTAGACCTGCGCCGGGCACAGGTTGACCCACGTCTTCGCGAGCTCGAGCGGAACGTGGCTCTGGACGCGGACGTGGTTGGGCGCGTCGTCGCGCGTCGCGTTGCCGGAGAGAAAGACCGAGTCGAGCTTGTTGAAAGTGAGCTTGTTGTCGGGCTCGGGGTAATGCTCGTTGGCCCCGCCATCGGCCATCGGCAGCTCCGGGTCGGGCTCGTACTTCCACTTGCCGCCGGGAAACGCCCCCTGGCTGATCGTCATCGCGCTGGCGAGCGCGCCGCCGAGGAAGAAGCCCTTGGAGAACACGGCGCGCATGTTGCGCGAGGCGAACAGGTCGCGGTCGATCTGCGACGCCCGCACCCGCTCGTCGTAGCTCTCGAGGCTGAGCGAGTCGTTCTTCAGCGCCTCGTAGATCGCCTCGGCCGCGTACATGCCGGCGTGCATCGCGTAATGGATGCCCTTCAGCGTCGGCACGTTGACCATGCTCGCCCCGTCGCCGGCGATCGCCATCCCGGGGACCGAGAGGCTGCGCGGCATCGAGTAGTAGCCGCCCGACGGGATCGTCTTCGCCCCCCAGGCGACGCGCTTTCCGCCCTCGAGCATCTTCTTGACGAACGGGTGCGTCTTCAGCTCCTGGAGCAGGTCGTGGCAGGAGAGCGTCGAGTCGGTGTAGTCGAGACCGATCACCAGGCCGATGCAGAGCTTGTCCTCGCCCATCGGGTAGATGAAGCTGCCGCCGAACTCGTTCCACTTCGCCCGCTTGCGCAGCGGCCAGCCCATCGTGTGGATGACGCGGTCGAGCGGCTTTTCGACCTCCCAGACCTCCTTGACGCCGAGCTCCCAGCGCACCGGCAGCGCGCCGTGGAGGTCGAAGTAGTCGAGCGCCGCCTGGGTCAGATGGCCGAGCGTGCCCTCGGCGAGCACGGTCGTCTTCGCGATCACGTCGTTGCCCGGCTCGAAGTTGCCGAGCGGCTCGCCGTCCTTGCCGCGGCCGCGGTCGCCCGAGCGGATGCCCCTGACGATGCGGTCGGAGACCAGGAGCTTGTCGGCGACGGTCTCGGTGAGGATGTAGGCGCCCTTCTCCTCGGCCTTCTCGGCGAGGAAGCGCGACAGCTTTGCGACCGAGATCACGTAGTTGCCGTGGTTTCTGAAGTTCGGCGGCATCGGCTTCAGCGGCAGCGCCGCGCGCTTGGTGAGCAGGTAGACGGCGTCCTTGGTCACCTTCTGGAACGCGAACGGCCAATCGGACGGGTCGAGGTCCGGGAAGAGCTCCTTCATCGCCGAGGGGCGCAGGTTGGCGCCGCTCAACGTGTGCGCGCCGCAGGCCTTGCCCTTCTCGATCACCGCCACCGGCACCTCGCCGAGCTTCTCGGTGAGCTGCGGGTCGTCGGCGAGCAGGTCCATCAGCCGGTTCGCGCAGGCGAGACCGGCTGGGCCGCCGCCGACGATCGCGACCCCGACCTCGATCCGCTCTTCCTCGGGATCGGTGGGCTCGGCGATCAGCTCGTGATCGTCGAACGGAGGCGGATACTCCGCCGGCTCGACCGCCATGCCGGCTCAGCCGCCCTTCTTGGCTTTGACCGCCTCGGTCAGCTTGGGCAGGATCTTGTGGAGGTCGCCGACCACGCCGAGGTCGCAGAACTCGAAGATCGGCGCATTCGGATCCTTGTTGATGGCGAGGATGTTCTCGGAGCTCTGCATCCCAACCTTGTGCTGGATCGCGCCCGAGATCCCGGCCGCGAGATACAGCTTCGGCGCCACCGTCTTGCCGGTCTGGCCGATCTGGGCCGCGTACGGATACCAGCCGGCGTCGACGACCGCGCGAGTCGCGGCCACGGCGCCGCCGAGCGCCTCGGCGAGCTCCTCGGCGAGCTTGAAGTTGTCCTTCTCGCCCAGCCCGCGACCGCCGCCGACGAGGATGTCGGCGTCCTCGATGTTGACGTCCGCGCCACGCTGCTCGCCGCGCTGGCGCATGCGCGCCTTGTTCGACCACTCCGAGAGTTCGACCTCGACGTCGACTACCTCGGCCTGACCGTCGCCGCCCTCGCTCGTGTCGAAGGCGTTGAGGCGGCCGATGATGATCCCCGGCTCGCCGACGTAGCCGACGTCGACGATCGCCGAGTCCTGCAGCACGGGACGCTCGGCGATCAGCTTGCCGTCAGCGACCTTGACCGCGGTCACCTCCATTGTCACCCCGGCGTTCAGGCGCGCAGTCAGACCGGCGCCGATCTCGAAGCCGAGCAGGCCGCCGCCGAAGAGCGCATAGCCAAAGCCCTCGTCGGCGATCACCTTCGCCATCACGTCGACGATCGGCTGGGCCAGGCCCTCAGGCGCCGAGCCGGCACGGAAGACGCGCTTGGCGCCGTATTTGCCGAGTCCCGCCGCGGCGTCGTCGGAGACCTCGCCGACGACCACTGCCGCCGCCTCGGTTCCGAGATCGCCCGCGAGCTTGGCCGCCTCGGAGATCGCCCCGAGCGAGTTGTTGTTGAAGTTGCCCTCGTCGTCGTGGAGGGCGTAGACCAGGATGCCTCCGGCCATTTAGATCAGCTTCCTTTCGTCGAGCCAGGCGACGATCTTCTCGACCGTCTCGGCCGTGTCCTCGTCCTCGAACACCTCGCCGGCCTCCTTCTGGGGCGGCGGGTTGATCTCCAGCACCTGCGTCTTCGAGCCCCCCTCGCCGACCTCACCGGCGTCGATCCCGACGTCGCCGGTGCCCTTGGTGTCGAGCGGCTTCTTCTTCGCGCCCATGATCGCCTTCAGGCTGGGATAGCGCGGCTCGTTGATCGCGTCGCCGACCGAGATCACGGCCGGCAGGTCGACCTCGACCGTGTCGTAGCCGTAT
This sequence comes from Solirubrobacterales bacterium, assembly GCA_036794585.1. Lineage (GTDB taxonomy): Bacteria > Actinomycetota > Thermoleophilia > Solirubrobacterales > 70-9 > WHSW01. Next base: position 1,572 of record DAIRGH010000033.1, on the reverse strand, counting down.
TCGGCCTGGCGCTCGCAGATCAGCTTTCCGTCCTCGACCTCGATCTTGATCACCTGGGTCAGCGACGGCATCTTCAGGTGGTCGGCGACCACGGCGCCGATCGTGTAGCACTCGCCGTCGTCCGACTGCTGGCCGAGCAGCACCAGGTCGGGCTGCTCCGATTCGAGCACCTTCGCCAGCGCGTAGCCGGTTGCGTTCACGTCCGAGCCCTCGAGCGCGCCGTCGGTGAGGTGCACCGAGCGGTCCGCCCCGAGCGCGACGGCCTTGTGCAGTGCCCGCACGGCGGACTCCGGCCCCATGGTCACCGCGACGATCTCGTCGACCTCGGCGTTGCCGCCCTCGCGGATCTGCATCGCGGCTTCGATGCCATGGGTGTCGAACGGGTTGAGGTTCTTCTCACCGGAGCGGTCGAGCCGCTTGGTCCCGGGATCGATCCGCTTCTGGACAGCGGCGTCGGGAACCTCCTTGACCAGACAGCAAATCTTCAAGTCGAGGCCTCCTTAGGAATGAGCGGCGGGCATATTAGCGGAGAGTTACCCATTGACTGACCAGTCAATCGGGACCGTTTTCCCCTTCAGACCCGTTCGGAAACGGCGTTGCGGACGAAATCGACGATCTCGTCGGTCGAGGCGCCAGGGGTGAAGACCTCGGCGACGCCGAGCCGCTTCAGCTCGGGCACGTCGTCGGCCGGAATCGTGCCGCCAACGGTGATCACAACGTCCTCCACCCCCTGGTCGCGCAGCAGCGAGACCACCTTCGGCACGAGGGTCATGTGGGCGCCGGAGAGGATCGAGAGGCCGATCGCGTCGGCGTCTTCCTGAATCACCGTTTCGGCGATCTGCTCGGGCGTCTGGTGAAGGCCCGTGTAGATCACCTCCATGCCCGCGTCGCGCAGGGCCCGCGCGATGATCTTCGCGCCGCGGTCGTGGCCATCCAGGCCCGGCTTGGCGACGACAACGCGGATCTTGCGGGAGCCGGCCTGCTCGTTCATCGCGAAGAGCGTATTACGCCAGCACTGCCGCGATTCTTTCCAGCAGCTCCTGTGGGGAGAACGGCTTCTTGATGTAGTCGTCGGCGCCGGCCTCGAAGCCCTCGGCGACCGCCGCCTCCTGCACGCTCGCGGTCAGCAGCAATACAGGCACGGTGTTGAGGCCGTCGGTCTCGCGCAGCCTGCGCGTCACCTCGTAGCCGTTGAGCTTCGGCATCATCACGTCGATCACGCACAGGTCGGGGTGACGGTCGCAGGCGACCTCGACCGCCTGCGCGCCGTCCGCGGCGGTGACGACGTCGTAGCCGGCCCGCTCGAGCCGGAAGACGACGAGCTCGCGCACGTCGTCATCGTCGTCAGCGACGAGGATCAGTTTCGGAGCATCCGTCACCAGCGGGCTAGAACTGCGGCTGCTCGGTGTAGGTGCCGAAGACCTCCTGGAGGGCGGCGACCATCTCTCCCTCCGAAGCGCGGGCACGGGCCGCAGCGAGGAAGTGCGGCATCAGGTTCTCGCCCTCGTTCGCGGCCGCGCGCCGCAGCTCGGCGAGCGTCGCCTCCACGGCGCCGGCGTCGCGCGCACCGCG
>DAIRGH010000110.1:0-9199 GCA_036794585.1 Solirubrobacterales bacterium | reverse complement strand
GCCGAGGCCGATGCCGGCCTCCTCGGCGTAGCGCGCCCGCGCCGGCTGGTCGTCGGTCTCGCGCCGCATCGGCACGAACAGCGACGGCACCCCGAGCGCGATCAGCTCGTGGTAGGCGTTGTAGCCGGCGGCGGCGATCGAGGCGTCGAAGGCGGCGAAGTAGCGGCTCATCGGATAGGTCGCGCGCAGCTCCACCACACCCTCCGGCGGCCGGTCCGCCGCCTCCAGGGTCGAGGAGAGGGTCGCCACCTGCACCCCCTCGCGCCCCGCCAGGGTCGCGAGCGCCCTGAAGTTGGCGTCGCGCACCTCGGCGCCCTGGCCGAGGTTGACGAGCACGTTGGTGCGACCCGGCTCGAGCCCGAGCTCGGCCTCGGCGCGCTCGCGCGGCAAGAGCTCGGAGCGGTCCAGCAGGACGATCGGGTCGACGCGATGAGCGCGGTCGCGCAGGGCGACCGTCGGCCCGCGGTCCTCGGACTCGGCCAGCTCGCTGGGCTCGAGCACCGCGTCGAAGGCGCCGGCGCGCCCCAGCGGCACCCGGCTCGACCCCGCCTTCCACAGCGGCCGCCGGCACCAGACCGTGACGCCGTCGTCGGGGAGCGCGCCGAGCAGCGCCTCGTACGGGTGGGTGCCGTCGAAGACGACGACCCGCGGCTCGAGCTCGGCGATCGCAGCCCGCAGCCGCGCCCGCAGGCGCCGCGACCAGCGGTAGTCGTTGCCCGATCCCGGGGTCGCGTAGGACGCGATGTACTCGACCGGAAAGCCCATCTGCTCGACCACCGGCGCGGCGGCGGAGAGGGTGATGAAGAAAGCCTCGAGCTCGGGACCCAGCCGGCGCGCGATCGCCATCGACCGGGTCAGGTGGCCGAGGCCCGTCCCGTTCGAGGTGGTGAAGAGGATGCGGTCGGTCAAGCCAGGGCTTGCTCGCGCTCGTACGAGCGGCGCAGAACCGGCGCGCAGTGATAGCCCTCGGCCTCCAGCCGCGCCAGCGTCTCCTCATAGAGCTCCACGATCTCGGCCTGCTCGGCGTCGGAGAGCCCCTTGCGCCAGCGCTCGCGGTGCGCGGCGTCGGCGTTCATCTCGGCCTCGAAGAACTCCCGCATCCCCGGCTCGTCGCCGATCCCGAGGAACTCGCAGAGCTCGGCGTAGGCCGCCTCGCGATCGCTCCACACCAGCTCGTCGAGGCTGATCACCCGCAGCCGCTCGCGGTCGGGGTCGGACAAGCCGCGCACGCCCTCCTCGGCCTGGCGCAGGCGATCGGCCCAGAACTCGATCCCCGAGACGACGTCGGTGGGGTGATGCGGCTTCTGGCGCAGCGAGACCTTCGACGAGCCCGAGTCGCGCCCGTCGCGCACCGAGTGCACGAACCTCGCCTCGGGAAAGATCTGCGCGAGCCCATCGGCTGCGGCGATCGTGAAGCAGCTCATCTCGACCACCGCGGGCTTGCCGGCGCGCTCGGCGAGCGGGCCGAGCAGGTCATAGAAGAGAGTCCGCGAGGCGCCGAGCAGGTCGTCGCGATAGCTCACCTCGAAGCGATCGGCCGCGGCGGCGAACTCGGCCTCGCCGACAATCGTGTGCAGGCCGCGGACCCGGCCGCGGCCCAGCGCGCGCCACTTCGCCTTCACGTAGGCGCGGTCGCCGAAGCGCACCCGGTGCCACCAGTAGCCGCGCAGCTTGGCGAGGAAGTCCTCCGGGTCGCCCCGCCCGGTGACGACGTCGGCCAGGCCCTTCGGGTTGCAGTGGAAACGGCACTCGATCGGCACGCCGTAGAAATGCGAGTGGCGGTCGAGCAGGTAGGAGACGATGTGAGTGCCGCTGCGGCCGGTGCCGCCGACGAAGACCAGCTCTGCGGGGGTATCTGCCATCTGGGTCTAGCCTCGATCGTAGACGTAGACGAGCGGCGGCAACTCGGGGTCGCGCGCCCGCTCGTAGGTGCGGCGCAGCAGCGGCGCAGAGCGGGCGCCGCCGGCCTCGAGCTTCTCGAGCGCCTCGGCGTAGAGCTTCTCGATCCGCGCGACCTGGCGCACGCTGAGCCCGCGCCGCCAGCGCTCGACGTTGGCCTCCTCGGGCGACATGCGGTTGCGGAAGTAGCGCCGCGGAGCCTTCGCGACGTGCACGCCGGCGAACCGGAACAGCGGTCGCAGGGCGACCCGCGTTCGGCGCAGCAGGAGCAGCTCGTCGAGGCTCACGGTCAAGAGCCGCTCGGGCGGGATCGCGCCGGCCCCGCGCTCGATCGCCTCGATCCGCTCCAGCCACCACGAGATCCCTCCGACGCGGGTCCGCGGCGCGACGAGGCCGCGGGTCTGCGCGACCCGCGAGGCCGAGGCGTCGCGGCCGTCGCGGACGACGTGGATGAAGCGGGCGTCGGGAAAGATCCGGATCAGGGTCGGCGCCTGCGCGACCGTATCGGTGCTCTGCTCGACAATCCCGCGCGCCTCGGGCTCCTCGTCGGCCCGGGACCCGAGCAGGTCGAAGAAGAGGTGGCGGCAGGCGCCCACGCGGTCGGCTTCGAACTCGCGCTCGAAGCGCGCCGCCGCCGCGTCGAAGCGATCCTGGTCGACGAGCCGGTGCAGCCCGCGCATCCGCCCGCGCAGGCGGTTGGTCTGAAAGCCGCGCCACCAGAAGCCGCGCAGCCGCTTCATGAACTGCTCAAGCGTCACCTCGCCCGCGAGCAGGCCGGGGAATCCGTCGGGGTCGGTGTGGAAGCGGGCCTCGAGCGGGATCAGCGCCAGGCGCTTGTTGCGCGACAGGAGCTGGCCGAGCACGTGGGTGCCGCTGCGGCCCGTGCCCCCCACGAACGTGACCGGGGCGACGTCGTCGGCGCGCGGCACCTGCTCGCCGCCGAGCACCGGCGCGCCGATCTCCTCCGGCGTCCCGTGGGTGGGGCTCATCGCCGGCCCCCGCGCTCGAGCTTGAAGTGGTCGACGTAGAGGCCGCAGGCGCGGTCGAGCGGCACGGTCTGCGCGGGGTCCCGCCGGATCGCAGCCACGGCGCCGAGCCAGACCCGGCGTTCGGCGCCGACCGCGTCCGCGAGCCCGCTTGGCTCGGCCGCCCGCACCTTCACCTCGATGTCCCCCGGGTCGGCGTGCTCGACCTCGCCTGCGGGCCAGAAGGCACCGCGCCCGGCTCCGTCGAGGTACATGCCATCGAGTGACGGCGGCAGCTCGGCGACGGTCTCGCCGTCAACCACCACCTCGAGTGGCACCTGCGAGTGGTACTGAAGCGAGAGCGCGTACACGCCCGACAGGCCGACCGAGATCTCCACTCGCGCCTCCCCGGGGGCCGCGAAGGCACGCTCCTGCCCGCCCGCGGCGTCGTCGACCAGAGGCGGCAGCTTCCACTCGGTGTAGGGGACGAGCTCTCCACTCGTGAGGACGGTGGCGCTGCCGTCGCGGTCGCCGAGCTCGGAGCAGCCGAGCAGCTCCCCGATCTGACCGTTCTCTCCCGGGACCACACGGCTGCGCGGGGTTTCGCCCTGGCGGCGCCAGAGCACGTAGTCGCCCGCCCGCACCACCGGGTCGAAGTTGGACGGCGGCGTCGAGGCGTAGGCGGCCGTCGTGGTGATCGCGTAGCGGAACTTGTCGAGCTTGCCCGCCTCGAGCGTGTCGAAGTCGGCGGCCTGTCCCTGCTGCCAGGTCTTCTCCGGCCGCGCGGCGATCTCCTCGGGCACGTAGCCGGCCGGAGCACGGGCGAGCGTGCCCCGCAGGTAGTAGCCGGCGAAGCGATCGACGCCGAGAAAGGCGACCGACTCGCCGTCGACGCGCTCGGCGAGCGCCTCGAGGCCGGCCTGGCGGTCGTCGTAGCCGACCGGCGCAGCGCGCAGCGCGAGCAGGGTCGAGCCCGCGGCAGCGACCAGGACGATGGCGCCGAAGCCGTAGCGCGCGTAGGTCGCCGGATCGCGCCCGTCCGGCTCCAGCAGCGCTCGCAGCGCGACCAGCAGGACCAGCGGGGCGATCACGGCCAGCGCCTTCGCCTCAACGTGGATCTCGGCGAACAGGCGGGCGCCCACGTAGACGATCCCGCCCGCGACCAGGGTCGCCAGCAGGGCAAGCTCGTGCCGCCGAAGCAACACGAGGGCGCCGTAGGCGGCGGCGATCGCGCCGACCCCCGCAGCGATCAGCGACCCCGAGACGTCGCCGCGGACGAGGCGGAAGTCGCCAGCCGGCCAGATCCCGAAGGCCTCGCCGGGGAAGACCGGAGAGCTCAGGCGCCCAGGCGACTCCCCCACCTCGCCGATCTTGTCGACGAAGTCGATCGCCGGCCCGACCGTCACCGCCACGATCCCGACCAGCGCCACCATCGCCACGGCGACAGCGACGCGGCGCGCGGCGAGGCCCTCGCGCAGCGCTCCCCAATCCACCGGCGAGCGCCCGGCGACCGTCTCGAGCACAAGCCACAGCGGCAACGCGACCGCGAACCAGGCGAGGCCCGGGATGCTGAACGTGAACACGCTCGCCGCCGCGAGGATCAGACCCACGCCGGCGACGCCGCGCCAGCCGATTCGCTCACGGCTGGCCAGCGCGATCGCGAAGGCGAGCACGAACATGGCCATCGCCGTCTCCTTGAAGGCGCTCTGGGCCAGAAACGAGGCGGCGAGGTACGGCAGCGCGGCGACGGTGGCGATCGCGATCCGGCGCAGGGGCGGCATCGTCGTCAGCGCGCCCAGGGCGGCGAGGCCGGTGAGCGCGGGGATCGCGAGCAGCAGGCCGTTGAAGGCGTCGACGAGCGAGGTGCCCGTCGCCTCGGCGGCGATCACGGCAACGGCCTGCGGGCCGATCGGATAGCCGAAGCGGACCGCGCTCGGCTCGGGGCCGAAGCCGTGCTGAAGCCAGTCGGCCCAGTAGAGCTGGGCGGCGTGGTCGTTGGTGTAGATGCCCTCGCCGAGCACTCCGACGCGGTCGTTGAGGACGAACGGGATCGTCGCCAGCAGGATCGTCAATGCGACCACCGCTCCCCCGACCGACCAGTCAGGCCAGGCGCGGGCGCGGACGACGTAGATCGCCGCGGCGATCGTCAGCACCGCGACCAGCACCGCCGCGGTCGTCGCCCGGCCGGGCAGGCGGACGGCGAACGGCGCCAGCACGACCAGCGCGGCGAACCCGGTGGCTCCCGACAGCCACGCCTCGCCGGGCCAGTGCAGGAGCAGCAGGAGCGCGCGGCCGATCAGCAGCGAGGCGACCAGGATCAGGGCGGTGCAGAGGTAGATCGAGAGCACGGGCCTAGGGCTGGTTGGCGGAGGGATCGATGTTGACCGAGTCGCCGTTGAGCTCGGCCGGGGTCAGGTCGGGCAGGCCGTCGCAGCCGGCGGGGTCGGGGGCGCCGTCGAGCTCGTAGACGGCGACCGGCCCGTCGCGGACGAGCGTCTTGGCGGCCGGATCGTCGCGGGTCCAGAGGCCCTCCTTGGTGTCGGTCAGCTCGCCCGGCCGGAACGGGTCATAGGTGGTGACGACGTGGGTGTAGCCGCCGTCGGCAAGCGCTTGGCGCCACTCCGCACAGGTCGGGATCCGCTCGTAGGCGCCGTCGGCTCCCTCCTTGCCCAGCCATTGCACCTCGTTGGAGAGGTCGGTGCCGTAGAACGGATACTGGTTGAAGACGCCGCGCACCCCGGCGACGGCGACCTCGGCATCGCGAAGGTCGCGCGCCCAGCGGACTGCTTCGGCGAGCTTCAGCGACGGGCTGAGGTTCTCGTAGCGGCGCTCGAGGTAGTGGTTCTGCTCCCACCAGCCGGCGGCGAGCACCGCCGCGGCGATGGCGGCCGTCGCCGCTGCCCAGGCAGGTGGGGAAGCACGTCCGAGGACGCCGCGGTCGGCGAGCAGGCGAATTGCTGCGAACGCCGCGATCACGCCCACACCCGCCGCCACGGCGCCCTTGACATGGCCCTGCTGCCACTGGACGAGGTCGACGATCGTGGCGATGAAGAGGACCGCCAGGCCGGCGAGCGTGAATTGCCGGGCGCGCTCGGTTGCGCGGGCGATTGGCAGGCAGGGCAGCAGCGCGAGCCCGATCGCGGCCGCGGGCGCCAGGTAGCGGACGTTCCATACGAAGGCGATCGGTTCCCCCTCCTCGCCGGCCGCGGTCAGAGGGGTGAAGATGTAGGCGACGCTCGTGAACAGGACCACCGCGCCGAGCACGCGGACGATCGGGTCGCCGCCTCGCCAGAGCGCGTACGCGCCCGCGCCGACGAAGGCGGCGATCACCAGCGGCCACAGCAGCCCGAACGAGTCGTGCAGGCCGGGGAAGAGCCAGTCCGACCAGACCTCGGTGTCGGTGATGTAGTGAAAGACCGAGTTGCCGGGCCGCAGCTCGAAGTCGCGGTCGGGGGTAGGCAGGCCGAGGGGTCCGAAGGACGTGTATGGGATGGGGTTGCCGACGGCGAAGAGGTTGCGGAGGTACCAGAAGCCGCCGGCGATGAAGGCCGGGACGGCGAACCAGGCGAACGTCTTCAGGCGGGCGCCCTTGGCGATGACCGCGAGGCCGACGGAGAGGGCAAGTACGGGGGCGAGGAAGCTGAGCTTGCTCCCGGCCGCGAGGCCGGCGGCGAGGCCCGCGACCGCGATCGGCCAGAGAGCGCGGGGTTTTGGGTCGTATGGACCCATAACCCCGCCATTGACGAGGATCGCCACCGCCGCCAACACGAACGCCACCCCCGTTACGTCGTTCAACGCCTCGCCCGCCTGGAACTCGACCAGGTTCTGGGCGCCGAGGGCGATCGCGCCGCCGATCAGGCTCTGCGGGCCGACGCCGTAGGGGCGGCCGATGCAGTAGGCGGCGAGCAGTCCGAGGGCGAGGAAGCCGAGGTTGAGCAGCGGCGAGAGGATGTCGCGGCCGAAGGCGAGCAGCGGGATCGCGTGCAGGACCTCGGAGTTGGCCGGGTAGTAGGAAGCGAAGAAGATCGGGTCGAAGTAGTCGATCCGGGCCAGGTCGCCTCCCTCGGCGAACCGGGCGGCCTGGGGCATGTGGTACCAGAGCGAGTCGGCGCGATCCATGCCGCCGGCGAGGCTGGCGAGGGTCGGCACCATCCAGGCCGCGGCGACCGCGGCGCAGGCCCCGGCGGCGAGCCAGATGGCCAGCCGGGACGCGGGGGGCGCGGGCGGGCCGACATCGCGCTCTCCCGGCGGCACCCGCAGCCAGAGGTGGGCCGCGGCAGCGAGGGCGAGCGAGCCGGCGAGCATCGAGAGATCGCCAAATGCCCCGAACGTCCCGAACACCTCCGCGAGCAGGATCAACGCCGCGATCCCCGTTACTGCCTCAACAAGCCTGGCGGGCGCTCCAATCCACCCGGGCAGCAGCCGGGCCCGCAGGCGCCAAGCGAAGTACGCGACCGCCCCGACGATCAGCGCCAACTCCAGCACCCCGAGCAGGTACGCGCCCGCCGACAGCGTCCGCTCGGATACCGGCGCGATCTCGAAGGCCGGGCTCATCGCCCGGACTCGATCAGCGGCCGAGCCCGTCGATGGTGTACGGAGCCTCGCCGGCCACGACAAAGCCCTGCTTGCGCGCCGCGCGCTCGGAGGCGTCGGAGCCGTCGAGCGTCGCGATCCGCTGCTTGAGCTTGGCGTTGACCTCGCGCAGCTCGGCAAGCGAGGCGTGCTCGGAGCGCGAGTCGCGCCACGCGTCGAAGAAGTTGAGCGCCGGGCCGACGTATGAGGCGAGCACCAGGAAGAGGACGATCACCAGCGCCACCCTGCCGACCTTGTCCCAGTGGATCCGGCTCGCCGCCCGTCCGCGGGAGCGCGAGCGCGGCGCGGGACGCAGCCGGTAGCCGGCGCTCTGGGCACGCGTGGTCATCGCGTATGGGTTCGGCGCCGGGCGGCGCGAACCTCCCGCCGCAGGTCACCTGCCGGCGAAGGCGGAGAGCCCGGGGTACGTCGCCGCCTCGCCCAGCTCCTCCTCGATTCGCAGCAGCCGGTTGTACTTGGCGACCCGGTCCGAGCGCGAAGGCGCTCCGGTCTTGATCTGCCCGGCGGCGGTGCCGACGGCGAGGTCGGCGATCGTCGTGTCCTCGGTCTCGCCGGATCGGTGCGAGATCACCACCGTGTAGCCGGCCTCGCGGGCAATCGAAATCGCCTCGAGCGTCTCGGTGAGCGTGCCGATCTGGTTCACCTTGATCAGGATCGAGTTGCCGACCCCCTCCTCGATCCCGCGCCGCAGCCGCTCGGGGTTGGTGACGAACAGGTCGTCGCCGACGAGCTGGCAGCGGTCGCCCGTCCGCTCGGTGAGCAGCCTCCATCCCTCCCAGTCGTCCTCGGCCATGCCGTCCTCGATCGAGACCACCGGGTGGCTCTCGACGATCTGCGCCCAGTAGCCGGCGAGCTCCTCGGCCGTCAGCGCGCGGCCCTCGTGCTCGAGCACGTAGGCGCCGTCGGACTCGCGGTAGAGCTCGCTGGTGGCGGGGTCGAGTGCTATGTGCGCGTCCTTGCCCGGCTCGTATCCGGCCGCCTCGACGCCGGCGACCACCGCCTCGAGCGCCGCCTCGTTGGAATCGAGGTCGGGGGCAAAGCCGCCCTCGTCGCCGACCGCGGTCGCCAGCCCGCGGTCGAGCAGGATCTTCTTCAGCGAGTGAAAGACCTCGGCGCCGGTGCGCATGGCCTCGGAGAACGTCGCCGCGCCGCCGGGCACGACCATGAACTCCTGAAAGTCGACCGCGTTGTCGGCGTGGGCCCCTCCGTTGAGCACGTTCATCATCGGCACCGGCAACACGTTCGCCTCCTCGCGCGAGAGGCCGTACAGCTCGGCGATGTAGAGGTACAGCGGCAGCTCGGCCTCGGCGGCGGCGGCCTTGGCGGTCGCCAGCGAGACGCCGAGGATCGCGTTGGCGCCCAGGCGGGACTTGTTGGGAGTGCCGTCGAGCTCGCGCAGGGTCTCGTCGAGCGCCGCCTGATCGGTGGCGCGGGCGCCCACCAGCGACTTGGCGATCGTCTCGTTGACGTTGGCGACCGCCTTGGTCACCCCCTTGCCCATCCACGCGTCACCGCCGTCGCGCAGCTCGGTTGCCTCGAACTCTCCCGTCGACGCCCCGGAGGGCACCGCGGCGAGACCGCTCGCGCCGGAGTCAAGCCGAACCTCGACCTCGACCGTCGGGTTGCCCCGCGAGTCGAGGATCTGGCGTGCGTGGATGTGCTCGATCGCCCCCATTCGGACGCCGGGAGGCTAGCGGGCGCCCTCGCGCGCGCGGTCGGCGGCCGCGCGCAGGGCGAGCTCG
>DAIRGH010000202.1:0-1950 GCA_036794585.1 Solirubrobacterales bacterium | reverse complement strand
TCGTCGAGCGGGATCTGGTCGAAGCAGATCCGCATGTCCTCGATCGTGTCGATCGGAACCCCGGTGCGGCCGACCTCGCCGTCGCAGAGCGGGTCGTCTGAGTCGCGGCCGAGCTGGGTCGGCAGGTCGAAGGCCATCGACAGGCCGGTCGAGCCGTGCTCGATCAGGTAGCGGTAGCGCTCGTTGGTGTCCTCGGGGCTGGCGAAGCCGGCGTACTGGCGCATCGTCCACAGCCGGTCTCGGTACATGCCCTCGTGGATGCCGCGCGTGAATGGATAGGAGCCGGGCTCGCCAAGGCGCTGCTCGAGACCCGGGGCGACGTCGCCCTCCTCGTACAGCCGCTCGATCTCGATCCCCGAGTCGGTGAAGACGCGCTCGTCGTCGGGGCCGACGACCGGGGCGACGTAGCGATGCAGGTCCTGATCGACCGCCTTTGCCTGCTCGGTCTCGGACGCCATCGGCACCGAGTCTAGGGTTCGAATCGGGGATCCGGGGAACTCCCCGGGCATGAATCGGCATCGGGCTGCGCTCCTGCTGGTGCTCGCGCTGGGCCTGGCGATTGGCGGCGGAGCCGGCGGCGCGGCATCCGCCGCGATCGAGTGCCAGGGCCGCGAGGCGACGATCGTCGCCGACCGCGTGGTCGTGAGGGGAACCCCCGGCGACGACGTGATCGTCGACCACAAGGGCGCGGGCCTGATCGAGGCGGGGGCGGGAGACGACGTGATCTGCGTCAGCGGCCGCTTCAAGGAGGTCTACGGCGGCGGCGGCGACGACCTGGTCGAGGGTGGCCCCGAGCAGGACTACGTCTACGACGGCGCCGGCGACGACACGGTGCGCGCCGGCGGTGGCGACGACCTGCTCACCGCCGTCGATTCCGGCGGCGACGACGTCCTGCGGGCCGGAGCCGGGGTCGACATGGTCCGGTTCTCCTATCCCTACCGGCGATTGCAGGAGGCGGTGCGGGTCGACCTGCGCCGGGGGATCGCACGCGGGCACGGGCGAGATGCGCTCGCCGGACTCGAGCAGGTGGAGGGAACGGGCAGGCGCGACGTGATCCTCGGCGATCGCGGCGACAACTTCATCGACGGGGTCCGGGGAGGCGATGTGATCGGAGGTGGAGCCGGCGACGACTCGATCTTCGGCGCCCGACTGCTCGTCACCGAGGCGGGTCCGATCGACCGCTTCGACGGCTCCGATCCGTCGTTGCGCGGTGGCCGCGGCGACGACCGGATCTTTGCCGGGGCGGGGTCGGACCGTCTCTCCGGGGGTGCGGGCGACGACCGCCTCGACGGTGGGCCGCCGCACGCCGTGTCAGGGGATCGCGGCAACGGTGGGGGCGGCAGGGACAACTGCACCGACCTCGAGCACGAGCGCCACTGCGAGCGACACCGGCCGGCGTCCGCCGGTTAGGCTCAGGCCGTGGCAATTCACGGCTCCGCCACCACCGAGATCGAGGCGCCGATCGAGGAGGTGTTCGAGGTTGCTGCCGACGTCGAGGGCTCGCCCCGCTGGCAGCCCGAGATCAAGCAGGCGCGCTGCCTCGAGCACGATGCCGACGGGCGCCAGGTCCTCGTCCGCACCGAGACCGACGCCAAGGTGAGGACGCTGGGCTCGACCCTGCGCTTCGACTACGTGCGCCCCACCCACATCGGCTGGCGCCAGGAGGAGGGTGACCTGAAGTCGGTCGAGGGCAGCTGGGAGCTCGAGGACCTCGGCGACGGACGCACCCGCGCCACCTACGAGATGACCGTCGACCTCGGGCGGATGCTCGGCATGGTGATCCGCGGCCCGCTCGTCGGCGTCCTGCGCGGCCAGCTCGTCGAGAGCATGCCGGGGAAGCTCAAGGGCTTCGTCGAGAGCTGATCGCTCGCTCGACCACGGCGGCCATCCGCTCCGCCGGGGCCGGGTACGTATAGGCGGCGACGGCGTCGGCTGCCGGCGCCCGCAGCT
>DAIRGH010000201.1:0-1958 GCA_036794585.1 Solirubrobacterales bacterium | reverse complement strand
CGGCGCGGGTCTCGCCGAAGGCGATCACCCTGCGCCCCGCGCCCGTGTGCTCCTCGAGCGCGCGCTGTAGGCCGCCCGGCAGCGCCAGCGCGCCGGCCCGGGTGAGCACATCAGGCGCCCCGATCACGTAGCTCGATCCGTTCAGGGTCAGCCCGCTCCACTTCCACTGCGAGGAGAACGGAACCTCGGCGGTCGCCGGCTCGGGCCGAGAGGGGTAGGTCTCGGCGATCGTCTCAAGTGTGCGGTTGCGCTCGCCGGCCGAGGCGGCGAAGGTGCCGAGCGCCCGCTCCACCGCGGCCGGTCCGGCCGGGTCGGCGACTTCGACCTTGACCAGCTTCAGGGTGCCGTCGGTGAGCGTCCCGGTCTTGTCGACGCACACGGTGTCGACCGCTGCGAGCGCCTCGGTCGCCGCAATCTGCTGCACGAGCGTGTTCTGGCGCGCCAGCCGCACCGCCGCCACGGCGAAGGTGACACTCATCAGCAGGACCAGGCCCTCGGGGATCAGCGTCACCAGGCCGGCGGTGGCCTCCTGCGCGGCCTCGCGGAACTCCTTGTCGTGGACGCTGAACCCGATCAGGACGACGATCGCGATCGGCACCAGCGCGATCGTCGTCGCCCTCAGCACCGTGTTGACCTCGACCTGAAGCGGCGACGGCGGGTGGCGAAACTCGCGCGCCTCGCCGGCGATCTTCTCGGCGTAGCTCTCCTCGCGCACGGCGTCGACCTCGTAGTGGCCCGAGCCGGCGATCACGAACGAGCCCGACAGCAGCCGGTCGCCCGGCCGCTTGCGGATCCCGTCGGACTCGCCAGTGAGCAGCGACTCGTCGAGCGTGAGCCCGCGGGCGTCGACCACGGGCCCGTCGGCGACGAGCTGGTCGCCGGGCTCGACCCGGATCACGTCGCCGGGCACCACCTCCTCGGCCCGCAGCTCGACCAGCCTGCCGTCGCGCGTGACCTTCGCCCGCGGGGCGACCAGCAGGGCTAGCTGGTCGAGGGTCTCCTTCGCCTTCAGCTCCTGGCGGATCCCGATCGCGGAGTTGACGATCGCGATCAGGCCGAACAGCGCGTCGGCCCACAACCCGAGCGAGAGGATGAGGATGAAGAAGACGCCGATGATCGCGTTGAACAGCGTCAGCGTGTTCGCGAGCACGATGCTCGTCACCGAGCGGCTGGTGTGCGGCTCGGGCTCGCCGAGGCGCGCCAGCCTCCGCGCCGCCTCCGCGCTCGACAGGCCCTGGCTCAGCGACGCCTCCACGCGCCCATCTTTGCAGCAGGGAGACGACGGATAGGATCGCCGGGCGTGGAGGCGGCCAGCGGCTCCAGAGATCAGCAGGGGGCGGCGCTCTCGGTCGAGTTCCGAGATGCGACCAAGGTCTACGCCGGGGCCGAGCGACCGGCGGTCGACCACTTGAGCCTCGAGATCCCGGCCGGAGAGATCTGCGTTCTGGTGGGGCCGTCGGGGTGCGGCAAGACGACGGCGATGCGGATGGCCAACCGGATGGTCGAGATCACCGAGGGCGAGATCCTGATCGGCGAACGCTCGGTGCGCGAGCGCGGCCCTGCCGAGCTACGGCGCGAGATCGGCTACGTGATCCAGCAGATCGGGCTCTTTCCGCACCGGACGATCGCCCAGAACATCGCCACGGTGCCGAAGCTGCTCGACTGGGACGACGAGGGCATCCGCGCCCGCGTCGACGAGCTGATCGAGCTGATCGGCCTCGACCGCGAGCTGGCTGAGCGTTATCCCTCCCAGCTCTCCGGCGGTCAGCAGCAGCGCGTCGGCGTCGCCCGCGCGCTGGCGGCGAACCCCGGCGTGATGCTGATGGACGAGCCGTTCGGCGCCGTCGACCCGATCAACCGCGAGCGGCTGCAGAACGAGTTCCTGCGCCTGCAGGCGGAGCTGCGCAAGACGATCCTCTTCGTCACCCACGACATCGACGAGGCGATCAAGATGGGCG
>DAIRGH010000032.1:0-27460 GCA_036794585.1 Solirubrobacterales bacterium | reverse complement strand
CCCGGCGGCTGGCCGCGCGCGGCGCGCGGCGCGGAACGACCGTCGCGCTCACGCTCGACGCCGGCATCGACTACGTCGTCCTGCTGCACGCACTGATGAAGCTCGGCGCCGTCGCATACCCCGTCAACACCCGCCTGCCGGATGCCGAGATCGCCGCCGAGCTGAAACGGGCAGGGCCGGCGCTGCGGATCAACGGCAGTCCCGACCTCGGCCTGACCGAGGCCGACCTGCCGCTGCTGGGAGAGCACGACCTCGACGCGCTGCACTGCCGCATCGTCACCAGCGGCACGATGGGCGGCCCGCGGCCGATCGGGCTTACCTACGGCAACCACCTTTGGAGTGCGGTCGGATCGGCGTTCAATCTCGGCGTCGAGCCGACCGATCGCTGGCTCTGCTGCCTGCCGCTGTTTCACGTCGGCGGGCTCTCGATCGTGATGCGCTCGGTGATCTACGGAACCACGGCTGTCGTGCACGACGGCTTCGACGTTGACAGCATCGCCGCGTCGCTCGAGGGCGACGGCGTCACCGTGATCTCGCTCGTCGCCACGCAGCTGGTCCGCCTGCTCGAGGCCGGCGTCGACCTGCTGCCGCTGCGGGCGGTGCTGGTGGGCGGCGGACCGGTGCCCGACGAGGTGCTCGAGGAGGCGATCGGTCGCGGAGCGACGGTCGTGCAGACCTACGGGCTGACCGAGACCGCCTCGCAGGTGACGACGCTGACACCGGCTGACGCCCATCGCAAGCTCGGCTCGGCGGGACGTCCCCTGCTCACCACGCACCTGCGGATCCAGGACGGCGAGATCCTCGTCCAGGGGCCGATCGTGGCGCCGGGCACGGCCGACGAGGACGGCTGGCTGCACACCGGTGACCTCGGCCGGATCGACGACGAGGGGTTCCTGTACGTGGAGGACCGCCTCGGCGATCTGATCGTCAGCGGCGGCGAGAACGTGCTGCCCGCCGAGGTGGAGGAGGTGCTGCTGCGCCACCCCGGCGTCGTCGACGCCGCCGCGGTCGGGCGGTCCGATGCCGAGTGGCAGGAGGCCGTGACCGCCGTGGTCGTGCTGAGAAACGGCGCTCAGGTGAGCGCCGACGAGCTGCTCTCGCACTGCGCCTCCGAGCTCGCCGGCTACAAGGTGCCGAAGCGAGTGGAGTTCGTCTCCGAGCTGCCGCGCACGCCGGCCGGCAAATTGCTGCGCAGGGAGCTGCGGTGACCGATCGCGAGCACGTCAAGCGCTGGCTCGACGACTACGTCTCGGCTTGGAAGAGCTACGACGCTGACGAGATCGCCGCGCTCTTCGCCGACGACGTCGAGTACCGCTATCACCCCTACGACGAGCCGGTGCGGGGGCGGGACGCCGTCGTCGCGTCGTGGCTCGGCGAGAGCGAGCACGAGGGCGCGTCGGAGCGCGACGAGCCCGGCACCTACGAGGCGAGCTACGCGCCGGTCGCGGTCGACGGCGACGTCGCGGTCGCGACCGGGACGAGCACCTATACGAAGGAGCCCGGCGGCCCCGTCGACTCGATCTACCACAACTGCTTTGTGATCCGGTTCGCCGAAGACGGCCGCTGCCGTGAGTTCACCGAGTGGTTCATCAAGCAGCCTGAAGGCGGCGACGCGTAGAGTTCCGCGGCCGATGGCCGACGACAGGGTCTATTACGACGCCGACGCCAATCCCGAGGCGCTCGAGGGCAAGACGATCGCGATCCTCGGCTACGGATCGCAGGGCCACGCGCACGCGCTCAACCTGAAGGAGTCCGGCTACGACGTCGTCGTCGGGCTGCGTCCGGACTCGTCGAGCCGTGAGAAGGCCGAGGCCGCCGGCCTGGAGGTGCTCGACACGACCGAGGCCGCCAGCCGCGGCGACATCGTCATGGTTCTGCTCCCCGACGAAAAGCAGGGCGAGACCTGGAGCGCCGAGATCGCCGACGGGATCTCCGAGGGCAACCTGCTGATGTTCGGCCACGGATTCTCGGTCCACTTCGGCGAGATCGACCCGCCGCCGGGCGTCGACGTCGGCATGGTCGCGCCAAAGGGCCCGGGCCACCTGGTCCGCCGCCAGTACGAGGAGGGGAGGGGGGTCCCGTGTCTGATGGCGATCCACCAGGACGAGACGGGCGACGCGCGCGAGCTGGTGCTCGCCTACGCGGTCGGGATCGGCGGCGGCCGCGCCGGGATCATCGAGACGACCTTCAAGGACGAGTGCGAGACCGACCTCTTCGGCGAACAGTCGGTGCTCTGCGGCGGCGCGACCGAGTTGGTCCGCGCCGGTTTCGAGACCCTGGTCGAGGCCGGCTATGACCCGCGGCTCGCCTACTTCGAGACCCTGCACGAGCTGAAGCTGATCGTCGACCTGATGTACGAGAAGGGCGTGCAGGGGATGCGCTACTCGATCTCCAACACGGCCGAGTACGGCGACATGACCCGCGGGCCGAAGGTGATCGGACCCGAGGTGCGCGAGGCGATGAAGCAGGTGCTGGCCGACATCCAGTCAGGCGAGTTCGCCAAGGAGTGGATCGCCGAGAACCGGGCGGGCGCGGAGAACTTCAACCGCCTGCGCGACGAGGCGGCCGGGCATCAGATCGAGAAGGTCGGCAAGGACCTGCGCTCGATGATGCCCTGGATCGATCAGGAGTTCTAGGCGCGATAGGGTGCCACACGTGGAGGGAGCGCCCACGCCGCCCACGCCGCCGGCTCAGCCGGCCTACGACCCTGCCGCCGAGGCGGCCGCCTATCCCGCTCGCGGCGAGATCGACCACCAGGCCGAGTACACGCGCTTCCTGCCGCTGGTCAAGTGGCTGCTGGCGATCCCGCACATCTTCGTCCTGATCTTCCTGGTCATCGGCGCGTTCTTCGCGATCCTCTTCGCGGCCTTCGGGGTGCTGTTCACCGGGCGCTACCCGCAGGGGATCTTCAACTACGTCGCCGGCGTGTATCGCTGGGCCTGGCGGGTGTCGGCGTACTTCCTGCTGATGGTCGATCCGTACCCGCCGTTCTCACTCGGCGAGCACCCGGAGTACCCCGCTCGGCTCGAGCTCGACTACCCCGGCGAGATGGACCGCTGGCGCCCGTTCGTGCAGTGGTTCCTTGCGATCCCGGTCCTGATCGTGGCGGGAATCCTGCGCAACCTCGCTCAGCTGCTCGCGTTCTTCGCCCTGTTCACGATCATGTTCACCAAGCGCTACCCGCCGGGGATGTTCGACCTGGCCAAGGTCGCGATGCGCTGGCAGCTCCGCACCAACGCCTACGCGCACTTCATCGCCACGCGCTATCCGCCGTTCGTCTGGGCCTAGCGGCTACTCGCCCAGGACCTTGATCACCAGGCGCTTGTGGCGGCGGCCGTCGAACTCGACGTAGAAGATCGCCTGCCAGGGGCCGAGGTCGAGGCGGCCGTCGGTGACCGGGACGATCACTTGGTGGTGGACGAGCAGGTTCTTCAGGTGGGCGTCGCCGTTGTCCTCGCCGCCGCGGTGGTGGCGGTAGTCGCCGGGGTCGGGTGAGAGTTGGCGGGCGACGTCGTTGGCGGGCTCCTGCCAGCTCGGCGGCGCGAGCTTGTCGAGCCATTCCAGCGCGTCGGCCTGGATCCCAGGCTCGTCGTCGTTGATCCAGACGCCGGCGGTGATGTGCATAGCCGAGACCAGCACCATCCCCTCGTGCACACCCGACTTGTCGACGGCGGCCTGAACGTCGTCGGTGATGCGGACGAACTCTCGCCGCTCGTCTGTCTCAAACGTGAGGTAGGCGGTGTGAGCGGTCAACCGCCGCCGCTGTCGCGCACGCGCTGCTCACCCTCGGGGGCGACCCCATCCCGGCCGACGTAGCCGCCCTCGGCGCCCACGATCACGTAGACGGCGTCCTCGTCGCCGACGTTCTTGAACTTGCGCATCGTCGGCGCGTCGACGCGCGCGAAGGCCCCAGGCCCGAGCACGTGCTTGGAGCCGTCGCCGAACTCGAACTCGAGCATTCCGGAGTGGACGAAGTAGAGCTCCTGCTGGCGCTCGTGGGCGTGAAATCCGGACTCGTATCCGGCCGGCATCACGACCGCGTTGACCCCGAACTCGGTTACCCCGAGCTCTTTTCGTATCTTCCTGAAACCGTAACCTTCGCCGACGCCGTCGAGGTCGCCGACCGCGTATCCGTCGCCTTCCACAGGCTCTCTGACCGTTTCCGAGCTCACGGCGAGCACCCTATCTGCCCGCGCACCATGACCGCACCCCAGACACAGACACTTATCCCAGACGAGCTGAAGCCGAGCGACGGCCGCTTCGGCTGCGGGCCCTCGAAGGTCCGCCCCGAGGCGCTCGCCAAGCTCGCCGAGCGTGCCGACGTGATGGGCACGTCGCACCGCCAGCGGCCGGTCAAGGAGCTCGTCGCGCGAATCCGCGACGGAATCGCGGAGCTGTTCGATGCGCCTGACGGCTACGAGGTTGCGCTCGGAAACGGCGGCACCACGGCGTTCTGGGACGCGGCCGCGGCCTGCCTCGTCCGCGAGCGCGCCCTGCACCTCGCCTACGGCGAGTTCTCCGGCAAGTTCGCCAAGGTCACCGCGGCGGCGCCGTTCCTCGCCGATCCGATCGTGATCGAGGCCGAGCCCGGCGACGCCCCGGATCCGGCCACCGACCCGAGCGCCGACGTGCTTGCATGGGCCCACAACGAGACCTCGACCGGGGTCATGCTGGCCCCGGCGCGGCCGCAGGATGCCGGCGAGGCGCTGGTGCTGATCGACGCCACCTCGGCCGCCGGAGGCCTGCCGTTCGACGCGGCCGATGTCGACGCCTACTACTTCGCCCCGCAGAAGGGCTTTGCCTCCGACGGCGGCCTGTGGTTGGCGCTGCTGAGCCCGGCGGCGCTCGCCCGGATCGAGGAGCTCGACGGCGCCGGCGGCCGCTGGCAACCCGCATCGCTGTCGCTGATGACCGCGCTCGAGAACTCGCGCAAGGACCAGACCTACAACACCCCGGCGGTGGCGACCCTGCTGCTGCTCGCCGACCAGCTCGACTGGATGCTTGGCGCCGGCGGGCTGGACTGGTGCGTCGACCGCACCCGGCAGTCGTCGGGACATCTGTACGGGTGGGCCGAGCGGGTCGACTTCGCGACGCCGTTCGTCGGCGATCCCGCGAAGCGCTCGCTCGTAGTCGGCACCATCGACTTCGACGAGACGGTCGACGCCGCGGCCTTGGCGGCGACGCTGCGGGCGAACGGGATCGTCGACACCGAGCCGTACCGCAAGCTGGGCCGCAACCAGCTGCGGATCGGGCTGTTTCCGGCGATTGAGCCGAACGACGTCGAGGCGCTCACCGCGTGCATCGACTGGGTCGTCGACAACGTCCCGGAGGCCCGGCCGTGAGCGCGGAGCGCACGCTCATCGACCAGGTACCGCGGGTGCTGGTCAAGGAGCAGATCGCCGACACCGGCGTCGAGCTGCTGCGCCGAGACTTCGACGTCGAGCTGGGCCTGGAGATGTCCGACGGCGACTTGGCCGAGCGGATCGGCGAGTTCGACGCGATCCTGATCCGCTCGGGGACGAAGATGACCGCCGAGCTGATCGAGCGCGGCACCCGCCTGCGCGTGATCGGCAGGGCGGGGACGGGGGTCGACAACGTCGACATCGAGGCGGCGACCAAGCGCGGGATCATCGTCGCCAACGCGCCCGAGTCGAACTCGATCGCCGCCGCCGAGCACACGCTGGCGCTGGCGCTGGCCCTGTGCCGCAACGTCCCCCAGGCGCACTCGTCACTCGTGGCCGGCGAATGGGCGCGTTCGCGCTACGGCGGCAACGAGCTCTACGGCAAGACGCTGGGCGTGATCGGCTTTGGCCGCATCGGCCAGCTCGTCGCCCAGCGCGCGCTCGGCTTCGACATGGAGGTGCTCGGCTTCGACAAGTTCGTCTCGCCCGAGCGCTTTCGCGAGCTCGGCGTCGAGGGTGTCGCGACCAGCGAAGAGCTCTACCGGCGTGCCGACCTGATCACGATCCACCTGCCGAAGACCCCCGAGACCGTCGACTGGATCGACGCCGACGCGATCTCGAAGATGCGCGACGGCGCCCGGATCGTCAACTGTGCCCGCGGCGAGCTGGTCGACCTCGACGCGCTGCTAGCCGGCCTCGAATCGGGCAAGCTCGGCGGGGTCGCGCTCGACGTCTTTCCCGAGGAGCCGTTCACCGCGCACCCGCTGTTCGAGCGCGACGACGTCGTCGTCACCCCCCACCTCGGCGCCTCGACCGCCGAGGCGCAGGACCGCGCCGGCATCGTCACCGCCGAGCAGGTGAGCGCGGCGCTTCAGGGCGGCGTCGTGACCAACGCGGTCAACATCGCCGCGGTGCGGCCCGAGGCGATGGAGGCGCTGGCGCCGTTCGTGCCGCTGTGCGAGAAGCTCGGCCGGCTTGCGGGCGGGCTCGGCGCTGGCGCCAGCGACCGGATCCAGGTCGAGTTCCATGGCCGGATCGCCGACCACGACACCCGCCTGCTCGGGATCGCGGTGCTGGTCGGGATCCTCTCAGGACACACCGAGGAGCCCGTCAACCTCGTCAACGCGCCGGCGATGGCCGAGGAGCGCGGGATCGAGCTCACCGAGCTCAAGGAGGCGTCGGCCGGCGACTTCACCGAGCTGGTCAAGATCCGCGTCGGCGAGGTCGAGGTCGCCGGCACTGGAATCGGGGCGCGCAACATCCCCTACCTCGTCGGGGCGCTCGGCCAGAGCTTCTACATGCCGTTCGCCGACCACATCGCCGTCTTCCGCTACGCCGACCGCCCGGGGATGATCGGCCGCGTCGGCACCGCCTTCGGCCATCACGGTGTCAACATCGTCTCGGCCGCGGTCGGCGCCGAGGCGGATGGGGAGGAGGCGGTGATGGCGCTCACCACCGACGGCCCCGTCCCCGACGCCGTGATCGAGGAGATCGCCTCGGGCGAGGGCTTCTTCGCCGGCCACGCGATCGACCTGTAAGGCATAACCTCGCGCCATGCGAGCCGTTGTGATCACCGAGCACGGCGGGCCCGAGGTGCTTCGGGTCGAGGAGCGGCCCGATCCCGAGCCCGGGCCGGGTGAGGTCCGAATTGCGGTCAAGGCGGCCGGGATCAACTTCGCCGACCTGATGGCGCGCGCCGGGGTGTATCCCGACGCGCCGTCGCCTCCGTGCGTGGTCGGCTACGAGGTGGGCGGCGAGATCGAGAGCGTCGGCGACGGGGTGACCACGGTCTCGGTCGGCGACCGGGTGATGGCGGGCACGCGCTTCGGCGGCCATGCCGAGCTGATCGTCGTGCCCGAGGACCAGGCGCTGCCGCTGCCGGATTCGCTCTCGTTCGAGCAGGGGGCGGCGTTCCCCGTCAACTACGCGACCGCGTACGCCGGTCTGGTCACCATGGGCGGTCTCAAGCCCGCAGAAAGGGTTCTGATCCACGCCGCGGCCGGCGGCGTCGGCATTTCGGCGACGCAGGTGGCGAAGCGGATCGGCGCCGAGATCTTCGGCACCGCCTCGGCCTCCAAGCACGACGCGATCCGCGCGCAGGGCGTCGACCACCCGATCGACTACCGCAGCCAGGACTTCGAGGAGGAGGTGCGCCGGCTCACCAACGGCGAGGGCATCGACGTCGCCTTCGACGCGCTCGGCCCGCAGAGCTTTCGCAAGGACTACCGGCTGCTGCGCCAGGGCGGGCGGCTGATCATGTACGGGCTTTCGGAAGTCCAGACCGGCGACAAGCGCGACATCCCCGCGGTGCTGCGCAGCCTGGTGCGGATGCCGCTGGCGACGATGCCCTGGTGGAAGAGCCTGCAGATCATGAACGAGAACAAGGGCGTCTTCGGGCTCAACATGCTCTCCTGGTGGGACCGGGAGGGGCTTGACCGCGTGCTGGAGCCGCTCGGCGAGGGGCTCGAGGCCGGTGACTACGAGCCGGTCGTGGCCGAGGCGTTTCCGTTCGAGCGTGCCGCCGACGCGCACCGGTTCATCGCCGAGCGCAAGAACGTCGGCAAGGTGGTGCTGACGCCGGAGTGACGACCGTCGCCAGCATCAGCAGCGAGTTCCAACGCGAGATCGTCGACCCGGGCCGGCTCGCCTCGTTCCTATTCTTCGTCGCCCTGCTCGGCACGTTCGCGTTCATTCGCACGAGCACGCACATGATCCGCGCCCAGGTGAGCTGGTGGCCGGGCAACGTCAGCGTCGGCGGCACCCACGTCCATCACCTGGTCTGGGGGATCTTCGCGATGATGATCTTCGGCTACGTCGGGGTCGTCCACCAGCCCGACTCGCCGTGGCGGGAGATCGTCACCGTGTTCTTCGCGATCGGGATGGGGCTGACGCTCGACGAGTTCGCGCTCTGGCTCAACCTCAAGGACGTCTACTGGGAGAAGGAGGGGCGCAAGTCGGTCGACGCGATGATCATCGCCGGCTGCCTGGCCGGGATGCTCGCGGTCGGCTTCACGGCCTGGGTCAAGCTTGCCGACGACGTCGCCGACGGAGTCTTCGCCTTCGTCGGGTTCTTCGGCGTGATCGGGATCGGGTTCGCGGCGGTCAACGCCGCGAAGGAGAAGTTCGGGATGTCGGTCCTCGCGCTGGTGTTCTGGCCGGCGGCGGCGCCCTCGGCGGTGCGGGTGGCAAAGCCGCACTCGCTCTGGGCGCGGCGCTTTTACCGCGGCGACAAGCTCGAGCGGGCCCGTGCGCGTTACGGGGAGGCGGGCGCGGGCTCCGGCACTGCGCCGGCCGAGGCGCCGCCGGCCTCGTCGGACTGAGCCTGGCTCGGCCAGAGCTCGTCGAAGATCGCGCCGAGCGATGCGGCGACCGGAATTGCCAGGAGCGCGCCGAGGATGCCGGCGAGCTGAGCGCCGGCGAGCACGACGACGATCGCCACAGCCGGGTGGATCTGCACAGCGTGCCTGTAGAAGACCGGCTGCACGACCCGGTCTTGAAGCTGCTGGTAGACGACGAAGGCGATTGCCCAGACGATCAGCGCGGTCGGAAAGTCATGCAGCGCCGCGACCACCGCCACCAGCAGGCCGCCGGCGGTGAACCCGATCAGGGGCACGAGGTCGAGGAAGGCGACCAGCACCGCGAGCGGCACCGCGAGCTCGACGCCGAGCGCCTCGAGCACGAGCCAGGTGAAGACGCCCGCGGCCGCCGCAAGCAGGAGGTTGACCGAGACGTAGGAGCGCACGATGCCGGCGATCCGCGCGCCGACGCGGCGCATCCGCTCGCGCTCGCCAACCCGCAGTCGGCCGGTGAGCCGCTCGAACTGGCGGGCGCCGTCGAGCAGCAGGAAGTAGGCGAGGGTGAGCACGACGATCGCCTCGACCAGGTTGTTGAGCAGGCCGACCGTGACCGCCTTGACGGCGTTGGCGGCATCGCCGAGGTGGGCCGGCAGCTTGGCCGCCTCCTGGGAGAGGAGCTGGGTGATGTCGTACTTGTCGTTGAGCTCGCGGAACTGCTCGTTGTTGTTCGCCCAGCTCTCGAAGTCATGCACATAGGTGGGAAGCTGCGAGCCGAGCTGCTCGACCTCGCGCACGATCGGCGGGATCACGTGCAGGACGAGCAGGCTGAAGCCGACGAGGAAGACGACGTAGGCGACGAGGATCGCGAGCCAGCGCGGTAGCGAGCGCCCGCGCACCCGCGCGCGGCCGATCAGGTCGACCAGCGGGCTCAGCGCGAGCGCCAGGAACACGGCGGCGAAGAGCCAGCGGATCGTCGTGCGGACCTCGACCACGACGTGCTCGAGCAGCAGCGCGACGCCGATCGCGACCAGGACGATCGCGACCACCTTGAACACGGCCCGGGACTGGATGCGCGAGGCCTCCATTTGAGCTCCTCGCTGGATTTCCCCGCGGGCGACCGAAAACCTGCGCTACTCTGCGCACACGGATGACCCTCCGGCCCGACAGCCTGGCGCTTCTCCTTCTCCTCCCCCTTCGGGGGGAATAGCGCTGGGCGGCGCGACAGCCGCGAGATAGCAAGGTTCATCCGGTTTACGTAGAAGGAGACGCAGAAGGCCCATGGCCGACCAGGTACACATCTTCGACACGACGTTGCGAGACGGCGAGCAGTCGCCCGGGATCTCGCTCAACACGCAAGAGAAGCTGGAGATCGCCCACCAGCTCGCGCGTCTCGGCGTCGACGTGATCGAGGCCGGCTTTCCGATCACTTCGCCGGGCGACTTCGAGGCGGTCGAGGCGATCTCGCGCCAGGTGTCCGGACCGGTGATCTGCGGCCTCGCCCGCACCCACAAGGCCGACATCGACGCGGCGTGGAACGCAATCAGGGACGCCGAGCGTCCTCGCATCCACACCTTCATCTCGACCTCCGACATCCACATCGAGCATCAGCTGAAGACCACCCGCGAGGACGTCAAGGGCCAGGCGAAGGCGGCCGTGGCGCTGGCGAAGAGCTATTGCGAGGACGTTGAGTTCTCGCCGATGGACGCGACCCGCGCCGAGATCGAGTTCACGGCCGACGTCTGTGCGATCGCGGTCGCCGAGGGCGCGAACGTGATCAACATCCCCGACACCGTCGGCTACACGACGCCGGAGGAGTACGCGCGCTACTTCGAGCGCCTCTACGAGCTGGTCCCCGAGCTGCGTGACGTCGAGCTCTCCGTGCACTGCCACGACGACCTGGGCCTGGCGGTCGCCAACTCCTACGCCGGGCTGCTCGCGGGCGCGCGCCAGGTCGAGTGCGCCGTGAACGGGATCGGCGAGCGGGCGGGCAACTGCTCGCTGGAGGAGATCGTGATGCTGCTCCGCACCCGCGGCGACGAGCACAGCCTCGACACCGACCTCGACACGCGCGAGCTGGCCCGGACGAGCCGGATGGTCTCGCGCTTCACCGGCTACGCGGTGCAGCCGAACAAGGCGATAGTCGGCCGCAACGCGTTCGCCCACGAGTCCGGCATCCACCAGGACGGCGTGCTGAAGGAGCGCACCACCTACGAGATCATGGATCCGGGCGATGTCGGCCTGGACTCGAACTCGATCGTGCTCGGCAAACACTCGGGCCGGCACGCGCTGCGCGACGCACTCGAGCAGCTCGGCTTCAAGGTCGATGGCAACGCGCTCAATCAGGCGTTCAAGCGGTTCAAGGAGATCGCGGACAAGAAGAAGCAGGTGACCGCGCTCGACCTCGAGGCCATCGTCTCCGATCAGGCGCGTCAGAGCTCGAGCCGCTACGAGCTCGCCTGGTTCGACGTCGAGGCGTCGACCCGGCGCGAGCCGCAAGCGAAGCTCGCAGTGACGATGCCCGACGGATCCGAGGCCGTCGGCGAGTCGGGCGGCGACGGTCCGGTCGACGCGATCTTCGGCGCGATCCGCGCCGCCACCGGCGTCGACTCCGAGCTGCGTCAGTACACGGTTTCGGCCGTGACCGAGGGTGAGGATGCGCTCGGCGAGGTGACCGTGATGCTGCGCGCGCACGACAGGCTCGCCAGCGGCCAGGGCGTCGCCACCGACATCCTCGAGGCGTCGGCACAGGCCTACATCCGCGCGCTCTCGAACGCGCTCGAGGGCGCCGCGGTGCGCGAGGCCGAGCGAGTTGCCGACGAGGCCGCGCGCGAGCCGGCCCGGCCCGGACCCTGAAGCCGCCCATATAGTCCGGGCATGGCCGGGTCGCTCGACGGACGCAAGGCGCTGATCACCGGCGCCTCGTCGGGGATCGGCGAGGCCACCGCAATTGCGATGGTCGCCGAGGGCGCGAGCGTTGCCCTGGGCGCCCGGCGCAAGGAGCGTCTCGACGAGCTGGCGTCGCGGATCGAGGGCGATGGCGGCAAGGCGGTGGCGATCGAAGCCGACGTCGCCGACGAGCAGCAGGCAAAGCACCTGGTCGAGACGGCGCACTCCGAGCTCGGCGGGCTCGACTGCCTCATCAACAACGCCGGCGTGATGCTGCTCGGCCCGCTTCAGGGCGCCGACCCGAACGAGTGGCGGACGATGATCGAGGTCAACTGCCTCGGGCTCCTCTACTGCACCCACTACGCGCTGCCGCTGATGCGCGACGGCGGGGGAGGGGACGTGGTCAATGTCTCCTCGGTGGCCGGTCGCATCGCCGCGCTCGGCTCGGGCGTCTACAACATGACCAAGTGGGGCGTCGTCGGCTTCACCGAGTCGCTGCGCCAGGAGGGCGCCCACATCGGCGTCCGCGCGACCTGCGTCGAGCCCGGCTTCGTCGACACCGAGCTTCAGGGCCACAACGAGAACCCGATGGTGGTCGAGCGGATCGAGAAGATGCGCGAGGCCACCGGCAAGGTGCTGGAGGCCGACGACATCGCCCGGGCGATCGTCTACGTGGTCTCCCAGCCGAAGCACGTGAGCATCAACGAGATCCTCGTCCGCCCGGCCACCCAAACGCGCTAGAGCATACGATCGTCCGTGATAACGTACGCCCCCTCTCGATGGGTGCGACGGCACAGAACGGCGCGGTCGGCCTCAGGGTGCGCGCCCTGCGCGAGGCCATGGGCTTGTCGCTCCGTGATCTCGCCGATCGCAGCGGCGTCTCGGCGCCGATGCTGTCGCAGGTCGAGCGGGGCGAGACGAGCCCGACCTTGGCGGTGGCCGAGCGGATCGCGGCGGGCCTCGACCTGAGCCTGTCGCAGCTGCTGCGCCTCGACGAGCAGGCCCACGTGGTCGTGATCCGGGCCGGCGATCGCCGCCGCCGCACCAGGCGAGGCCACCAGACCGAGGAGCTGACGCCGCCGCTTCCCGGCCAGCGCGCCGATGTCTCGCTGCACGCGCTGGCGCCGGGCGCCGCGACCGGCACCGCCGGGGACCCGCCGCTGCACGAGCCGGGGGCACGAGAGACCGCTGTCGTGCTCGCTGGCTCGGTCACCCTGCTGATCGACGACCAGCGCCACGATCTCGACGCCGGCGACAGCGTCACCTTCGACGCCGACTTGCCGCACCACTTCGAAAATCGCGGCAAGGCGGCGTCGAAGTTCCTCGCGGTCGTCGCCGCCGGGCTGCGCAGGGGCTAGGCGATGCCGAGGACGATGTTCGACAAGATCTGGGCCTCGCACGAGGTCGCCGACGGTCTGATCTACATCGACCTTCACCTCGTCCACGAGGTCACCTCGGCCCAGGCCTTCGACGGGTTGCGGCTCGAGGGCAGGCAGGTGCGACGACCAGATCGCACCATCGCCACCGCCGACCACAACGTGCCCACCGACGGCACGCCGACGGCACGCTTGATCGCCGACAAGCTCTCGCGGGTGCAGGTCGAGACCCTCGAGCGCAACTGCGAGGAGTTCGGAATTCCCATCTACTCGCTGGGCTCCGAGCGCCAGGGAATCGTGCACGTGATCGGCCCCGAGCTGGGGCTGAGCCAGCCGGGGATGACGATCGTCTGCGGCGACAGCCACACCGCCACCCATGGCGCCTTCGGCGCGCTTGCGATCGGCATCGGCACGTCCGAGGTCGAGCATGTGCTCGCGACGCAGTGCCTTGTGCAGAAGCGGCCCAAGACGATGCGGATCTCCTACTCGGGCGAGCTTGGCACCGGGGTCGTCGCCAAGGACCTGATCCTGGCCACGATCGGCCGCCTCGGCACCGGCGGCATGGTCGGCCACGCGGTCGAGTACGCGGGCGAGACGATCCGCGGCCTCACCATGGAGAACCGGCTGACGATCTGCAACATGACGATCGAGGGCGGTGGCCGCGCGGGGATGATCGCGCCCGACGAGACCACCTTCGAGTGGATCCAGGGCCGTCCGGCCGCGCCGGCGGATTTCGGCGCCGCGGTCGCAGCATGGCGCGAGCTTCCCACCGACGACGGCGCCGGCTTCGACGCCGAATTCGAGATCGACGCGGCCTCGATCTCGCCGATGGTCACCTGGGGCACGACCCCGGGCCAGGTGGTCGAGGTCACCGACGTCGTGCCCCAGCCGTCCAGCGAGCCCGAGGAGCGGGCGCTGCGCTACATGGACCTCGAGCCAGGGCGGGCGATCCGTGAGATCGAGCTCAACCGAGTCTTCATCGGCTCCTGCACCAACTCGCGGATCCAGGACCTGCGCGAGGCTGCCGAGATGATCGCGGGTCGCAAGGTCGCCAGCTCGGTTGCGGCGATGGTCGTCCCCGGCTCGGCGCAGGTGAAGGCGCAGGCCGAGGCCGAGGGGCTCGACGAGGTCTTCCGCGCCGCCGGCTTCGACTGGCGCAGCGCCGGCTGCTCGATGTGCCTCGGCATGAACCCCGACATCTTGAGCCCCGGCGAGCGCTGCGCCTCGACCTCGAACCGCAACTTCGAGGGCCGCCAGGGCAAGGGCGGGCGCACCCACTTGGTCAGCCCGAAGATGGCCGCGGCGGCGGCGATCGAGGGCCGCTTCGTCGACATCAGGGACTGGAAGCCGGCCTAGTGGATCCACTGGATGTCATCGAAGGGGCCGTTTCGGTGCTCGACCGCGCCGACGTCGACACGGACCAGATCATCCCCAAGCAGTTCCTCAAGCGGGTCGAGCGCACCGGCTTCGGCGAGTTCCTGTTCTACGACTGGATTCGCGACGGCGAGATCGAGCTCGAGCCGAACCCGATCCTGGTCACCGGCGGCAACTTCGGCTGCGGATCGTCGCGCGAGCATGCGCCGTGGGCGCTTCAGGACTTCGGCTTTCAGGCGATCGTCGCGCCGTCGTTCGCCGACATCTTCTACGCCAACTGCACCAAGATCGGGCTGCTGCCGGTGATCCTCGACCAGGAGCACTGCCGTGGGATCGCCGAGGCGGGCGCGGCACGGATCGACCTCGACGAGCAAACGGTCGACTACGCGGGCGGCGTGGTGCAGTTCGAGATCGACGAGGAGGTCAAGCACCGGCTCTCCAACGGCCTCGACGACATCGGGATCACGCTGGCGAACGAGCAGCTGGTTTCGGGCTTCGAGGCCCGGCATCGGTCGTTCGCGCCGGCGACCACCGAGCTGTGAACACCGTCGACTGGGACGCGGCGACGTACGACCGGGTCGCAGACCCGCAGGAGGAGTGGGGGCTTCAGGTCCTCGGCAGGCTCGAGCTCCGAGGGGACGAAGCCGCGCTCGACGCGGGCTGTGGCTCCGGCCGCGTCACGCGGCATCTTGTCGAGCGGTTGCCGCGTGGGCGCGTGATCGGCGTCGACGGTGCGCCGTCGATGATCGAGCGCGCCCGCGAGAACCTTGCGCCGTTCGGCGACCGCGTCGAGCTCATCGTCGGCGACCTGCTCGACCTGAGCCTCGACGAGCCCGTGGAGGTCGTCTTCTCGAACGCGACCTTCCATTGGATCCTCGACCACCAGCGCCTGTTCGACCTGTTGTTCGCCGCGATGCGCCCCGGCGGCGTGCTCGAGGCGCAGTGCGGGGGAGAGGGCAACGTCGCCGAGTGGAAACGGGCGATTGAGGCCGCGCAGGGCGACGAGCGATTCTCTCCCTACCTGCGCGGGATGCCGGACACCCACAACTTCGCCTCGGTCGGCGACACCGAAGAGCGGCTCGGGCGCGCGGGTTTCGCGGTCGGTCGGGTTTGGCTCGAGACCAAGGTGGTCGAGCCGCGCGAGCCGCGCGAGTTCGTTCGCGCGGTCGGCCTCTCCCAGCACCTGGTCCGGATGCCGGACGAGCTGCACGAGCCGTTCATCGACGCTGTGCTCGACTCGCTGCCGCGCCCGCTGGTGCTGCGCTACGTGCGGCTCAACATGTCCGCGCGGAGCCCCGCGTGAGCCCGAGGGTCGTGCTGCTGCCCGGGGACGGGATCGGGCCCGAGGTGGTCGGGGCGGCGCGCCGCGTGCTCGACGCGATCGGTGAGTTCGAATACGAGGAGCATCTCGTCGGAGGCGCCTCGATCGACGCGCACGGCACCGCCCTCACCGACGAGGTGCTCGCCTCCTGCAGGGCCGCCGACGCGGTCCTGCTCGGCGCCGTCGGCGGGCCGAAATGGGACACCACCGACCCGGACGCGCCCCGACCCGAGCAGGGCCTGCTGGGCCTGCGCAAGGGGCTGGAGCTCTACGCCAACCTGCGCCCGGTTCGGCCGAGCGACTCGCTGCTTGCGGCCAGCCCGCTGCGCGAGGATCGGATCCGCGGCACCGATCTGCTGGTCGTCCGCGAGTTGACCGGCGGCATCTACTTCGGCGATTCGGGCCGTGATGGCGACAGGGCGCACGACACCTGCGAGTACTCCGTCGTCGAGATCGAGCGGATCGCGGAGATCGGCTTCGACGCGGCACAGGGGCGCCGGCGTCGAGTCACCTCGGTCGACAAGGCCAACGTGCTCGAGACCTCGCGGCTGTGGCGCGAGACGGTCACGCGCGTTGCAGAGGATTACGGCGAGATCGAGCTCGATCACCTGCTGGTCGACAACGCGGCGATGCAGCTCGTCTCGGAACCCGCGCGGTTCGACGTGATCCTGACCGAGAACATGTTCGGCGACATCCTCAGCGACGAGGCGGCGATGCTCACCGGCTCGCTCGGGATGCTGCCCTCGGCCAGCCTCGGCGACGGCGGGCCCGGCGTGTTCGAGCCGGTCCACGGCTCGGCCCCCGACATCGCCGGCAAGGGGACCGCCAACCCGTTGGCGGCGATCCTGTCAGCAGCGCTGATGCTGCGCCACGGACTCGGGATGGACGCGGAGGCCGAGGCGGTCGAGCAGGCGGTCGAGTCGGCGCTGGCGCAGGGCATACGCACTCCGGATCTCGGCTGGGTCGCGGCGGAGGTGCCGCCGATGTCCGACCTGCCGGCGGAGGTCGAGGTCGGGACCGAGGAGATGACAGCGGCCGTGCTTGCCGAGCTTGCCTCCTAAGGCATACTTTTTCCGCAATGGAGAAGAGCGACTGGATCTGGATCAACGGCGAGTTCGTGGCCTGGGACGACGCCCAGGTCCACGTCCTCAGCCACGGGCTTCACTACGGCACCGGCGTCTTCGAGGGCATCCGCTGCTACGAGACCGAGCGCGGGCCGGCGATCTTCCGCCACCGTGACCACCTCGAGCGCCTCGCCAACTCGGCCGAGATGTACTACCTGCCGCTCACCCGCTCGGTCGAGGAGATCCGCGAGGCCACCCACGAGCTGATTCGCCGCAACGGGCTCCAGAGCTGCTACATCCGGCCGCTCGCCTTCCGCGGCTACGGCGAGATGGGCCTGTATGCACAGACCGCGCCGGTCGACGTGATCGTCGCCGTCTGGCCGTGGGGCGCTTATCTGGGCGAGGAGAGCAAGCGCACCGGTGTGCGCGCGAAGGTTTCTTCGTGGCGGCGGATCTCGCCTGGCGGCCTGATCCCCCTCGCCAAGGCCTCCGGGCAGTACCTGAACTCGATCCTCGCGAAGACCGAGGCGGCGCAGTCCGGCTTCGACGAGGCGATCCTGCTCGACGAGCGCGGGATGGTCTGCGAGGGGTCGGGCGAGAACGTCTTCGTCGTCCGCGACGGCGAGATCGCGACGCCGGGCTACACCTCGGCGATCCTCGGCGGGATCAGCCGGAGGTCGATCATCCAGATCGCCACCGACCTCGGCTACCCGGTGGTCGAGCGCGACATCGCCCGCGCCGAGCTCTACCTGGCCGAGGAAATGTTCCTCTGCGGCACCGCGGCCGAGCTGGTGCCGGTACGCGAGATCGACGGCCACGAGATCGGCGGGCCGGGCGAGATCACCCGGGTGGTCCAGGCGAAGTTCGAGGACGCCCTGCACGGCCGCGCCCAGGAGTATCTGGAGTGGCTCGACTTCGTCGAAGTTCCGAACGAGCGAATTAGCAGCGCCGCGACCGCCTAGCGGCACGCGGCCGCGCGGCCAGCCCGCGCACCCGCTCGACACCTCGGACAGAAAGGCATCAAGCAAGTGAGCACCCAGGTACAGCTTTACGACACGACCCTCCGCGACGGCATGCAGGGTCAGGGCATGTCGCTGTCGGCGGCCGAGAAGGTCCGGGTCGTCCAGGCGCTCGACCGTCTCGGGATCCACCTCGTCGAGGCGGGCTTTCCGAGCTCCAATCCGAAGGAGGCGGAGCTCTTCCGGCTGCTCGACGGGATCGAGCTGGAGACGGCGCAGGTGTGCGCCTTCGGCATGACCCGCCGCCGCGGCCTCGCCGCCGAGGACGATCCGGCACTGCGCGACCTGGTCGGCTGCGCCGCCCCCGTCGTCACCCTGGTCGGCAAGACCTGGGGCCTGCACCTGGAGAAGGTGACCAAGGTCTCGCGCGAGGAGAACCTGGCGATGATCGTCGACTCGGTCAACCTCTGCCGGGCCGAGGGCAAGCGGGTGATCTACGACGCGGAGCACTTCTTCGACGCCTGGCGCGACGACTCCGGCTACGCGCTCGAGTGCCTGCGCGCCGCGGTCGCGGCCGGAGCGGAGAACGTGACCCTGTGCGACACCAACGGGTCGAGCCTTCCCGGGCAGGTCGCCGAGGTCACCGGGGCGGTCGTGAAGGCGCTCGGCGAGCGCGTCTCGATCGGGATCCACACCCACAACGACGCCGAGTGCGGGGTCGCCAACGCGCTCGTCGCCGTCGAGGCCGGGGCGCGGCTGGTCCAGGGAACCGTCAACGGTTGCGGCGAGCGCTGCGGCAACGCCAACCTGGTCTCGATCCTGCCGGCGCTGCAGCTGAAGCTGGGCTTCCAGTGCGTACCTCCGGAGCGCATGCGCCTGCTGACCGAGACGGCGCACTTCGTCGACGAGCTCACCAACGCGGTCCCCGATCCCGATCAGCCCTACGTCGGGCGCAACGCGTTCGCCCATAAGGGAGGCATGCACGTCGCCGGCGTACAGGCTGACGCCCGCACCTTCGAGCACCTCGACCCCAAGCTCGTGGGCAACAGCCGCGACGTGCTGATCTCCGAGCTCTCCGGGCGCGGCTCGGTGCTCTCCCGCGCCGGGGACGCGGGCATCGACCTCGACGCCGACGCGGCCAAGCGCGCCGTCGACCGGATCAAGGAGCGCGAGCACCGCGGCTATCAGTACGAGGCGGCCGACGCCTCCTTCGACCTGCTCCTGCGCCGCGAGACCGGCGACTACCAGTCGCTCTTCCGGCTCGAGAGCTTCCGGGTGATCACCGAGAAGCGCGCCGACGGACACGTCGAGACCGAGGCGACGATCAAGATCTGGGTCGAGGGGCGGCGCTACGTGCGCACCGCCGAGGGCAACGGCCCGGTGAACGCGCTCGACCGGGCGCTGCGCGACGCGATCGGCGAGCTCTACCCGCACCTCGCCGACATCGAGCTGATCGACTACAAGGTGCGGATCCTCGACTCGCACCACGGCACGGGCGCCGTCACCCGGGTGCTCCTCGACGCCTCCGACGGGCAGCAATCGTGGGGAGCGATCGGCGTCTCGGAGAACATCATCGAGGCTTCGTGGGAAGCTCTCGTGGATTCGCTCGAGTACGCGTTCCAGCCCAAGCAAGCCCCGGTCGTTGACCCCACCTGATCGCATCCCCCTGGCGAAGCCCGAGCTCGGGCCGCGCGAGGAGGAGCTGGTGCTCGAGGTGCTGCGCTCGGGGCGGCTGTCGCTGGGGCCGGTCCAGGAGCGCTTCGAGCACGCATTCGCCGAGCGGCTGGGCGTGCCCGACGCCGTCGCCGTCTCCTCGGGCACGGCGGCGCTTCACCTCGGAGTCCGCGCGCTCGGCTGGGGCGAAGGTGACGAGGTCGTCACGACCCCGTTCAGCTTCGTCGCCTCGGCCAACTGCCTGCTGTACGAGGGGGTCACGCCGGTGTTCTGCGACGTCGACCAGGTCACCCTCAACGTCGATCCCGCCGCCGCCTGGGAGGCGATCGGCGAGCAGACCGCCGGGCTGCTGCCCGTCGACATCCTCGGCTACCCGGCGGCGATGCCGGCGTTGGAGAAGATCGCGACCGAGGGCGGCCTCGGCCTGCTGCAGGACGCCTGCGAAGCGCTCGGCGCAGTCGACGCCGACGGCCGCGCGGTTGGCTCGCGGGGAAACCTGGCCGCGTTCGCCTTCTACGCGAACAAGCAGCTCACCACCGGCGAGGGCGGGATGCTGACCGTCTCGGACCCCGAGCTCGCCGCGCGGCTGCGCAGCGAGCGAAACCAGGGTCGGGCGCCGGACATGGACTGGGTCGACCACGACCGCCTCGGCTTCAACTACCGCCTGACCGAGATGCAGGCCGCGATCGGCGTGGCGCAGCTCGAACGCCTCGACGAGCTGCTCTCGGCGCGCGCCCGCGTCGCGACCCTGTACACCGAGCGCCTCGCCGAGCTCGACTACGGCGCGCCGGCGGGGGAGGGCGACCCGGCCGGCCTGCTGCTGCCGTGCGCAGACCGGGAGTCCGAGCGGCGCAGCTGGTTCATCTACACGGTCCGGCTGCCCGCGGGCGCCGACCGCGACGCCGTCGTCGCCGGCCTGGCGCAACGTGGGGTGGAGGCGAAGGCCTACATGCCGTGCATCCACCTGATGGCCCACGTCCGCGACCGCTTCGGCTATCGCGAGGGCCAGTTCCCCGTCGCGGAGGACGCATCCGCTCGGCTGCTCGCGCTGCCGTTCTTCCCTTCGATCTCAGAGCAGCAGGTCGACCGCGTCTGCGAGGCGCTCGCCGAGGCCCTGCGCGGCGACTGGACCTGAGCTTTCGCCGAGTGTGGCAGTCCCGATCAGCCCTCGACCCGCGCCTTGAGCGCCTCTAGCTGACCGCGGATGTCGCGCTGAACGCCCCTGCGGAAGGTGCCGTGGAGGATTCGCGGGAGCTTCTTCCACCGGATCTCACTGACCTGCGTGAATCTCGTACCGGCATCAGTGGGCTCGAGCCTGTATTCGACTTCGAACACGGACGCTTCGTCCTCCTCGCGAAGCTTCATCGCAACCGGAGGCTGAGCGTCTATTCGTTCCAGACTCAGCTCCATCGGAGGCCGCAGGGGCACAGGCTTGTGAACCACGCGCCAGCGGCCTTCGCCGATCTGCTCGACCGACTGCACCTTGTGACACCAATCCGGGTCGTTGCGGGGATCGGCGATCACCGCCCATACGTTCTCAGGCGGTCGTGCGATCTGGATCGATTCCTCGACGCGCACGCCGAGAGCTAGCCGACGAGCCGGAAGTGTCCGGTGTTCTCCTCGTCGTCGCGCGTCTTCTCCAGGCGTCCGGACTGAATCGCCTGTCTGAACCCCTTCTTCAGCTCGGGCTTCTCGACGCCGAGCTTCGCGGCGACGTCGCCACGCGTGAACTCGTCCTGTCCGAGCTCCCGCGCCGCTCCGACTACGTCATCCGCGGTGATCGTCTCAGCCATCTTCCGTTCCTTCTTGGTCGTGTTCAGCCGCCGCCCTTGCCCGGCGGAGCCGGTGCTCCGCGCGGAGGTAGACCTGCTCGAGCTCTGCGAGGCGGGCGGGCGTGCTCAGCCGCGGGCCGTAGGTCTTGGCCTTGTAGAGCTGGAAGCGCTCCTGCGCGTATCTGGCGTCCGCCTGAAGCCTGCCGAGCTCGCTGCTCAGCGGCCCGTCCGACCTAGTGCTCATAGAGAGGCTCCACTCGAATAGAGGCCCGACGACTGTAGCGCGGCGAGATGAGAGCGGGGGAGGTCAGGGTGATCCAGATCCGGCGTGCGACGTACACATCTGTGTGCATCGCCCGGACCCGACGCCCGTGAACCCTCCAGAGATCCCGCACCGAAAGAGCTGGAAGCGCGACCTCGCGCCGTATCTCGAGGTCGATCCGCGACGCAGCCTCGCGCAGATCGCCAGCGTGGTCGTGCCTTACCTGGGCGTCTGGGCGATCGCCGCGGTCGTCGAGCCGAGCGCCGGGCTCGCGATCGGGCTCGGCCTGGTGGCGACTGTCTTCCTGTCGCGGATGTACTCGCTGTTTCATGACCTCACCCACAACTCGATGTTCCGGTCACGGGCGGCCAACGCCCGCTGGGGGCACCTGCTCGGGTTCCTCCTCTTCACGCCCTACCGCTGGTGGCAGCGCCAGCACAGCCTCCATCACGCGCACACCGGGAATCTCGACAAGCGCGGGCCCGGCGAGATCTACACGATGACCGTCGCCGAGTACGGGCGCGCATCCCGGCTGCGGCGGCTCGGCTACCGCGCCTATCGCAACCCGCTGCTGATGATGTTGGTCGGGCCGAGCCTCGTCTTCCTGTTCGACCGCCGCTTCCCGCAGCGGGGGATGAGCCGGACGATCCTGCTCAGCGTGGTGGCGACGAACGTGGCCCTCGCCGCGTGGGCGATCGGCATGAGCGCGCTGGTCGGCTGGCAAACGTTCCTGCTGATCCAGGGCACGACGCTCATCGCCGGTGGGGCGATCGCCGCCTGGATGCTCTACATCCAGCACCAGTACGAGGAGACCTACTACCAGTCGCCCGAGGAGTGGCAGTTCGAGCTCGCGGCCCTGCAGGGCAGCTCATACCTCGAACTTTCCCCGGCGCTTGCGTGGGTGGTCGGCAACGCCAACTACCACCACGTCCACCATCTGAGCGCGAAGATCCCGAACTACAACCTCCGCGTGGCCCACGAGGGACACCCGATGTTCTCCCGTACGCCCGTCGTGACCTTCCGCAGCAGCATCGACGCGCTCCGACTGAAGCTGTGGGACGAAGAGCGCGGCGCGCTCGTGCGCCTTCCGGCTCGCGCCCGGTCGGGCCACGCCCTGTCGCGTCAGTTCTGCGGGATCCCCGGGTCGGGCGCGCCGAGCTGAGAGACCTCCGGAGCCTCGTACGCCTGGCCGGGGACGCCGCCGACGATCACCATCCGGATCGGCTCCTCGGCCGTGAACACCTTCCGGGTGGTACCAGGGGCGACACGCACCATCGTCTCGGGATCGAGTGGGTGGCGCTCGCCCTCGATCTCGATCTCCCCGGAGCCGCGCAGCACCATGTAGACCTCCTCCTGGCCGTCCTCGGCATGCGTGTGCTCGGGATAGACGTCGGTGTTGGGCGGCATGTCGATCACCTGCAGCCCGAACGCGTTGATCCCAAGCTCGGCTCGCGCGCGCTTGAAGGCGCCGGCGACGACCGCCTCCATGTCGTCGATCCGCTTGATCGTGAAATCGCCCATTTGTTTCCTCCTGACCGGTTTGAAAAGAGCGGCTGCAGTATAAGCACGAACGTTCGTGCTTTGCGTTGGTACCCTGGGAGGATGCCAACCACCGCGACCACGCCCACCGACCGCCGCCGGCGCGGCACCCGTGCCGCGATCCTCGCCCGCGCCACGGAGCTGGCGCGCTCGCAAGGGCTCGAGGGGCTCACGATCGGTCGTCTCGCGGGGGAGATGAAGATGAGCAAGAGCGGCCTGTTTCGCCACTTCGGCTCCAAGGAGGAGCTGCAGCTGGCGACGATCGACGCCGCGGCGCGCGAGTACGTCGAGCAGATCGTCGAGCCGGCGCTCGCCATGCCGGAGGGCCGGGGCCGGCTCGAGGCGTTGTGCGACCGCTACCTCGCCTACCTGGAGAGCCAGGTGGGCGCCGGAGGTTGCTTCTGGGCGGCCTGTGCCGCCGAGTTCGACGATCGCCCGGGCCCCGTACGCGACCGGGTGCGGCAGATGGTCGGCGCCTGGGTCAGCCTGCTGGGCCGAGAGGCGGAGCTCGCTGGGGCGGAGGATCCCGACCAACTCGCGTTCGAGCTGCACTCGCTGGTGATGGGCGCCAACCTTCGCGCCCAGCTGCTGGGCGATGCGACCGCGTTCGCGCGCGCCCGGACGGCCCTGAAGCGGCTGCTGCCCTAGCCGGGAAGCCGCGCGGCAACGCGGCGCACCAGCCCCCGCGCCCGACCGGAGAGCGTCCACCACTTGTCCTCGACCGCCTGCTCCGTGCCGCCGGTGCGATCGAGCGCGTTGAGTCTCGCCATCTCCTCATCGCTGAGCGCGAAGTCGAAGATGCGCGAGTTCTCGATGATTCGGTCGCGCCGAGTCGATTTCGGGAGCACGATCGCGCCGCGCTGGATCCCCCACCGCAACAGCACCTGGGCGGGACTGCGGCCGATCCGCTCCGAGAGCTCGTCGATGACGGGATCGTCCAGGTCTCGCCCGTGCGTCAACGGGCTCCACGCCTCGACCGCGACGCCGAGCCGCTCACAGCGCTCGAGGAGCGAGCGGCGGTGCTCGAACGGGCTCAGCTGGATCTGGTTGACCGCCGGCGGCGCTTCGGCGGTGGCGTGGACCCTGGTCAGCTCGCGAGTGTCGAAGTTGCTGACCCCGATCGCCCTCGTCAGGCCGCGCTCGAGGGCCCGCTCCATCCCCGGCCAAGCCCAGCTCGCGCCGCGCCGAGGATCGTGGACGAGGTAGAGGTCGAGCGTGTCGAGGCCGAGGCGCTCCAGGCTGCGCTCCGCCTCGGCGACGGGATCGCGTCGGCGCGGATTGAACTTGGTGGTCACGAAGACCTCGTCGCGCGGGATCCCGCTCTCGCGCAGCGCGCGGCCCACACTGCCCTCGTTGCCGTAGGCCTGCGCGGTGTCTACGTGTCGGTAGCCGGCCTCGAGCGCGGCGCCGACCGCCTGTTCGGTCTCGGCGCCATCGGGGATCAGCCAGGTGCCGAAGCCGAGCAGGGGAATCTCGACCCAGTTGGCCAGCACCCTGGCGTTCGGCTGCGCGCTCACGCCGCTACGCGCGTCCGCTGGCGACCATCCACTCGACCGTGCGCTCGATGCATTCGCGCCACGGCATGAACTCGATCCCCAGCTCGTCGCGGGCCTTCGAGCTGTCGGCACGAGCCTCCCAGAGGAGGAAGTGAAGCTGCCCGACGCCGATCAGCGGGGGACGTCGGATCACGCGTGAGAGCGTCTCGCCCCCCGCCGCCAGCCCCCGCGCAAGCGGCGCTGGCAGCGTCGGTGGGACTCGGCCCTTGCCGGCGGCCTCGACGGCGGCGGCGACGATCTCGCGCGGTGTCGCAAAGCCGTCGGCCAGGATGTAGCGCTCTCCGGTACGACCCCGATCGAACGCGGCGAGATGGCCGGCGGCGACATCGTCGACGTAGACGAGGGTGATCCCGCCGGGGGGAACCGCGGGAAGGCGCTTGCGCAGCGCGTCGCGCAGCATCCCGTCGGGCCCGGCCGCCGCCCAGGGGCCCGGGCCGATGACGGCCGACGGGTTGCAGATCACGACCTCGATCCCTCGCTCGGCCTCCGCAAGCACCAGCTCCTCCGCCCGCTGCTTGGAGCGCTCGTACACCGTGCCCTTCGGCTTCGGGTCGACCCGATCCTCGCTCACGGTACCGCCGCGCTCGGCCTCGAAGACGTCGAAGGTCGAGGTGTGAACGACCCGGCGGGCGCCAGCCTCGCGCGCCGCCCTGACCACGTTTCGCGCGCCCTCGGCGTTGACGCGGTCGAACGCCTTCGGGTCGGAAAGCCATTGCTCGAACAACCCCATGCAGTTGAACGCCGCCTCAGCGCCGGCGCAGGCGCGGGCCACCGACTCGGGATCGGTGACGTCGCCGACGGCGAGCTCGACTCCTTCTGGCAGCAGCTCCCGCGCCCGGGCGGCGTCGCGGACGAGCGCGACAACCTCGTCTCCGCGGTCAGCGAGCCCCCGCGCGACCGCATTGCCGATCTTGCCGGTCGCTCCCGTGACCAGGGCTCGCATGCGACTGACCCTATATTCCTGCGGCCATGAGTCGCCTGAGAGACGAGCCGGATCCGCTGTTTCAGCGCCTGAACGCCTCGATCGAGTTCGATCGAAGACTGTGGCCGCAGGACATCCGCGGCTCGATCGCGCATGCGCGGGGTCTCGAGCGGGCCGG
Source organism: Solirubrobacterales bacterium (assembly GCA_036794585.1). Lineage (GTDB taxonomy): Bacteria > Actinomycetota > Thermoleophilia > Solirubrobacterales > 70-9 > WHSW01. The sequence goes on along the minus strand of DAIRGH010000032.1, from coordinate 1,879 downwards.
GGTGATCGACGCCGCGGAGCTGGCCGAGCTGGAGTCGGGTCTCGAGCGTGTGGCGGGCGAGTTCGACCGCGGTGAGTTCCCATTCGCGCCCGACGACGAGGACATCCACATGGCGATCGAGCGGCGGCTGACCGAGCTCGTCGGTCCGGTCGGGGGCAAGCTGCACACCGGTCGCTCCAGAAACGACCAGGTCGCTACCGACCTGGCGCTCTTCGTCCGCGATCACGCCGAGCGCGCCGGCGAGCTGGTCGTGGCGCTGATGGAGCGCCTGCTGAGCCTCGCCGAGGCTCACCGCGACTGGCCGATGCCCGGCTACACGCACCTGCAGCGCGCCCAGCCCGTCTATCTCGCCCATCACCTGCTCGCCTACCTCTGGATGCTCGAGCGCGATGCGATCAGGTTCGACTTCGCGCGCCGCTCGACGCTGGCGATGCCGCTCGGCTCGGGCGCGCTCGCCGGGGTCAACTGGGAGCTCGACCGCGTCGCCACCGCCGAGGAGCTCGGCTTCGCGCGGCCGGCGCCGAACTCGATCGATGCCGTTTCCAACCGCGATTTCGTCCTCGACTACCTGTACGCCGCGACCGCCTGCGCCACCCACCTGTCACGGCTGGGAAGCGAGATCGTGATCTGGTCGAGCCAGGAGTTCGGGTTCTGCGAAGCGGCCGACGACTTCTCGTCGGGATCGAGCTTGATGCCGCAGAAGAAGAACCCGGACGCCGCCGAGCTGCTGCGCGCCAAGTCACCGCGGGTGGCGGGCTCCTTCGCGACGCTGGTCGGCGTCCTACACGCGTTGCCGCTCAGCTACGCCAAGGACTTGCAGGAGGACAAGCCGGCGCTGTTCGAGGCCGTCGACACGATCGAGCTCACCCTCGAGGCCGCCGAAAGAATGCTCTCCGGCCTCAGCTTCGATCGCGAGCGCCTCGCCGCGGCTGCCGCGGACGAGATGGTTGCCGCCACCGACGTCGCCGACCTGCTGGTGCGCAAGGGGATGCCGTTTCGCGAGGCCCACGCCGTCGTCGGCGGGTTGGTGAGAGCCGCGATCGAGTCCGGACGGGCGCTCTCCGAGCTCGGCCTCGACGAGCTCGCCCAGCACTCCGAGCTGCTCGACGACGAGTACTACGAGGTCCTGAGGGAGGGCGCGGCGCTCGATTCCAAGGTCTCTGCCGGCGGGACCGGGGCCGCCGCACTCGACGAGCAGCTCGCGGCGGCCCGCCGGGCCGTCGAGTCGCTGCGGGCCGGATCGGCTTGACCCGCCTGGGACCGGACTTCTTCGCCCGCTCGGTGCACGAGGTTGCGCGCGAGCTGATCGGCTGCGAGCTCAGCTTCGATGGCGCCGGTGGGGTGATCGTCGAGACTGAGAGCTACGAGCGCGCGGACCCGGCATGTCACGCCTATGTCGGGCTCACTCCGCGAACGGCGACCCTGTTCGGGCCGCCCGGCCACGCCTACGTCTACCTCTCCTACGGCATCCACAGCCTGCTCAACGCGGTCGCCGAACCGGAGGGCAGCGCGGCGGCGGTGCTGATCCGGGCGCTCGAGCCCACGCACGGAGTCGAGGAGATGGTGCACCGCCGCCGGCGCAGCGAGCCCCAGGAGCTCTGCTCGGGCCCGGGAAAGCTGACAGAGGCGCTGGGGATCGGGCTGGAGATGAACGGCGCTTCACTCAGCCAGCCGCCGTTTGGGGTCCACGGCCGCAGTGCGGAGTGGGCGAGCGTCGAGGTCTCGACCGGCCCGCGGATCGGCATCACCCGGGCGACCGAGCGCCCCTGGCGCTTCTGCGCCGCCGGTAGCCCGTACCTCTCCCGCCCGCTGCCGCTGGCGGCCTAGAGCGAGACGGCCGAGCGCCGGCTCAGCCGGGGGTCAGACCCCCGCCGGGGGT
>DAIRGH010000200.1:0-2013 GCA_036794585.1 Solirubrobacterales bacterium | reverse complement strand
CAGGGCGCCGACAGCGCCGCCGGGTCGGGCTCCGCGTGCACGGTGCCGAGCTCGCGCTCGAGCAGGCGCTGGGCCTCGGGGCGCTGCTCCGGGTCGAGGAGTCGCACGTGCAGCGCGCCGGACCCGACCGAGCGCTTCAGCTGTGCGGGCGTGCCCTCGGCGATCACCTTGCCGTGGTCGATCACCGCGATGCCGTCGGCGAGCCGGTCGGCCTCGTCGAGGTACTGGGTGCAGAGCAGGATCGTTGTGCCGCCCTCGACCATCGCGCGGACGATGTCCCAGACCTGGTTTCGCGAGCGCGGGTCGAGTCCGGTGGTCGGCTCGTCGAGGAACATCAGCTCCGGGGTGACGACGATGCTGGCGGCGATGTCGAGCCGCCGGCGCATGCCGCCGGAGTAGTTCTTCACCAGGCGCCCGCTCGCCTCCGACAGGCCGAAGGCGTCGAGCAGCTCGTCGGCGCGCGGCTTGGCGTGAGCGCGCCTCAACCCCAGCAGCAGCCCGATCAGGATGAGGTTCTCGCGGCCGGTGAGGTCCTCGTCGACCGAGGCGAGCTGACCGGTGAGGCTCACGGCGCCTCGCACCTCGTGGGCGTCGGCGACGATGTCGTGGCCGAGCACGCGCGCCTCGCCGGCGTCCGGGCGCAGCAGCGTGGCGAGCATGCGGATCGTCGTCGTCTTGCCGGCGCCGTTGGGCCCGAGCACCGCGTAAACCGAGCCGCGGCGCACCGACAGGTCGACCCCGTCGACGGCGCGCACGTCGCCGAACGCCTTCTTCAGGCCCGTGGCCTCGATCGCCAATGAGTTCTGAGCTTCCATCGTGGTGTTCACGTTGTAGCTCATAGACCGCGCCAGGTTGTGAAATTCATCGCTCATCACGATGCGCGACGCGCAGCCTGTGCGCAAGTCGGATTTCTGCTGGCTCGATCAGCTCTGCTGATCGAGCCGAACCGCGGGCCGAGGCGTCGATAAGGTGGCGCGCCATGGGAGAGGACTCCGGCTTCGAGGCCTGGCAGGCCAACCTGCACGGCCACGAGGTGATCTACAGGACGGCGGGCAGCGGCCCCGCGGTGCTGCTGATCCACGGGATGATCAACTCCTCGCGGCACTGGCGCGCGCTGGCCGAGGAGCTCGCGGCTGACCACACGGTGATCGCGCCAGACCTGATCGGCCACGGCGACTCGGCGACGCCGCGCGGCGATTACTCGATCGGCGCCCACGCAGCCGCGATCCGGGACCTGCTCGCGGCGCTCGGCGTTCGCAGCGCTACCGTGGTCGGCCACTCGCTCGGCGGCGGGGTCGCGATGCAGTTCTTCTGGCAGTTCCCGGAGCGGGTCGAGCGGCTCGTGCTGATCTCCAGCGGCGGCCTGGGCCCGCGGGTGAGCCCGCTGCTGCGGCTGGCGGCGATGCCGGGCGCCTCGCCGGCGGTCGCGCTCGCCGCGAGGCCGCGGATCCTCGCCGCGCTGGAGGCGCTCGCCAACGCGCTCGAGCGTCGCGGCTCGGAGCGCGGCGTCTACCTCGACGCGGTGGTCAGGGCGCTGCGCCCGCTACAGGGCGCCGGCCAGCGGCGCGCCTTCCTGCAGACCCTGCGCTCGGTGATCGACACGCGCGGCCAGAAAGTGAGCGCGGTCGATCGCCTGTACCTGCTCGGCGCGCTGCCGACGATGATCGTCTGGGGCGGGCGCGACCGCACGATCCCGCTCGAAGACGGCCGCGCGGCGCACGAGGCGATCGCCGACAGCCGCTTCGAGGTGCTGCCCAAGGCGGCGCACTTCCCCCACCTCGAGGACCCGGCCGGCCTCGCCGCCGTTCTGCGCGACTTCCTCGCCACGACCGAGCCCTACCGCCTCGACGCCGACGACTGGGAGGAGCTGATCGCCTCCCGCACGGTCCGCCGCCGCCGCCTGCGCGTCGCCTGAAATCCCGCACCTGCGGCAACGCATGGTGCTAACTTCAATCCGAACGCCGCGGGGTGGAGCAGTCAGGTAGCTCGCCGGGCTCATAACCCGGAGGTCGT
>DAIRGH010000109.1:0-9631 GCA_036794585.1 Solirubrobacterales bacterium | reverse complement strand
CCAGCTCAGGATCTGATTGAAGCGGCACGACCCCGCGCGCCAGCGCGACCCGCTGGCGCTCGCCGCCGGAGAGCTCGGCCGGATGCCGGTCGAGCAGCTCGGCGAGGCCGAGCCAGGAGGCCGTCTCGCGAACGCGCTCTGAGACCTCGCGGCGAGGCAGATGTCGCGCCTCGAGCCCGAAGCCGATGTTCCTCGCCACCGTCATATGCGGGAACAGGGCAAAGCTCTGAAAGACCATCGACACGCCCCTGTCGGGCGCGTCGACGTCGGTCGCGTCCTCGCCGCCGATCCAGACCTCGCCTTCGCCCTGCTCGAGCCCGGCGATCAGCCGCAGCGCCGTCGATTTGCCCGAGCCCGACGGGCCGACGATCGTCACCAGCTCGCCGGAGCGCACCGCGAGCGTCAACCCGTCGAGCGCGCGGACCTCTCCGTAGAGCTTCGAGATCCGCTTGAGCTCCAGCGAGGCCAGGGAACAGCCCGCCTAGAACTTGCCGGCGGTCTCCTGCTGGATGCGCCGCAGGAGCTCCTCGATCTCCCCGCCCTCGAAGAACGCCTCCTCGAGCGCCAGGTCGGCCGCCTCCTCGACCTGGGCCCAGTTCGGCGAGATCGGCAGCCGGCGTATGTTGGGGATCGCGTCGAGGAAGATCTCGCTCGAGGCCGGCGGTTGGCTCGGATCGAGGAACGCGTCCGAACGGGCGACGCTCTTCATCGACGGGACCGTGCGGCCGCCCTCGGCCGCCAGCCGCTGGCCCTCGGGCCCAGCCGCAAACTCGATGAACTCCCAGCCGGCGTCGGCTCGGTCGCCCTCGGTCAGGCAGTAGGCGTCGCTGTGCAGGATCCCCGTCTTCTCCCCCAGGGTCGGAAACGAGGCCACGTCCCAGTCGAACTCGGTGATCGTCCGAAACACCGGGACCTCGCGCCGCGAGCTCATGAACATCGCCACCTCCCCGTCGAGGAAGCGCTCCTCGGGCGGCTTCGCCTCGAACTCCTGGTGGCTGGGCCCGAACTGGGCCAGGTCGAGGAACGCCTCGAGGCCGGCCCGGGAAGCCTCGCTGCCGAGGGTGAACGTGGTGGGCGCGGTTTCGTCGTCGACCAGCTCACCGCCGGCCGACCAGACGAAGGGAGCGACCCTCACCACTCCCGGCTCGACGCCGAGGCCATCGTGCTCGGGCGTGGTCAGCTCCACAGCCGTGGCCCTGAACTCGGCGTAGCTCCAGTCCGGCGCGGGCTCCGGAAGCCCGACCTCCTCGAACAGGTCGCGGTTGTAGTAGACGACCAGGCTCGAGGCGTTCTGCGGCATGCACTGAAGCTCGCCGTCGAAGGTGAACGCCTCCATCGGCTGGGGATAGAACTGCCCGCGCTCGACCTCCTCGCTCGCCTCGAGCCGGGGCTCGACCGGATCGAGGACGCCGCGATCGGCGTACCCGCCGTAGTTGCGATAGTTGACGAGGAAGACATCGGGCGGCGAGCCGCCGGCGAACGAGGTCGTGAGCTTCTGCAGATGCGCCTCGCGGTCGGCGACCTCGATCATCTCGACCTCCTCGCCGGTCTCCTCCTCATACGCCGCAACCAGGTCGCGGTAGACCTGAAGCTCCTCCGGATCGCCGAAGAGCTGAAACGAGACCGGGCCGCTGCCGGAATCGTCGTCGCCGCCACAGCCGGCGAGCGCCAGCAGGGCGGCGTACGCGCAGACGGCGAACCGGCTCATCGGCCGAGCCATCCTGCGAGCCGGGTGCCGCGGAGGAACTGCCCCTGCACGAGCGCGAACACGACCACGGCGGGGATCGTCGCGAACAGGGCGCCGGCGAGGAGCACCGAGAAGTCGGTGGGTCCGAGGCCCTTGAGCGCGCTGAGCCCCAGCGGCAGGGTGAAGTTCTCCGGGCTGAAGAGGTAGAGCAGCGGGTCGACGAAGTTGCTCCAGTGAAAGACAAAGGCCAGCGCGGCCACCGCGAAGGTGGTCGGTCGCACCAGCGGCGAGGCGATCCGGCGCCAGATCGCGAACGGGCCGAGCCCTTCGAGCCGGGCGGCGTCGACCAGGTCGGTCGGCACCCGCCTGTAACTCCAGTAGTAGAGGAGCACGTAGAACGGCGTCGTGCCCAGCAGGGCCGGGGCGATCAGGGGCACGTAGGTGTCGATCACGCCGAGCTCGCGGAACATCGCAAAGCGCGGCACCCAGAGCGCCGAGAGCGGAATCACCAGCACGACCAGCGAGACGCCGATCACGAACCGCCGGGTCCGCGGCTCGAGCCGGGTGATCGCGAAGCCCGCCCACGAGGCGGTGAGCACCGTCAGCGGAACCGCGATCGCGGCGACGATCACCGAGTTGAAGAGCTGGCGGCCGAGCGGAACCAGGTCGAAGGCGCGCTCGAAGCTCGCCGTGGTCGGATCGGCGGGGAGGATCTCCAAGCCGTCAGGTGGCGAGAGCCCCGGTGCGCGCAGCGAGCCGAAGACGAGGATGACGAGCGGCGCAAGGAACAGCGCGCTGACGGCGATCGCTGCGACTCCCCGGCGCATCGGCCCCATGTTATGACGCGACTCAGGCCGAGAGCCACTCGATGATCTGAGCCGGGTCCGCGAGCGAGGAGAACTCGCCACCGTCACGCAGCTTCACGGCTTCGGCCGCCATCGAGTTGATCGCGACCCAGGCGAGGCGGCCACCGACGCTGATGCGCTGAGCGCCGGCCTCGACGATCTCGGCCACGGGGAGGCCCGGACCTGTGAGGACGTTGAGCGGCTTCGACGTCGCGTCGCGAATCGCCCGGATCTCGCCGGCGCCGGGAATTCTCGGCGCGTAGAGCACGTCCGCCCCCGCGCGCTCGTACGCCTGGAGGCGAGCGATCGTTTCGTCGAGGTCGGGATTGCCCCGGATGTAGGTCTCGGCGCGCGCCGTCACCGTAAACGGAAAGTCGAGCCGGCGGGCCGCTTCGACGGCCGCGGCCACGCGTTCGGTTGCATGCTCTAGTCCGTAGATGCCGCGATCGGGGTCGTAGTCCTCGATCGAGCCGCCCACGGCTCCCGCCTCGGCCACCCGAGAGATCGCCCGTGCGGCGTCCTCGGGATCGGGCCCGTAGCCGTTCTCGAGGTCGACTGAAACGGGAAGGCCGGTCGCCGCATCGAGCGCACGGGTGTGCTCGACGACCTCATCGAGGGTGGCGTCGCCGTCCTGTCGCCCGAGCGTGAAGGCAAAGCCCGAGCTCGTCGTCGCCAGCGCCTGGAACCCGAGCGCCGCAAAGACCTTCGCCGAGCCGGCGTCCCATGGGTTCGGGATCACGAACGGCGCCCCCTCGTGCAGGCTCCGAAACGCCATGCCCTTGTCCGCCTGCGAGATCTCCGTGCCCATCCACCGATTCTCCCGAATCAGGCCGCACGCATCGGATTTGATGGAGCCGGGGGCGTCGAAGCCCCGTCCGCGGCCACGAAACGAATGGCGTCTACAGGCTTAGCCGGCGCTTGAATCTCGCTCCGCGGGGTCCGCGCCGACGGGCACTACGCGGAGCAAAGCCTTCAAAGGTGTCCCCGGTCGGTGAAGGCGAGCCTTCCGGGCGAGCCCGTTGTTGACGCCGGAACCCCATCCCACGGGCCGAGGACGGGCCGACGCTCATCGCTTAGCTACTAACTAAGCGGCGAGGGCGAACTCATGGTCCGCAATTATGGTTTTTTGCCGGTGTTTTACGAGGCCTCCGGCAACCTCGGCCTGCAACCGTTCGCACGAAAGACCACGTCGAATCCAATTCGGCCCCGTGCTATGTCGAGGACACAGGATACCCGCGTCCTATCCTCATTGGGACCATGAGCGAAGGACCACCGAGAGCCTGGGAGCCGGCGCCCGCGCCGCCGCCGCCCCCACCTGAGCGCGAATACGAGCCGATCCACCCCGGCTCGGGCCGCGGCGACTGGCGCGAGCGGCTGAAGAAGTACGGAGGGCCGATCGCCGCGGGAGCGCTGCTGCTGGCGACCAAGCTGAAGGCGATCCTGCTGCTGCTGCCGAAGCTGAAGGTGCTGACCACCTCGGCGACGATGCTCGTCTCGATCGCCGCCTACGCGTTGATCTGGGGGTGGAAGTTCGCGGTCGGCTTCGTGCTCCTGCTGCTGGTGCACGAGATGGGACACGTGATCCAGCTGCGCCGCGAGGGGATCGAGGCGTCGGCGCCGATGTTCATCCCCTTCCTGGGCGCGGTCGTGGCGGCAAAGTCGCTGGGCGACGACGCCGCCGCCGAGGCGCGCGTCGGCCTCGCCGGGCCCGTGCTCGGCTCGATTGCCTCGCTCGTGCCGCTGGCGATCTGGCTGGCGACCGGGGAGGAGTTCTGGCAGGCGCTGGCCTACGTCGGCTTCTTCCTCAACCTCTTCAACCTGCTGCCGGTGCTGCCGCTCGACGGTGGCCGGGCGATGGCGGCGCTCTCCCCCTGGGTCTGGTTCGCCGGCTACGCGGGGCTGGTCGCGCTCACCTTCATCTTCCCGAACCCGATCCTGATCCTGATCCTGCTGCTCGGCGGCTATGAGAGCTGGCGGCGCTGGAAGGCCCGCAACACGCCGGAGAGCCGCGCGTTCCACGCGATCCCGACCCGGACCCGGGTCCTGGTCGCGGTCGTCTACCTGGGCCTCGCGGCCGCGCTCGCAGTCGGAGTCGCCGAAACCTTCCTCGAGAAGGATTTCGACGATGTCTGAGCCGTTCACGGGCGCCTGCCTGTGCGGGGGCGTGCGGTTTCAGATCGACGGCTCCTTGCACAGCGCCCGCTACTGCCACTGCACCCGCTGTCAGCGCCGCACCGGCACCGGCTCCTCGGTGCAGGCGCGCTTCGACGCCGGTGCCCTCAGCTACGTCGCCGGCGAGGAGCTGGTCCGCGCCTGGGTTCCCGCGGACGGCTTCGCGAAACTCTTCTGCTCACAGTGCGGCTCGAGCCTGTTCAGCCGCAGCCAGGCGGACCCGCAGGTGATGTCGGTCAGGCTCGGCGTGCTCGACGCCGACCCGGGCATCCGCCCGGAGTGGCGCCAGCACGTCGCCTCGGCGGCCGCGTGGGAGCCGATTCCCGACGACGGGCTGCCGCGCTACGCGGGTCCGCCCCCGGGCTGAACTTACCCGGCGGGCTCCTCGCGGATCACCTCCGACGCCGGCTTGTCGTCGCGCAGCCCCTGGTAGGAGGGGTGGCGAAGCGTCCCGGCGTTCGTCCACTCGCTGAACTCGACCTGGGCGACGAGCTCGGGCTCAGCGAACCTCGATCCCTTCTGCGGCTGGCGGCCATCGAACGGGCTGTCTGAGCGCTCCAGCGGCGCGAGGCGCTCGCGCAGCAGCCGCAGGTCGGCTTCGGAAAAGCCGGTGCCGACCTTGCCCGCATAGCGCAGCCGCCGCTCGCCGTCCTCGTCTTCGTAGTAGCCGGCCAGCAGCGCTCCCAGCTCTCCCTCGCGCCGGCCCTTGCCAGGCAGCCAGCCGCCGATCACAACCTCCTGGCTGCGCACGTTCTTGACCTTGAGCCAGTCGCGGCTGCGCCGGCCGGGCACGTACGGGCTGCCGAGCCGCTTGGCGACGATGCCCTCGAGCCCGCGCTCGCGGCTTGCCGCCAGCAGTGCCTCGCCGTCGCCGCGGTGATAGGCGGGCGACTGCCAGGCCGGCCCTTCGAGCTCGAGCTGCTCGAGCGCGGCCCGCCGGCTCTCGTAGGGCTCGGAAAACAGCGAGTCGCCGTCGAGGTAGAGCAGGTCGAAGATCATGTAGACGACCGGGATCTCGGTCGCGCGGCGGCGGATCTCGGACTCCGAGGCCAGGTGCATGCGCCGCTGAAGGCGTTGAAAGCTCGGCCGGCCCTGCTCGTCGAAGGTGACCAGCTCTCCGTCGAGCACCGCGCTGTGGCCACCCAGCGGCTCGACGATCTTGCGCACCTCGGGATAGCCCTTGGTGATGTCGCGCAGGTTGCGACTCTCGAGCACGATGTGACCCGGCTCGCAATAGGCGATCGCCCGCACCCCGTCCCACTTGACCTCGTACGCCCACTTGCCCTCGTCGGCCGGGAGCTTGGCCAGGGTCGCCTTCATCGGCTCGATCGAGCGCGGCATCGGCTCGCGCCCCGGCTCGGGCGGGTCCATCCGGTGGATCATCCAGTCCGTGCCGCGAGTCTGAAAGAGCGCGTAGCGGCCGCGCATGCGCTCGCCATTGAAGCTCGCGACGATCTTCTTCTCCTCCCACTTCTCGGCCTTGTAGGTGCCCCGGTCCCAGATCGTCATCTGGCCGGCCCCGTACTGGCCGGCCGGGATCTCGCCGTGGAAGTCCAGGTACTCGAGCGGGTGGTCCTCGGTGTGGACCGCGAGCCGGTTGTCGGCCGGGTCCTCCGGGACGCCGCGCGGCAACGCCCACGAGGCGAGCACGCCGTCGTGCTCCAAGCGCAGGTCCCAGTGCAGCCGGGTAGCGTGATGCTCCTGGATCACGAACCGTCCCTGCGACGCCGCGCCCTCCCCGACCTCGCCGGATGGCTCCGGCGTCTCCTGGAGCGAGCGCTTCTTGCGGTACTCGCGCAGCTTGTCGGCCTTGGCGGCCATCGGACAGGTTCTACCCGAACCGGTTCGCGGGTAAGGGCTCACGCGTATGGCTGAGCGCGAGTTCGACGCGATCGTGGTCGGCGCCGGACCCGCCGGCGAGGTGTGCGCGGGACGCCTGGCAGAGGGCGGGCTCGACGTGGCGCTGGTCGAGCAGCAGCTCGTCGGCGGCGAGTGCTCCTACTGGGCGTGCATGCCGTCGAAGGCGCTGCTGCGACCGGGCGAGCTGCTGGCCGAGATCGACCGGGTCCCGGGAGTCCGCGAGATGGTCCGCGGCTCGCTGGACCCGGAGCTGGTGCTGCGCCGCCGCGACGAGGTGATCCACGACCGCGACGACTCCAGCCAGCTTCCGTGGCTCGAGCAGCGCGGCGTCGAGCTGGTCCGCTCGCGCGGCGCCCTGGAGGGTGAGCGCACCGTCGTCGCGGGCGCCGAGACGCTCCGCGCCCGGCGCGCGGTGGTGCTCGCCACCGGCACGGTGGCCGCGGTGCCCCCGATCGACGGGCTGGCGGAGGCGCGGCCGTGGACGAACCGCGAGGCGACCACCGCCGAGCAGGTCCCCGATCGCCTGCTGATCCTCGGCGGCGGGGTGGTCGGCGTCGAGATGGCGCAGGCATGGGCGAGCCTGGGCGCCAGCGTCGCGATCGTAGAGGCGGAGGACAGGGTGCTGGCCGGCGAGGAGCCGTTCGCCTCCGAAGAGGTCGCCGCCGGGCTCGAGCGCAGCGGGGTCGAGCTGCACCTCGGGGCGAAGGCGACCGCCGCGTCGCGCGGCGCCGGTGGGCAGGTGACCCTGTCGCTCGAGGGCGGAGAGGAGCTGCGCGGCGACGAGCTGCTGGTCGCGGTCGGGCGCCGGCCACGCACCGACGACATCGGCCTCGAGACGGCCGGGGTCGAGCCCGGCGGCTACCTGGACACTGACGACCGGCTGCGCGTCGGCGGCTCGCCCTGGCTGTACGCGATCGGTGACATCAACGGACGGGCGCTGCTGACCCACATGGGCAAGTACCAGGCGCGGATCGCCGCGGACACGATCCTCGACAAGCCGACCGAGCCGGCGACGGCTGAGGAGCTGGGCCCGCCGCGGGTGGTCTTCACCGAGCCGCAGGTGGCGGCCGCCGGGCTGACTGTGGCGAAGGCCGAGGAGCGCGGCATGAAGGTGCGCGCGGTCGACGTCGCCACCTCTGCGAACGCGGGGGCGAGCTTCCGCGGGCGCAACGCGCCCGGGACCAGCAGGCTTGTGGTCGACGAGGACCGGCGGGTGATCGTCGGCGCCACCTTCGTCGGCCCCGAGACGGCCGAGTCGATCCACGCGGCGACGATCGCGATCGTCGCCGAGGTGCCGCTCGATCGCATCTGGCACTCCGTGCCGGTGTTTCCCACCCGCAGCGAGGTCTGGCTGAAGCTGCTGGAGGAGTACGGGCTCTAAGGGGGAGTCTCGCTAGCGCACAAAACTCGCCAACGAACGCCCGCCGATGGCGAGTTTCGGGTCTATACGACCCATAAGTCGCCAATCGAGGTCAGTTGAGCTGTTCTCGAGCCGCGATGCTTATTGCCCGCTTTCGTCCAAAGCGGTACTCCTCTGACGCTCGTATCGTTCTGCCAGGATGACCCATAGGACCGGCGTGCATGGCCTTCCAGCCGAGTACCGAACCCCACCGGGTGAGAGCGAGGACTGGGCTGCTGCTGCCGAGTATCTGCGCGCACTGGAGCAGTGCAGACGCCCGGTCGCAATGGCAATCATCGATCCACGCCAGCAGCAGCTCAGTCCTGGATACAGATCGCGGCTGACCGAGCAGATCGGGTTCCTCAGGGCGCTTCCCGCTAACGAGGATCTCCCCAGTGTGCACTGCTTCGCCCTCAACTGGCCGGATCCGGACCAGCCGTGCGGAGTGTTCATCGTTGACGAACGGCTCTTTGAGGGAGCCAGCCTGAGCACGAATGACGGCGATGACTACTTCGGTCTCAAGCTCGCGCTCGGCCCTATCGCCGTCGTGCTCTTGGACACCAACATCAACATGGAGAACGCGTATCTCGAGTGGAGACAACGCTGGCAAAGGACCTATCTGGCTCTGCCCTCGGCCGATGAGATCGAGAAGAAGTGGCAGGCCGAGCCCAACCGCGAGCGCATCCGCTCGATCAAGGAGGAGATGGAGCGGCTCCGGGCCGACCTCGTTGAGCGCGGTGCGACCGCGGCGAGGGAGATGAGTGATGCCCAACTCGCAGCGGCCTCAGAAAGAGTCGCCTGGAACCTACGGACCAGCGGGCGCATGAGCAGGGTCCCGCACGCGGAGTGGAGGACGCTCTGGCTGGATGAGTTCGCAGACAACCTCCGCGAGAGCGCTGCCTAGACCGGGCGGCTAGAGCCGGACCCTGGCCTTGAGCTCGGTCAGGAACTCGGGAGGGATGCCGGGCACCTCGTCGAGCTCGTCGAGCGAGCCGAAGCCGCCGGCGCGCTCGCGGTGGGCGAGCAGGCGTCCGGCCTGGGTGGTCGAGAGCCCGACCGCCACCAGATCCTCCGCCGTGGCGCTGTTGATCGAGACCTGACCGGCGGGCGGGGCTGAAGGGGCACCCGAGTAGGGACTCGGGGAAGGCTGCTGTTCCTCCTCGGCGCCGAAGATCGACTCGGTGTCGATCGCCGGCAGCGGCTCTGAGATCTTCTCGACCGCCTCGCGCGCGCGCTCCTCGGCGGAGCTGGCACGGCGCTCGGCCTGCGCGATCCGGTCCAGCATCCCGCGCAGGCGGTCGGCCCGTTCGGCCTCGTCGGCGCGCACCAGGGCGAGGCGCTCGGCCCGCTCGGCCCGCTCCTCGGCCTCCGCGGCGCGGTTCTCGACCTCACCAAGCTTCTCGGTCGCGCGCTCGAGCGCCTCTGCCATCCGTCGCTGGGTCTCGGAGAGGCGGCTCTCCGTCTCGGCCAACTCGCGGCTCAGCTCCTGCTCCTGCGCCTGGTGGCTGCGCAGGGCCTCCTCCGCGCGCTCGAGCTCGCCCAGCAGCGCCTCGCGCTGGGGCTCGGACTCGACCGGAGGGGGCTGCGGCTGGGGTGCGGGAGGTGGCGCCTCGACGAGCCGCGGTGGCTCCGGCTCGGCAATCGGCGCGGCCGCGGCGTCGGCGCCCA
>DAIRGH010000108.1:0-9643 GCA_036794585.1 Solirubrobacterales bacterium | reverse complement strand
TAGAGCACTTCACTCGTAATGAAGGGGTCAGCGGTTCGAGTCCGCTCGCCGGCTTGTTCGAGGCTAGGCCGCCAGGCCGAAGAGCTCGAGGATGATCGGCCGCGCTTCGGCGGGGCCATCGACCGTCAGCGAGAGGGCGCCGTCCTTGCGGCGCAGGTCGAAGCGCAGGAACCCGCAGCACTGCGACTCGGCCGCGATCAGCGCGTTGAGTGCGCCCTCGGCCCCGGAGCGGAAGCGCATCGCTGCCCCGTCGTCTGTCAGTGCCGAGTCGATCAGCGATTCGGCGACGAGCTCGCGGGCCTGCTCGACCCGCTCCGCCGCCTCGACGGCGTCAAGCGTGCAGGCGATCGCGGCGGCGGTCATCGACGCTCCGGAACGGTCGCCCGGATGATCGCCGAGCCGGCGTGCTCGTGGACCCGGTGCGTCTCGCGGATCTCGATCTCGCTGAAGCCGGCCTCGGCAAGACCGCGTTCGAATTCGTCCGCCGTCAGCGCGCCCGCGATACAGCCGGTCCACTCGGCCATGTCGGTGCGCGTCTCCCCGTCCATGTCCCGGTCGGCGAGGATGTCGGTGACGGCGAAGCGACCGCCGGGGCGCAGCACGCGGGCCGCCTCGGCAAACACGCGCGACTTGTCGGCGGAGAGGTTGATCACGCAGTTGGAGATCACGACGTCGACGGCGTCGTCGGGCAGGGGCACGTCCTCGATCGTCCCCTTGAGGAACTCCGCGTTCTCGATGCCGGCGTCGCGCTGTTTCTCGCGCGCGAGCACCAGCATCTCGTCGGTCATGTCAAGGCCGTATGCGCGCCCATGAGGCGCAACCCTCTGGGCGGATCGCAGGACCTCGGTCCCATCGCCCGAGCCCAGGTCGAGCACGTTCTCGCCGTCGTGGAGCTCGGCGACCGCGACCGGATTGCCGCATCCCCACGGGCTCGCCGTCGAGCCGCAGCAGCCGCCATCGGTCTCGCGGGCATTTCGCGCCGCGGCGGCGTACCGCTCGCGCACGGCCTCGCGGATCTCGCTCTCGGTGGTCAGCTCAACCATTCGCTCAGCTCCTTCAGCGTCTCGGGGTTGACGTAGTAGTAGGCCCAAAGGCCCTCGCGCTCGGAGCCGACGATCCCGGCCTCGCGCAGGACCTTGAGGTGGTGTGAGACGGTCGGCTGGGAGAGGTCGAACAGGGGGACCAGCTCGCAGACGCAGACCTTGCCCGCGTGCTTGGACAGCACGTCGACGAGCTGCATCCGGATCGGGTCGCCGAGCGCCTTGGCGACTGCAGCCATCCGCTCGGCCTGATCGCGCTCGATGTCCGGATAGACCACGGGCTCGCAGCAGGCGACCCCCTTGGGTCGCTTCTGCTTCGGCGCCAGCTGGAGATCGGCGGACATCTATATATACATATATCGATTTAACCAGCGCTTGTCAATGGAGTAGGCTGCACCGGTGGAGTCGGCTGCCAGGCAACCCGAGGTCCTCTTCGTCTGCGTCCACAACGCCGGCCGCAGCCAGATGGCGGCGGGACTGCTCAGCAAGCTGGGGGGCGACCGCGTCTCGGTCCGCAGCGCGGGCTCCGAACCCGCCGAGGCGATCAACCCCGCGGCCGTGGCGGCGATGCGGGAGGTGGGCGTCGACCTGTCGCAGGAGCTGCCGAAGCCGCTCAACGACGAGTTCGTGCGCGCGGCCGACGTCGTGATCACGATGGGGTGCGGCGACGCCTGCCCGATCTATCCGGGCAAGCGCTACGAGGACTGGGAGCTCGAGGACCCGGCGGGCAAGGACCTCGAGTCGGTGCGCCTGATCCGCGACGCGATCGAGCGGCGGGTGCGCGCGCTGCTCGACGAGCTGGCGCCTACTTCCCCTTCTTCTTTTTCTTCTTCTTGACGGTGAAGGCCTGCGAGGCCGGGGCGCTCTGGTTGCCGGAGCGGTCGGTCGCCGTGACCGAGAAGGTGTGCTTGCCAGGCTTCTGCTTCTTCAGCGTCGCCGGCGAGTCGCAGGTGAAGGCCGCGCCCTTGTCGACCTTGCAGCTGAAGGTGGCGAAGGTGTCGTTGGAGTGGAACTCGAAGGTGGGCGTCTTGTCCTTGGTCTTGCCCTTCGGGCCGTCGGTGATCTCGATCGTCGGCGGCGTCGTGTCGGGCGGGGGCGGCGGTGCGGTCGGGGCGTCGAGCTCGAAGCTGCGGGTCGCGGTCGCCGCGTTGCTCGCCGAGTCGCTGGCGCGGACCCGGAAGACATAAGCACCGTCGACGAGCGGGGCCGACGGAGTGTGGCTCGAGCCCGACGAGCAGGGGCCGAACGCGGCGCTGCCCGTGTCGAGCGAGCACTGCACCGCCGCGCCAGCCTCGGCGTCGAAGGTGAAGGTCGGCGTCGGGTTGGTCGTCTCGCCGCTCGGGCCGCTGGTGATCGAGACGGTCGGCGCGACCGTGTCGACGCTGAAGCCGCGCGTGTCGACGATGCTGTTGGTTGCCGCATCGGTGGCGCGGACCCGGAAGGTGTAGCTGCCGTTGGCGAGCGCAGCGGGCGTGTGGTCCGAACCCGACGAGCAGGGGCCGTAGCTGGCGGTGCCGGTGTCGATCGAGCACTCGACCGAGGCGCCGGCCTCGGCGTTGAACCCGAAGGTCGGGGTGGCGTCGTTGGTCGGGCCGCTCGGCCCCGAGACGATGGTCAGCGTGATCCCGGTGTCGACCGTGAACGAGCGCTGGTCGGTGGCCGAGTTGCCGGCCGCGTCGGCGGCTTGCACCCGGAACACGTAGTCGCCGTCGGCGAGCGTGGATGCGTCGTGGCCGTTGCCGTCGGTGCAGGCGCCGTAGTCGGGCGAGGGGTCACCCGCCGGGTCGATCGCGCACTGCACGGCGCTTCCGTCGGTGGTGAAGTCGAAGCTCGGCGTGTTGTCGCCGGTCGCCCCGCTGGGCCCGCCGGTGACGCTGACCGCCGGCGCGACGGTGTCGATGGTGAAGCTGCGCTGGTCGGTGTTGGAGTTCAAGACGTCGTCGGTGGCGCGCACCCGGAACACGTAGTCGCCGTCGGCGAGCGAGGAGGGAGTGTGGCTGGCCGCGTCGGAGCACGGGCCGTAGCTCGGCACGGGCGCGGCAGGCGGGTCGATCGCGCACTCCAGGGTGCCGTGGCTTGCATTGAACCCGAAGCTGGGCGTCGCGTCGTTGGTGGGGCCCGAGGCGCCGCTGGTGATCGAGATGTTCGGCCCGTCGCTGTCGATGCTGAAAGCGCGCTGGGCGACCGCCGAGTTGGTCGCCGCATCGGTTGCCCGGACTCGGAACACGTAGTCGCCGTCGGCGAGCGGCGCCGCGGTATGACTTGCCGACGTTGTACAGACGCCGTAGTCGGGCGTCGGATCGCCGGCGGGATCGATCGCGCAGTCGAAGCCCGGCGCGGACTCCTCGTACTCGTCGTACGGGGAGCTGAACGTGAAGGTCGGCGTGGTCAACCCGGTCGGCCCGGTGGGGCCTCCCGTGATGGTGACCGAGGGCGGTTGAGTGTCAACGGTGAAGTCTTGAGCCGCCTCGCCGATGTTGCCCGTCGGGTCCATCGCCCGGACGCGGAAGGTGTAGGGGCCGTCGGCCAGCGTGCTCGACGCGGTGTGGCTGGTGGGATCGCCCGAGCAGGGCCCGTAGCTCGCCGTGCCCGTGTCGATCGAGCACTCCAGCGTCACCCCGGCCTCGGTCGAGAAGGTGAAGGTCGGGGTCGACTGCTGAGTGGGTCCTGACGGGCCGCTGTCGATCGTCACCACCGGCGGGATGGTGTCGGGATCGAGGTCGGCGTCGATGCCGGGCGTGTCCGCTCCCGCGGTCACCACCACCGGGGTCGCGCTCGCCTCGTCGGGCTGGTCGTCGTAGAACTCGAGCAGGTCGAGCGAGCCCGGGGGCGGCACGAACTCGACCTTGTACGTGTCGGTGGTCAGCTGGCCGACGGTGTAGGTGCCGTCGGAGGCGGCGATCGCGGTCTCGATCACGCCGAGCGTGGTCCGGACGTTGATCTGGGCGAACTCCGCCGGCTGTGCGTCGGAGTCGAGGACCGTGCCGGAGATCGATCCGCCGGTGGCGAGCTCGGCGTCGACGCCGGTTTGGTCCTCGCCCGCGGTCACCGTGATCGGATCGGCGAGCAGCTCGGAGGGCTTGTCGTCGTACCACTCGCCGAGCACGTTGTGGGGCGAGTCACAGGGATCGAACGCGATCGCGTAGCTGCCGGCGAGCAGGGTGGGGATCGTGTATGTGCCGGTCAGGTCGGTGGTCACGGGGTCGGGGGCCGGGATGCCGCCTCCCTGCGGGCTCGCCGACACGCAGATGCCGCCGAGCGCCTGGGCGCCCTCGTCCGTGACCGTGCCCGAGATCGTCGCTTCGGGAGTGAGCGTCGCGTCGATGCCCGGCGTGGTCGCAAAGGCCGTCACGGTGACCGGATCCCCGGAGGCGAAGTCCGGGGCATCGTCGTAGAACTCGGTCACGTAGCTGGGGGCGTCGAAGCGGACCTTGTAGTTGCCGACGGGCAGCGGCACGATCGTGTAGGTGCCGTCGGCGTGGGAGGTCGTGTGACCGGCCTCGGGGCCACCGCCCGCCGGGAAGGCGGTCACGGTCGCGCCCTCGAGCGGCCCACCCTGGCCGTTGACCGTGCCCGAGATCGCCCCGAAGCCGAACTGGGCGTGGGCGGTCGACGGGGCGACCGCGAGGCTGACGGTGGCGGCGAGCCCGGCGAGCAAGGCGATCGCCGACGCCCGCACGCACTGTGAATACAGGCGCGACTTCATTGATCCCTACCGGTCTCCATCGGAGCCCAGCTACGTTTCCCTTAGCGCGCGCCTGTGCGTTGGACGCGGCCTTTTGCATGCCCAGCCTCTCTGTCGTCATCGTCGCCCATGATTCGCGCTCGACGCTGGGCCCGACCCTGCGTGCGCTGGGCGAGCAGTTGGCCGCCGGCGATGAGCTGATCGTGGTCGACAACGGCTCCTCGGACGGCACGCCGGCGGCGGTCCGCGATGCCTCGCCGGGCGCGACCGTGATCGAGACTGGGGCCAATCTCGGCTTTCCGGCCGCGTGCAACCGCGGCGCCGAGGCGGCGGCGTGCGAGCTGCTCTGCCTGCTCAATCCCGACGCCGTGCCGCAGCCCGGCTGGCGCGAGGCGATCGAACGCCCGGCTGCCGAGAACCGGGGTTGGGCCGCCTGGCAGGCGCTGGTCACCTCCGACAACGGACGCACCATCAACACCCGCGGCGGGGTCGTTCACTTCACCGGCATCGCCTGGGCCGGCGACGAGCCACAGACCGAGCCGGGGTTCGTCTCGGGCGCCTGTCTCGTCCTCGCCCGCGAGCGCTATCTCGAGCTCGGCGGAATGCCCGGCGAGTTCTTCCTCTACCACGAGGACGTCGACCTCTCGCTGCGGCTGCGCCTGACCGGCGGGCGGCTCGGGGTCGCCGACGACGCTCGCGTCGAGCATGACTATGAGTTCGCCAAGGGCAAGCACAAGTGGCGGCTGCTGGAGCGAAACCGTTGGGCGACCGTGATTCGCACCTACCCCGGGGCGCTTCTGGCGCTGATCTTCCCGGCCCTGCTCGCGAGCGAGCTGGCGCTGGTGTTCGTCGCCGCGGCGGGCGGCTGGTTGCCGCAGAAGCTGCGCGCCTGGGGCGCGACCATCGTCGCGCTGCCGCGGCTGCTGGCCCAGCGGCGCGAGATTCAGGCCAGGCGGACGGTGAGCGCGGCCGAGTTCGCGCGCGCGCTCACGCCCGAGCTCGGCTCCGCCTACCTCGGCGCGGCGGGGCGCTCGCGGCCGCTAGCCGCTGTCCTGCGTGCCTACTGGCGGGTCGTGCTGCGGCTTCTCGGCGACGCCTGAGTCGCCGTTTCTGCCCGGCAGCTCGCCGCGGGCGGCGCGCAGCTCGAGCTCCAGCCGAGCGGTCTCCTGGGCGAGGATCTTCGTCTCCTCGGCGAGCCGCGAGGTGGCGACCGAGAAGTGCAGAAGCAGGAAGAAGATCACTCCGAAGGCGAGGATGAAGATCGCATTCGCGGGCTCCGCGATCCCCATCGCGTCGGCCAGCACCTCCAGCCCCTGGGTCCAGATCGCCAGCACGAGGAGCGCGAAAGCGGCGGCAAGCCACAGCAGCGCGTAGCGCTCGGCCAGTCGCCGGCGGCGCACGAGCTCGAGCACCAGCAGGAAGAGCGCCACGGTGACGATCAAGGCGACGATCTGCACCTTCGTCTCGATCTTGGTCTCGCCTCGCTCGTCGTCGGGGTTCTCGGCGGGCGCCACGGTGGCGTCGATCACGTTCACGCCCTGCTCGACCGCGTCGCCGCCGCCGGTGGGCACGATCGTCGTCTCGCCGATGCCGGCGCCGCGGATCACGTTGTGTTGGGCGAGCAGGGTCTCGCCTTCGGTCAGCGGGTACTCGCCGGGCGGCACCTCGATCGTGTCGCCGACCCCCGCGTTGAGGATTGCGTTGCCCAGGGTTCCCGGACCCCGCTCCTCGGTGCTGGTGACGGGAATCTGGTGCGCAGCGGCCGAGGTGGCGCACGCCGCGAACGCCACGGCCAGCAGGACCGTCAAGCGCAGGCGCATCTCAGACCTCGACCGGCGGGCCGACGCCCGGCTCGGATTCACCGGCCGCCTCGACCGGGGTGGGCCGGCGCCGGAACAGGCCGACGAACAGCGCCAGCAGCACCTTGACCATGTAGTAGGCGCTGCGGGGATAGTCGATCGAGCTGCGCCCAAAGCCGCGCGCGTTCATCCGCACGTGGACCTCGTGGATGCGCAGATGGTGTGCGTGCAGCATCAGGAGCGCCTCGACCTCGGGGTAGTCGTGCGGGTAGTCGCGGGCGAAGAGCTCGATCCCGCGCCGGTTGGTCATCCGGAAGCCCGAGGTCGGGTCGGTGATCTTCTGGCGAGTGATCACGCTCAGCACCAGCGAGAAGATCATGTTGCCGAGCCGGCGGCCGAACGGCACCTTGTAGCCGGGGTCGCCGCGAAAGCGGCTGCCGTAGACCATGTCGGCCGGCGCGTCGCCGGTCTCCAACGCGGCGAGCAGCTCCGGCACATACTCGGACTTGTGCTGGCCGTCGCCGTCGATCTGCACGGCGACGTCGTAGTCGTGCTTGAGCGCGTACTTGTAGCCGGATTGCATCGCGCCGCCGATGCCCAGGTTGTAGGGATGGCGGATCACCACCGCGCCCTCTCTCTCCGCCTCGGCGGCGGTCTGATCGGTCGAACCGTCGTCGACGACGAGCACGTCGAAGCCGGGCGCGTTGCGTTCGATGTCGCGCACGACGCGCCCCACCATTCCGGTCTCGTTGTAGGCGGGCACGATCGCCAGCTTGCGCATTTCGCCTTTGCGGGCCATAGCCCGGTCAGGGTAGAGCGGTGGTGGGATCGGTGACCCGCTGGGCAGGTCGTTTGCAAAGGACGCGCTTGGCAACTAGACAGAGCAGCATGCGCATCGACCGCCGCGAGCTTGCCGGCGCGGTCGCCGACGTCGGGGTCCTCGTTCCGATCGCGATCGCGCTGATCGTCGACAACGGCCTTTCGGCGACGGCCGTGCTGCTGCCTGCCGCGCTGCTCTATCTGACGGTCGCAGCCGTCTACCGCCTCCCGGTTCCCGTGCAGCCGCTGAAGGCGTTCGGGGCGATCGCGATCGCCCAGGGGCTGGGTGCGAACGAGGTCGCCGCCGGCGCCCTGCTGATGGGCGTGATCTTCCTCGGCCTCGGCCGCAGCGGCCTGATCGACCTGGCCTCCAAGGCGTTTCCGAAGCCGCTGATCCGCGGCGTGCAGCTCACCGTCGGACTGCTGTTTCTGAGGATCGCGTGGGGCCTGGTCGACGACCCTCCGGCGGCGTTCACCGACAACGGGGCGGCGTCCTCGACGCTGCTGCTGGCGGCGGTCGCCGTCGCGCTCGTGGCGCTCGCGTTCAAGCGCCGCCCCGTGGCACTGGCGCTGGTCGGGGTCGCGGCGCTCGTCGCCGTGGTGCGCGGCGGGGGCGACCTCGGCTTCGGCCCGTCGGGCCTCGAGCTGCCGCGGCTCGACGCCGAGACCTTCCTGACCGCATTCACGGTCTTGGTGATCCCGCAGGTGCCGCTGACGTTCGCCAACTCGTGCATCGCCACCAGCGACGTCGCGCGCACCTACTTCGGGCGCGCCGCGACGAAGGTGCTGCCGGGGCGGCTGGCGACCACGCTCGGCTTCGCAAATCTCTTCTCCGGCGCGATCGCCGGGATGCCGGTCTGTCACGGCGCGGGCGGCATGACCGCCCATTACGCGTTCGGGGCCCGCACCGCCGGGGCTCCGCTGGTGATGGGCGCGGCGCTGCTGGTGCTCGCGCTCGGCCTCGGCGCCGGCCTTGCGGCGCTGCTCGCTGGATTTCCTCTGCCCGTGCTGGCCGGCCTGCTCGCCGCGGCGGGGGTGTTGCACATCGGCCTGCTGCGGGATCTCGAGCGCTCGCGCGACTGGGCGGTGGCGCTGGTGGTCGGCGCGCTCGGCTTCGCGCTCAACCTCGCGGTCGCGCTGCCGGTCGGCCTGGTGCTGTGGTGGCTGCCGGTCGGCGCAGTGCGCCTGCGGCGGTTGGTCGCGCGGCCGGCCTAGCTCTTGCGCCCGCCGAGGATCTGGTCGCGCTCGGCGAGCCGGTTGGCGCGACGCAGCTCGGCCTCGCGCTGGCGCTGCTGCTCGGCGTCGCTTTCGGCCACAAGACCGGGGACGGGCATCGGCTTGCCGTGCTCGTCGATGGCGACCATGGTGATGTAGGCGGTCGACGTGTGGCGGCGCTCACCGGAGCGTGGGTCCTCGGCCTCCACCCGGACGCCGACTTCCATCGAGGTGCGCCACGCCGCGTTGACGCTCGCCATGCATGAGAGCAGCTCGCCGACGTAGACCGGCTCTGTGAAGGTCATCCGATCGACGCCCGCAGTCACCACCCGGCTGCCGCAGTGGCGAATCGCTGCGATCGCCGCCGCCTCGTCGCAGGTCTTCATCACGACGCCACCGTGGACGAAGCCGGCGTGGTTTGCGTCCTGGACTCCCATCCAGCGGATCAGCTCCGAGCGCGTGGCCGAGACCGGGCGGTCTGTCACTGGTTCGTGCTGACGTCGGAGCCCTCGCCGGCGGTGACCAGGGCGTCAGCGGGGTTGTCGCCGAGCTCGCGCCGCAGCACGTACAGGTGCTGGGCCTGACAGCCGGCGATCTCGGCGCTGGTCGTCGAGAGGTCCTCGCTGTCGAGCCCTGGCCCTTCGCCGATGTAGTACGCGAGCTGGCGCTGCTCGAGCTTGGCCAGGTAGTCGAGCCGCTGCTCGGAGCGCTCGAGGCCGTCGAGGCCCTCGAGCAGCTCGACAAGTCGCTCGGAGGCCTCGTCGTCGATTCCCTCCACGTCCTCGAACACGGTGGTGTCGGTCGCCGAGTCGGGCGGCTCGGGTGGGTCGTAGCCGAGCTCGTCGATCGCGCTGCGCAGGGCGTTTGCGTGCGCCTGCTCCTGGTCCCGAAAGAGCTCGAGCGTTCGCTTGAGCTCGCCGCTGGTGTCATCGGCGCGGGACGCGATCGCATACGCGAGCGCCGCGATCTGCTCGAGGCCAATCGCCTCGGCGAGGAAGTCACGCAGAACCTCGGCATCGGTCGACTGGGCGAGTGCCGCTCCTGGGCGCAGCATGCCGGCGGCCGCCAGCGCGCCGGCGCCGAGC
>DAIRGH010000199.1:0-2077 GCA_036794585.1 Solirubrobacterales bacterium | reverse complement strand
AAGGTCGGCGTGATCGGAACGAACGGCGCGCCGATCGCCCTCGCCAGCGTCGGGCTGTCGGCGATCTTCGGGTAGATCTCCTCCGAGCCGACCACCGCCACCGGGACGATCGGAGCGCCGGTGCGAAGCGCGATCTCGACGAAGCCGCCGCGGCCGAAGCGCTGCAGCCGGTAGCGCTCTGAAAAGGGCTTGCCGGTTCCCTTGACCCCTTCCGGGAAGACGCTGACGAGCTCGTCCTGCTCGAGCAGCCGGATCGCGTTGTGGGGGCTCGCCGGAATCCCGCCACAGCGGCGCATGAAGCTGGAGAGAAATGGCAGCACGAAGGCCCAGTCGAGGACCATGAACCGCGGCCACCGGGGCAGCGGGTGCTCCTTCATCATCGCCATCGTGATCATCGTCGCGTCGAACGGAAACAGCGACCCGGCGTGATTGGCGACCAGCAGGGCGCGACCGTGCGACGGCACGTTGCGAGTGCCCTCGACCTGGACCCGCCACCAGCGCTCGTAGAGGAACTCGAACAGCGGGAACACCGCTTCGGCGAACTGCTCGTCGAATCCCCACTCGTCCTCGTGATACTCGCCCTGCAGGCGCAGCACGATCGCCTCCAGCGCGTCGTGCAGCCGGGTTGGCAGCGAATCGGCCGCCTGCTGGGCCGCGGCGAGGGGATCCAGCCCCGCCTCGACTCCGCCGCGGAGGTTGCGCAGGAAGTCGGCCACCACCTCGGGCCGGATCGACTGCTGCGAGGTGCCCTCGCTCACGGACCGATTCCGGTCAGCCGGCCCGCCAGCGCCCCGGCCGCCAGGGGCGGCCCGACCCGCCTGCCCTTGGTCTTCTCGGCGAGGTCGCGGACCACCGCGACCGCGTCGTAGCGCGGCTCGTAGCCGATCTCCTCGCGCAGTCGTCGGTTGTCGACCCCGCGCCCGTAACGCAGAAGGCGCACGCCGTCGCCGATCAGCGCCCCGGCCCCCAGCCGCCGGTTGACCTGCTGGATCAGCGGCCCGAACAGCGGCGCCGGCAGCGGCAGGGACGGGCGAGCGCAGAGACGCAGGATCCGGCTCAGCGAGATCGCCCCGTCGGGGGCGACGTTGACCGGACCGCGCACGGGCCGCCGCACGGCCGCCTCGAGCGCGCCCGTGGCGTCGTCGGCGTGCAGCAGCTGCAGCCGCGGATCGAAGCCGAGCTGCACCGGGACCACGGGCAGGGTGAGATAGCGGACCAGCGGGCTGTCGAGCTCGGCCGCGACCTCGGGCTGGTAGCGCAGCATGCAGCAGGAAAGCTGCGGGTGACGGCGCGCGAAGTTGTCGAAGTACTCCTCGAGCTCGGAGATGTCGCGCTGAAACCGCGTCCGCAGCGGCTCCCGGCGGGCAAGGTCCTCGGTGAAGAAGAACGGCGCCGGGCCCTCGCAGCCGTAGATCGCCGCCGAGCCCCGGACGACGACCTGGCGCAGCGTCTCGGTGCGCTCGCAGGCCGCCAGCAGCTGCAGGGTGCCGATGACGTTGATCTCGTGCAGGATCTGCGGCGGCCGGCCGGGCTCGGGGTACCAGAGGATGCCGCAGTGCACGACCGTGTCGACCTGGGTAGGCGGCAGAAGCCGCGAGAGGACGGCGCTGCGCAGATCGGCCTCGATGTAGTCGGTGCGCTCCAGCTCGACCGGCGGCGGCCTGCTGTCGATGCCCGCGATGTACTCGATCTCGGGATCGCGCTCGAGCCGGCGGGCCAGCTCGGCGCCCCAGGTGCTCGAGATCCCGGTGATCGCCACCCGGCGCCCGGCCACTTAACCCTCAGCTTCAGATTGAGGCGGGGGCTTCGTGCCGCGGTCGGTCTCGACGTCCCCTCGAGCCTCGGCGCCAAGACGTCGTTCGAGCTCTGCGAGCCTGCGCTCGAGCAGCTCGATCCGCTTGCCGACCTCGCCGGTCGCCTCCTGTCCGCGCCGCGCCAGCTCGGCGCCGGCCTCCTGGCTGCGCCGCGCCAGCTCGTCACGCGCCTCACGGCCCCGGCGCACGACCTCGTCGACGAGCTCGGCCGCGCGCTCGCGGCTGGTCGACGCTGATCCCGCGGTGGCGCGCATGGTGCGCTC
>DAIRGH010000031.1:0-28005 GCA_036794585.1 Solirubrobacterales bacterium | reverse complement strand
CGCCTCGTCGTCGCTCGAGATCTCCTCGGCCTCCTCTTCGGCCGGGGGCGCCTGCGGTGCCTGATCGCGGCGCGAGGCCTGCGAGTCGATCACGACCCGCCGGCGCTTGCGCCCGCCTGACTTGGCGCCGCCGGCTCCATCACCGGCCGGGCGCACCGGTCGCGGCTTTGCGGGGCCCTGCGCGGCGGTTTGGGCACCACCGTCGGAGCTCTGCGCCGGCTTGCCCTTGGGCGCCGCTTTCGCAGGGGTAGTCGCGGGGGTCGAGCCGTCGCCACCGTTGGCTGACTTCAGCGCCTTGAGCGCGACATCCTCCTCGACGCTGGAGGCGGCCGCCTTGGCTTCGACGCCGGCGGCCTGCAGGGCGGCAAGGACCTCCTTGCTCGTCAGTCCCTGCTGCTTGGCGATCTCGTGAACGCGCTTCTTTGCCAAACCTAGCTCTGCGCCTCCGCTGGTTCCTCGGCCTCGACCGGCTCGGGCCGGCCGTCGGCTTGGGCGGCCTCGGGCTCGTCAGCGGCGGGCGCCTCGTCGTCGCTCGAGATCTCCTCGGCCTCCTCTTCGGCCTCCTCGCCGACGTCGGTCTCCTCGCCGCCTTCCTCGGCTGCCTCGGCGGCGGGCTCGGCCGGCTCCTCGGCCGCGGGCGGTTCC
Organism: Solirubrobacterales bacterium; assembly: GCA_036794585.1. Lineage (GTDB taxonomy): Bacteria > Actinomycetota > Thermoleophilia > Solirubrobacterales > 70-9 > WHSW01. The sequence continues at coordinate 27,360 of DAIRGH010000031.1, read as the reverse complement.
TCGTCGGGCGCTTCCTCCTCGTCGGCCTCCCCCTCCTCGTCGGGCGCCTCCGCCTCCTCAGCGTCCTCGCCCTCCTCGGGCTCTGAGAACTCGGACTCGGCACGCTCGACCAGGGTCGAGATGTCGCCCTGATCGGCGTCCGGATCGGCGAGCAGCGCCACCTCCTCGTCGGTGAGCGGCGCAAGCACCGTGACCTGGTTGGTCGCGAAGCGGCTCAGCGCCTGGTGCTGGGGCAGCCCGCAGTAGCGCGAGCCGTCCAGGGCGGCGTTCGGACAGCGCCTTCCGGCCGACAGCACGGCGGCGCAGCGGCCGTCGCTGACGTCGGCCTCGCCCTCGAACTCGATCTCGTCCTCCTCGGAGAACTCGGTCTGCGACTTGATGTCGACCTTCCAGCCGGTGAGCTTGGCGGCGAGGCGGGCGTTCTGACCCTCGCGCCCGATCGCCAGCGAGAGCTGGTCATCGGGGACGACGACGGTCGCCTCCTTGGTCTCGTCGTCGACGAGCACCTCGCGCACCCGCGCCGGCGACAGCGCCTTGGCGACGAAGCGGGCGGGCTCCTCGTTGTAGGGGATGATGTCGATCTTCTCGCCGCGCAGCTCGGAGACGACCATCCGCACCCGCGAGCCTCGCGGCCCGACGCAGGCCCCGACGGGGTCGACCCCGTCGGCGTGCGAGATCACGGCGATCTTCGAGCGGTAGCCGGGCTCGCGGGCGACGCCGACGATCTCGACGAGGCCATCGGCGATCTCGGGCACCTCGAGCTCGAAGAGCTCCTTGATCAGCTCCGGGCTGCGGCGTGAGACGACGATGCTCGGGCCCTTGCCCTCGGCCGAGACGTCGGTGATCACTGCCTTGACCCGCATCCCGTGGTCGTAGCGCTCGTTCCAGACCTGCTCGGAGCGCGGCAGCAGCGCCTCGACGCGCTCGCGCAGCTGGACCAGCGTGTAGCGATTGTCCGACTGCTGGATGATCCCGGTGATCAGCTCACCGACGCGGTCCTGGTACTCGTCGAACATCATCTGGCGCTCGGCCTCGCGGATCCGCTGCAGGATCACCTGCTTGGCGGTCTGGGCGGCGATCCGGCCGAAGTCGCCGGGGGTGACGTCGCGCGACTGGATCTGGTCCTCGTAGGGCTTGAGCATTTCGGGGTCGAGCTCGGGCTCCTCGGGCTCGCGCAGCTCGCCGGTCTCGGGGTCGATCTCCTGCTCCTGCTCCTCGACCACCTGAGCGAGCAGCTTCTCCTCGAGCTCGGGCGGCAGGATCAGCTCGAAGACGCGAAAGTCGGCGGTGTTGCGGTCGAGGTCGACGCGCGCGTACTTGGCCGCGCCGGGACTCTTCTTGTAGGCGGAGAGCAAGGCATCCTCCAGCGCCTCCATCAGCGTCTCGGCGTCGATTCCCTTCTCCTGCTCGAGGCCGTGAAGTGCCTCGACGATCTCGCGACTCAAGCGCTACCACCTCCAAGTTCCGGGATCAGATTCGAGCGGCGGATGCCGGCGAGCGGGATCCGGACCGCTGCTCCGTCGGCATCGAGGGAGACGCTCTCATCGTCGGCGTCCGTGAGCGTCCCGGTGAAGTTGCGGCGCCCGTCGATCGCCTCTTCGGTGCGCACCCTGACCCGCCGGCCGACATAGCGGCGGTAGTGCGCGGGCTTGGTCAGCGGGCGGTCGATCCCGGGCGAGGAGACCTCGAGCGACCAGGACTCGAGCAAGTCGCGAAGCTGGTTGGTGACCCGCTCGCAGAGGGCCAGGTCGACGCCCTGGGGGTGATCGATGTAGAGACGCAGCGTCTCCGCGGCCGGGCGCTCGAGCGCGATCAGCTCCAGCTCCGGGTCGAACTCGCCCACCCGGCGCTCGATCGTCTCTTGAAGCTCTGCGAGGTCGCTCACTCTGTCCTTCTGTTCGAGGTTCTCTCTCCCCTCCTCCGACCGCGAAACGCCGAAAAAAAAGGCGGGCCCGGGCCCACCAAGTCAGGGTTCGGGTACGTAAGAAGGTCCGGTGAGTATAGCCGCGGGTACCGGGTTTCAGGCGTCGAGGAGGAGGGTCACAGGGCCGTCGTTTAAGAGCTCGACCTCCATCCGCGCGCCGAACACTCCGCGGACGGCGCCGGCGCGCTTGCAGAAGCGCTCGTAGAGCGGCTCGGCGATCTCAGGGGCCGCCGCCTCGACCCAGCTCGGCCGGTTTCCCTTGCGCGTGTCGCCGTAGAGGGTGAACTGGCTCACACAGAGCAGCTCGCGCTCTCCGAGCGGCTCGTTCATGCGCCCGGAGTCGTCGTCGAAGACGCGCAGCGAGCGAACCTTCTCGGCGAGCCGGTCGGCCTCCTGCTCGCCGTCGCCGTCGCGGATTCCCAACAGCACGAGCAACCCGGGGCCGATCGCCGCCACCTGCTCTCCGTCGACCCGGACCGCGGCGCGGCTGACCCGCTGCACGAGCGCCCTCATCAGAGGTTGCGGACGAACCGCGCGACGCCGCTGTCGTCGTCGTAGCCAGCCGCCTCCCAGAGCCCGTACGCCGGCGGATCATCGCGCCACACCAGCACCGAGACGCGGCCGGCGCCGAGCTCGCGCAGCCGACGCTCGCCCTCGGAGATCAGCCGCAGGCCAACGCCCTGGCGGCGATGCTCGGGGGCGACGGCGAGGCGGTACATGTTGCCCCGCCATCCGTCCCAGGCGGCGATCAGGGTCCCGATCAACTCACCATCGCGTTCGGCGAGCAGCAGCGCTCCCGGGTCGTCCGCGAGCAGGCGAGCGACGATCTTCTCGTCATCGCGAAAGCTGGCCCCCTCGCTGCGCGTCCGCCTCCAGAACTCCAGCACGGCTGCGACATCCACGGCGGCCGCGCCGCGGATGGTCACGAAGCCCGGCGCAGCCGGTCGCGATAGATGCGGTAGTCGCGCCGCTCCGGGCGCAGGTTGGAGGCCAGCGCGAGGTGATGGCGGGCGCGGTCGCGGTCGCCCGTGAGGCTGAGTGCGCGCCCCAGGCAGAAGTGGGCGTAGTCGTTGACCGGGTGGCTCTCGACCACGGCCTCGAACTCGGTCGCCGCCTCGGCGAACTGGCGGTTGCGAAAGTAGGCGCGGCCGAGCGCCTCGCGGACCGACGTCTTCTCCGGCGCGCGGCGTGCGACCTCGGCCAGTCGCACGGTCGCCTCGTCGAAGCTGCCGTCTTCGAGCAGCTCCACTCCCTGCCTGTAGAGCGTGTATGTGTCGTCGCTGATTGCCATCCAACCAGTGTAGGCAGGCGATCAAGCGACGCTGCGGGCCTGCCTGAGCGCCTCCACGCGGTCGAGGATCGCCTCGGCGACGGCGTCCTTGGCGGCGAGCGGGACGTGATGCTCGCCCGAACGCTCGACGATCGTCACCTCGTTGTCGCCGGAGTCGAAGCCGATCTCGGCGCGCGAGACGTCGTTGAACACGATCGCGTCGAGCGCCTTGCGCCCGAGCTTTGCCCGCGCTCGCTCGATCGCCTCGGCGCCCGTCTCGGCGGCGAAGCCGACGACGGTCTGGTCCTCGCGACGCTCGTGGCCGAGCGCGGCGAGGATGTCCTCGGTCGGCTCGAGCCTCAGCTCGAGCCCGGCGCCACCCTCGCGGGCGATCTTCGACTCGCGCGGTGCGCTGGCCCGAAAGTCGGCCGGGGCGGCCGCCATCAGGAGCACGTGGGCGTCGGCGAACTCATCCTTCACCGCGGCGGCGAGCTCGGCGGTGGTCTCGACCTCGACCACCCGCATGCCCGCGGGTGGCGGCAGCGAGACGTTGGCCGCGATCAGCGTCACCTCGGCCCCGCGTCGCGCCGCCGCGGCGGCGAGCGCCAGGCCCATGCGGCCGCTGGAGCGGTTGCCGATGAAGCGCACCGGGTCGATCGGCTCGCGCGTGCCGCCAGCAGTGACCAGCACCCGCAGGCCGTCCCAGGGGCCGTGCGGCGGCGGCAGCATCGCCTCGAGCTCGGCGAGCAGCCGCTCGGGCTCGGGCAGCCGCCCGCGGCCGTGCTCGCCGCGGGAGGCGAGCGCTCCCTCCTCGGGCTCGATCACCCGCACTCCCCGCTCGCGCAGGGTCGCCACGTTCGCTTGGGTCGCGGCGTCGGCGTACATGCGGTCGTTCATCGCCGGAGCGACGGCGCGCGGCGCGGTGCAGGCGAGAAAGCCGGTGGTGAGCAGCGAGTCGCAGATCCCGGCGGCGAGCTTGGCGATCGTGTTCGCCGAGGCCGGCGCGACCAGGAAGACGTCGGCGTTGGCAACCAGCGCCAGGTGGCCGATCGGGTCATGGTCGGGAGGTTCGTCGCCCGGAAACGCGCCGCGCAGCGGGTCGCGCTCGAACTCCGAGGTCAGCACGGGCGCGCCGACGATGCCCTCAAACGAGGCCGCTCCGACGAAGCGCTCGGCGCCAGGGGTCATCACGACGCGAACGCCGTGGCCGGCCTTGGTCGCCAGGCGCGCCAGCTCGAGCGCCTTGTAGGCGGCGATGCCGCCGCTCACTCCGAGAAGGATGCGGGCCATCGGCAACCCGCGAGCTACCCCCGCGCTAGGCGCGGTAGCGGTACTCGAGCTTCCCCGCCGCGAGCTCCTCGAGCGCGATGGTCAGGTAGTTGCCCGTCTGGGTCTCCACCATCGGCGGCGTGTACTCCTCGTAGCTGCCCTCACCGAGGGCCCGGTAATAGCTGTTCAGCTGGCGGGCGCGCTTCGCGACCACCAGGACGGCGGCGTAGTGGGAGTCGGTGCGCTCCAGCAATTCGTCTACTCGTGGCTTGATCATTGCCAGCGATTGTACGGCCTACCCGTCCGCGCCCTGCTGGGCGAGCTCGGCGCGCACGATCCGCTCCAGCTCGTCCGCGGCCCGCTCGAGCTCGTCATTGACCACCACGTGCTTGAACTCCTGCTGCGCGTCGAGCTCGATCTCGGCCGTCCGCAGCCGCTCGTCGATCGCCCCGGGGTCGTCGGTGCCGCGGCCCTCGAGCCGCTCGCGCAGCGCCCCCGGATCGGGCGGCGCGATGAACACCAGCACCGCCTCGGGCATCGCCGCGCGCACCTGGCGTGCGCCCTGGACCTCGATCTCCAGCAGCACCGAGCGACCCTCGGCGAGCCGCCGCTCGACCTCGGAGCGCAGCGTCCCGTAGCGGTTGCCGCTGTAGGCGGCGTGCTCCAGGAACTCGTTGCGATCGGCGCGCTCGGCGAACTCCTCCCGGGTGAGGAAGTGGTAGTCGCGGCCGTCCTGCTCGCCCTCCCGGGGCGCCCTGGTCGTCGCCGAGACCGAGAGCTCGAGCTCTCCGAAACGGCGGCAGAGCTCGCGAATCAGCGTCCCCTTGCCGACTCCCGACGGGCCGGTGATCACGAAAACCTTGGCCACCGGCGGCAGCCTACGGGCACGCTCGGCGGCGGGCGACCGGCCTAGCGGCGCAGGTACTGGACCAGCTCGGCGCGCTGGCGCTCGGAGAGGCCGCCGATCGTCTTCGATGGGGAGATCCGGCACTGGGTGAGGATCTTGTTCGCCTTCACCCGGCCGTACTTCGGCACCGCGAGGATCATGTCGAAGGCCTTGGCGGAGAGAACGTAGTCGGGCGGGTCGAGCAGCAGCGTCTCGACCTTCGCCTTGCCGGCCTTGAGGTCGCGCTTGAGCTGCGCCCGCGCCGAGCGGATCTCGTTCGCCCTCCGGAGGGCCCTCATCCGCTGTTCGTGGGATCTCTCGGGAACGGCGGTAGGGGTCTCGACGGAGGGGGCCATCGGCGGCCGCGAGTATATCCCGGGCTCACCGAGGCGCAAGGGGGTTCTCTGCGTTTTCGGCGAAATTCGTTCGACCTCAACTTGAGGTGAACGCCAGACCGGAGCCGGGGAGCCGTTCCAGACCGCGCCGGCCGAGCTCCTGACCGAGCTCGCGGACGATCCGACTTGCCGCCAGCGGGTCGCGAAACGTCGCCGTGCCGACCGCGACGGCCGTCGCGCCGAGGGCAAGGAAGGCGAGCGCGTCGGCGCCCGACTCGATCCCGCCCATCCCGATCACCGGAATCGAGACCTCGGCGCAGACCCGGCGGACCTGGTCGAGCGCGACCGCCCTGACCGCCGGCCCCGAGAGGCCGCCGCTCCCGGCCCCGAGCCACGGCTCGAGTGTCGCCGGGTCGGTCGCGGTCGCGCGCAAGGTGTTGATCAGCGAGACGGCGTCGGCGCCGGCCTCCTCGGCAGCGCGCGCGACCGCGGCGGGGTCGGCGCAGTTGGGCGTGAGCTTGACGAGCAGGGGTTTTTCGGTCAGCGGGCGCAGCCGCTCGAACAGCGCTGTGGTCTCCCTCGGCTGCTCGCCGACGATCAGGCCCGACTTCACGTTCGGGCACGAGACGTTGAGCTCGATCGCGTCGACCTCCGGGCGCGAGCCCACCCGCTCGACCAGGGTCGCGAAGCCGTCGGCGCTCGGCGCCATCACCGAGACGATCAGCGGCGGCGGAAGGGTCGCGAGCTGCGGCAGGTCCTCGATCAAGAAGCCCTCGAGGCCCTTGTTGGGAAGCCCGATCGAGTTGATCATCCCCGCCGGCGTCTCGTAGAGCCGGGGCGGCGGGTTGCCGGCCCGCGGCTCGGGGGTGATCGTCTTGGAGACGAAGGCGCTGAACGGGAACTCGGCGTCGAGCCGATCTCCGAAGGCGCGCCGGGCGGCGATCGCGTCGAAGGTCCCCGAGCCGTTGATGACCGGATGAGCCAGCCGCAGCCCGGCGAGCTCGACCTGGAGATCCGGCGCGGTCAATGGCCCGACCCCTCGACCAGCGCCGAGTCGATCTCGTCGGCGCGGACGATCGGCCCGTCGACGCACAGCCGCATGTAGCCGCCGGCGGCGAGCGGGACCGCGCAGCCGAAGCAGGAGCCGAAGCCGCAGGCCATCGGCGTCTCCATCGCCAGCTCCGCGCCGATCTCGCGCTCGGCGCAGAGCGAGCGCACCGCCTCCAGCATCGCCGGTGGGCCGCACGCGTAGACGACCGCCGAGTCAGCTGTGTCGCCGGCGAGCAGCACCGAGAGCAGATCGATCACGTAGCCGCGATGTCCGGCGTGGCCGTCCTCGCTGGCCAAGCGCACCTCCTCGCAGGAGAACAGCTCCTCGACCCCGCCGGAATGCGCCTGATCGCGAAACCCGAGCAGGATCCGCTGCGCGACGCCGCGCGACGCGAGCTGGCGGCGCAGGATCGCCAGCGGCGCGATCCCGATCCCGCCGCCGACGAGGATCGCGCCCGCGGCCCCCGGCGCCACCTCGGCCGGCGCCGAGAACGGGCGCCCCAGGGGCCCCGTCACCAAGAGCCCCTCCCCCGCTTCGAGCTCGGCGAGTCGCTGGGTCCCGGGGCCGACCGCCTCGAGGAGGAAGTCCAGCCGCACCCCGCCGTCCGCAGCCTCGGCCAGGGCGACCGAGAAGGCCCGCGGCAGGTAGGGCCGGTCGCCGTCGCCGCCCCAGCGCTCGGTGGCGAGCATGTAGAACTGGCCCGCCGCCGGCTCCGGGCCGCCGGCGTCGAGCGCCGAGACGATCCGGTAGCCGCCGCTGGCGCGGTTGGCGACGACCTCGCAGCGCCGGCGCCCGAACGGCGCCAGCACGCGCCCGTCAGGCGCGCTGCTCGGCGAAACCGCGGACATCGCGGTGAAGCTCCTGCAGGGAGATGGGCTCGGCGCCTTCGCCGGCCCGGGCGGCGAAGATCGCCCGCGCGGCGGCCGAGGCCCCGGTCATGGTCGTGATGCAGGGGATCCCGTGCCGGACCGCGGCCGAGCGGATCTCATAGCCGTCCGAGCGGGCGCCGCCGCCGGTCGGTGTGTTGATCACCATCTCGACCTCGCCGTTGCGGATGAAGTCGACGACGTGCGGCGAGCCCTCGCCGATCTTGTTGATCGCCTGCACCGGGATCCCCATCCGCGAGATCGCCTGTGCGGTCCCGCGGGTGGCGATGATCCGGAAGCCGAGGTCGGAGAAGCGCGCCGCAAGCTGGGTCGCGGCGGCCTTGTCGCCGTCGGTGACGGTGATGAAGACCGTTCCCTCGCGCGGCAGCGAGACGCCCGCGGCCGCCTGCGCCTTGCCGAACGCGGTGGGAAAGTCGCCGGCGATCCCCATCACCTCGCCGGTCGACTTCATCTCCGGCCCGAGCACGGCGTCGGCGCCCGCGAAGCGGGCGAACGGCAGCACCGCCTCCTTGACCGAGACGTGGCCGTTGTGCATGGTCGGCAGCTCGATCGCGGCGAGCGGCTCGCCGAGCATCAGCCGGCAGGCGAGCTTTGCCAGCGGCGCGCCGATCGCCTTGGAGACGAAGGGCACCGTGCGCGATGCGCGCGGGTTGGCTTCGATCACGTGGAGCACTCCGCCCGCGACCGCGTACTGGACGTTGATCAGCCCGACCACCCCGAGCTCGAGCGCGATGCGCCGGGTCGTCCCGCGGATCTCGTCGAGCATCTCCTCGCCCAGGCTCATCGGCGGGATCACGCAGGCCGAGTCGCCCGAGTGCACGCCGGCCTCCTCGACGTGCTGCATGATCCCGGCGACCGTGCAGCTCTCGCCGTCGGCGAGCGCGTCGACGTCGACCTCGATCGCGTCCTCGAGGAAGCGGTCGAGCAGCAGCGGGTGCTCTTGGTCGGCCTTGACGTGGCGCTCCAGGTACTCGGCGAGGCCTTCGGCCGAGTAGCAGATCTCCATCGCGCGGCCGCCGAGCACGTAGGACGGCCGCACGAGCAGCGGAAAGCCCACGTCCTCGGCGATCATCGCCGCCTCCTCGGCCGAGTGCGCGGTGCCGTACGGCGGGTGGGCAATCTCCAGCCGCCGCAGCAAGGCTCCGAAGCGCCCGCGGTCCTCGGCCAGGTCGATCGCGTCGACCGGCGTCCCCAGCAGCTTCACTCCCGCCTCCTGCAGCGGCTTCGCCAGCCGCAGCGGCGTCTGACCGCCGAACTGGACGATCACGCCCTCGGGTCGCTCGACCTCGATCACCGCGAGCACGTCCTCGGCGGTGAGGGGCTCGAAGTAGAGGCGGTCGGAGGTGTCGTAGTCGGTCGAGACCGTCTCCGGGTTGCAGTTGACCATCACCGCGTCGCGGCCGGACTCGCGCACGGTCATTGCCGCGTGCACGCAGCAGTAGTCGAATTCGATCCCCTGGCCGATCCGATTCGGGCCCGAGCCGAGGATCACCACCGAGGCGCGGTCGCCGCGACGCACCTCACCCACAAGGGGGGCTTTGCGCTCATGCCCGGAGTAGTAGTAGGGCGTACGCGCCTCGAACTCGGCGGCGCAGGTGTCGACCGAGCGGAAGGTGCGGTCAAGCTCGGCGGTGCCGTCGCCATCGAGCGCCAGCGCCTGCAGCTCGCGCAGGAACCACGGGTCGATCGAGGTCCGGCGGTGGGCCTCGGAGAGCTCGACGCCGCGCGCAAATGCCTCGAGAAGGACGTCGAAGCGGTCGGCGCGCGGGGTCTCCAGCCGGGTGAGCAGGTCCTCCGTGTCGGCAGGCAGCTCAGCCTCGGAGTCGAGCTCGCGCGAGCGCATCGCCTTGGCGAACGACTCGCGGAAGGTGCGCCCGATCGCCATCGCCTCGCCCACCGACTTCATGTGGGTGGTCAGCTCGCCCTCGGCCCCTGGGAACTTCTCGAACGCAAACCGCGGCACCTTGGTGACCACGTAGTCGATCGTCGGCTCGAACGAAGCCGGGGTGACGCCGGTGATGTCGTTGTCGATCTCCTCCAGGGCGTATCCGACGGCGAGCTTGGCGGCGATCTTGGCGATCGGAAAGCCGGTCGCCTTGGAGGCCAGCGCCGAGGAGCGCGAGACGCGCGGGTTCATCTCGATCACGACGATCTCGCCGCTCGCGGGGTTGACCGCGAACTGGATGTTGGAGCCGCCGGTCTCGACCCCGACCGCCCGGATCACCCGGATCGCCTGGTCGCGCAGCTCCTGGTAGAGCGGGTCGGTGAGCGTCTGGGCGGGCGCGATCGTGACGCTGTCACCGGTGTGGACGCCCATCGGGTCGACGTTCTCGATCGAGCAGATGATCACCACGTTGTCGTTGCGGTCGCGCATCACCTCGAGCTCGAACTCGCCCCAGCCGAGCACCGATTCCTCGATCAGCACCTGGTTGATCGGGCTCGCCGCCAGGCCCTCCGAGACGACGCCGAGCAGCTCGGTCTCGGTCCGCCCCACTCCGCCGCCGTGACCGCCGAGGGTGAACGCCGGCCGCACGATTGCCGGCAGCTTGATCTCGCCACTCCCGAGGCCGCGCTCGATCTCGCCGACCGACTGCACGATCACCGACCATGGCACCCTGAGCCCCGCCTGCTCCATCGTCGTCCGGAACGCCTCGCGGTCCTCGGCGCGGTGGATCGCCTCGTAGTCGGCGCCGATCAGCTCGACCCCGAAGCGCTTGAGCGTGCCATCGTCGTGAAGGGCCTTGGCGAGGTTGAGCGCGGTCTGGCCGCCGAGCGTCGGCAGCATCGCGTCCGGGCGCTCACGCTCGATGATTCGCGCCACCGACTCGGGTCGCAGCGGCTCGACGTACGTGCGATGGGCGAACTCGGGGTCGGTCATGATCGTCGCCGGGTTGGAGTTGACGAGCACGACCTCGTAGTCGTCGTCGAGCAGCGCCTTGCACGCCTGCACGCCCGAGTAGTCGAACTCGGCCGCCTGACCGATCACGATCGGCCCCGAGCCGATCAGCAGGATCTTCGAGATGTCGTCGCGCCTAGGCATCGACGAGCTCCAGGAACCGGTCGAAGAGATAGCGGGCGTCGTGCGGGCCGGGCCCAGCCTCGGGGTGGTACTGCACGGTGGCGCCGGGCACGTCCCGGAGCACCAGGCCCTCGACCGTGCGGTCGTAGAGATTCAGGTGGCTGAGCTCGGCGGCGCCGAAGTCGGTCTCCCAGCGCACCGGCTCGTCGGCGTCGATCGTCTCGCCGCCGTCGGGCGGGCGCACCGCGAAGCCGTGGTTCTGCGAGGTGATGTCGATCTTGCCGCTGCCGAGGTCCTTGACGGGGTGGTTGGCGCCGCGATGGCCGAACGGCAGCTTGAACGTCTCCAGCCCGACCGCCCGGCAGAGGAGCTGATGGCCGAGGCAGATGCCGACCACCGGCTTCTTCCCGACCACGCCGCGGACGGTGTCGACGACGTAGTCGAGCGCGGCTGGGTCGCCGGGGCCGTTGGCGAGGAAGACCAGATCTGGTTCCTCAGCAAGCACCGTCGCGGTGTCAACTGAGCACGGCAGCAAAGTAAGCCGGCAATTCCGCTCGCGGAATTGCCGAATAATTGAATGCTTGATTCCGGTGTCGATGCCGACGACGTGGGGGCCGTCGCCGTCGATGGTCACCGGCGCATCCGGGGTCACGGTGCGGGCGAAATCGGCGCCGTCCATCGTCGGCTCGGCGGCGACCCGCTCACGCGCCGCCTGTTCGCCGAGCTCGGCCTTGAAGATCCCGCCCCGCATCGCCCCCCGGTCGCGGATGTGGCGCACCAGGGTCCGCGTGTCGACCCCCGAGATCGCCGGGATGCCGCAGGCGGCGAGCCAGTCGAGCCAGCCGCCCTCCGCATCGGCCGCGTCCTCTGAGTTCTTGGCCTCGCGCATCACCACCCCGCGCGCGTGCACCTGCTCGGACTCCATCGCCTGCGCGGCGACGCCGTAGTTGCCGACCAGCGGATAGGTGAAGGTGATGATCTGGCCGGCGTAGCTGGGGTCGGTGACCGCCTCCTGATAGCCGGTGATCGCGGTGTTGAAGACGACCTCGCCGGTCGTCTCTCCCCCGCTTGCGACCAAGTCGCCGTCGAAGCGGGTGCCGTCCTCGAGCAGGATGAATCCGGGCTCCGCCACTACTTCACCAGGGCCTGTACTTGCTTGAACTCGGGCGCGTCGGAGCCGCCGAGCAGCTCGAACAGCGCCGTCTCGACGCTGGTCAGCGTCGCCCCGGCGTGCTCCATCTTGTGCAGGCCGAGGTCGCGGTTGGCCTCGGTGCGCGACCCGACCGCGTCGCTTGCGACCTGGACCTCGACGCCCTGCTCGAGCAGGTCGAGGACCGTCTGATTGACGCAGACGTGAGTCTCGATCCCGCAGACGAGCGCCTGGTCGCGTCCGTCGAGGGAAAAGCCCTCGGCCTCGGCGGCCGAGAAGCGCTGTTTCTCGACCGGCTCGACGCCCTCGGGCAGCCTGTCGGCGACCTCACCGACCGTCGCGCCGAGGCCCTTGGGGTACTGCTCGGTGACCACGATCGGCAGCCCCAGCTCGGCGGCTCCCTCGACCAGCACACCGGCCGCATGCGCGACCGCGTCGAAGTTCGGGAGGGCCTTGCGAAACGCCTCCTGGACGTCGACGACGACGAGCGCGGCGCGCTCGCGGTCGAGCTTGGCCGGTGTCATGCGACCCCCAGGGCGAAGCTGCGCTGGCGGTAGGCGACTCGACCCGCCACCACAGTGATCAATACGCGGCCGCGCAGCTTACGGCCGACGAAGCAGGAGTTCTCCGAGCGGCTCTCCCAGCCCTCGGCCCCGGCCTCCCACTCTGCCTCGGTGTCGACGAGCACGAGGTTGGCCTCGCTGCCAAGCGCGATCCGCGGCGGCTCGAAGCCGAAGGGCGCGGCGCCGGCGCTGAGCCGTTCGACCAGCGTCTCGAGCTCGAGCACCCCCGGGAGGACGAGGTCGGTGTAGAGCGCGGCGAACGCGGTCTCGAGCCCGGTCACCCCCATCGCGGCCTGCTCGAACGGCACCTCCTTCTCGTCTGAGGAGTGCGGCGCGTGGTCGGTGGCGATGCAGTCGATCGTCCCCGAACGCAGGCCGTCGATCAACGCCTGCCGGTCGCTCTCGGCGCGCAGCGGAGGGTTCATCTTAAAGCGGGCGTCGAGGCTGCGGACCTCCTCGTCGGTGAGCGTCAGGTGATGAGGCGTCGCCTCGCAGCTGATCCGGACCCCGGCCGCCTTGGCCTGCTCGACGGCCTGGACCGACTCGGCCGCGGACAGGTGCTGAACGTGTATCTGCGCCCCCTCGAAGCTCGCGATCGCCGCGTCGCGGGCGATCATCGTCGACTCGGAGATCGACGGCACCCCCGTGATCCCGAGCGCGGCGGAGACCGTGCCCTCGTGCATCGCGCCACTGCCCGAGAGCTCGGGATCCTCCTCGTGCAGGGCGATCGGCAACCCGGCGAGGCGCTGGTACTGAAGCGCCCGACGCATCACCCTCGCGCTGCGGATCGGCAACCCGTCGTCGGAGAATCCCACCGCGCCCGACTCGGCGAGCTCGGCCATCTCGGTCAGCTCCTCGCCCTTCATCTGCCGGGTCACGGAGGCGAGGAACCCCACCGGGATCGAGGCCTGGTCGCGAGCCGACTCGCGCAGGGCGGCGACGTCGGCGGCAGATTCGACCACGGGATCGGTGTTCGCCATCGCGAGGATGCCGCAGAAGCCGCCGGCGGCCGCCGCGCGCGAGCCGGTCTCGAGGTCCTCCTCGTCTTCGCGACCCGGGGTGCGCAGGTGAACGTGAGGGTCGAAGAAGGCGGGCAGCACGCAGAGGCCGTCGGCCTCGATCACCTCGGCGCCCTCGAGGCTGCCCGCGCCGGGCGCGGCCAGCTCGGCGAGCTCGCCGCCGCGAACAACGACGTCGCGGGCCTCGTCGATGCCCGCCCGCGGGTCGAGCACGCGAGCCCCTGCGATCACCAGGTCGCCTTCCGGCCCTACGTCGCTGCCGCGCCAGTCGAGGGAGGAGATCGGCCTCGTCACGCGGGTTCTCCGATCGGCGTCGGCGCCGGGACCTCGCGGTCGTCGGTGCGGGCGCTCGCGCCGCGCGGCTCGCCGCCCCCGGCGAGCAGCTCGTAGAGGATCGCCATCCGCACGACCAGGCCGCTTTCGACCTGCGCCGTGATCAGCGAGGCAGGCCCGTCGATCACCTCCGGGGACAGCTCGATGCCGCGGTTGACCGGGCCCGGGTGCATCAGCAACTGGCGCGGGCCGAGCCGCCGCGAGTCGATCTGGTAGTGCGCGGCGTACTCGCGGATCGACGGCACGAACGATTCGCCCATCCGCTCGCGCTGCATCCGCAGGGCGTAGACGACGTCGGCCTCGCCGAGCCGGTCGAGGCTGTGCTCGACCTCGACGCCGAGCGCCTCGGCGGCGGCGCGCGGGATCAGGGTCGGGGGACCGCAGATGGTGACCTCGGCGCCCATCAGCCGGAAGCAGAGCGCGCAGGAGCGCGCCACCCGGCTGTGCAGCACGTCGCCGACGATCCAGATCCGCCTGCCCTCGAGCGAGTCGAGCCGCTCCAGCAGCGTGTAGGCGTCGAGCAGCGCCTGGCTGGGATGCTCGTGCTTGCCGTCGCCGGCGTTGATCACCGCCGCCGAGGTCCAGCCGGTGACCAGCTTCGCTGCTCCGGCATGGGGATGGCGGATCACGATCGCCTCGGGCGCGTAGGCCGAGAGGGTCGCGATGGTGTCCTTGAGCGACTCGCCCTTGTCGACCGAGGAGCCGGCCGACTTGATCGAGACGACGTCGGCCGACAGGCGCTTAGCGGCGAGCTCGAACGAGGAGCTGGTCCGGGTGCTCGACTCGTAGAAGAGGCTGACGATCGTGCGCCCGCGCAGGGTCGGGACCTTCTTGATGTCGCGCCGGCCGACCTCGGCGAAGCTCGCCGCCCGCTTCATGATCCGCTCGACGTCGTCGCGATCGAGGTCGTCGATCGCAAGCAGGTGCCTCATCTCATCTCTCCTCTCCGGCGGTCGCGCCGGCGGCGTTTGAAATCTGGTCGATCGCGACCTCGTCGACCTCGTCGGTCTCCTCGAGTCGGACGAAGACGCGCTCGTCGCGCGCGGTCGGCAGGTTCTTGCCGACGTAGTCGGGGCGGATCGGCAGCTCGCGATGGCCGCGATCGGCGAGCACGGCGAGCTGCACCCGCTGGGGCCGCCCGTAGTCGAACAGGGCATCGACCGCCGCCCGCACCGTGCGCCCGGTGAAGAGCACGTCGTCGACCAGGACGACCGTGCGGCCGTCGAGGTCGAAGTCGAGGTGCGACGCGTGCACGACCGGCTGGGCGTCCGGCTCGCGGCCGGGCAGGTCGTCGCGGTAGAAGGAGATGTCGATGTCTCCCAGCGGCACCTCGGAGCCGGTCAGCTCGCCGACGAGGGTGTGCAGGCGCCGGGCGATGACCGCGCCGCGCGTGTGGATACCTACGAGTGCCAGGCGCTCGGAGCCGGGGTTCTTCTCGACGATCTCGTGCGCGATCCGCACCAGGGTGCGGCGCAACTCGTCGCGATCGAGGACCACCCTGTCGGGCGGTTGGGTTGTCATGCGCGCCCCTTCCTGGTCTCTCTGGACCGGGTTAAAGGAACCGACGTCGCGAGCGTAGCAGCCAACTCGGCGCGGGTCGCAGGGCCGCATCCGACTTTTCGCCGAGCCTGCGTAATGATCCGCTTGTGAGGGCCGACGTTCAGCAGCTGCTGGACATCCACAGCGCCGCCGGCCGGCGGTTCGATGCCGGCGGCGTGCGCAGCTTCGTCCGCGAGCAGGGCTCGGGCCCCGACGTGCTGCTCGTCCACGGAGTGCCGACCAGCTCCTTTCTGTGGCGCAAGGTCATGCCCCCGCTTGCCGACCAGGGTGTACGGGCGCTGGCGCTCGACTTCCCGGGCCTTGGGCTCGCCGAGCGGCCCGAGCGCTTCGACTACTCGTGGTCCGGGCTCGCGCGCTGGCTCGGCGAGGCGGTCGACGCGCTCGAGCTCGATCGGGTCCACCTGGTGCTTCACGACATCGGCGGCCCGATCGGCTGTGAGTGGGCGATCCGCAACCACGACCGTGTGCTCTCGATGACGGTCCTCAACGCGATGCTCGACCCGGGCTCCTTTCACCGCCCGTGGCCGATGCGGCCATTCGCGATCAGGGGGCTTGGCGAGCTGTGGCTCGCGGCGACGCCGAAATCAGGCTTCGCGCTCCTGGTCAGGCAGCTGGCGATCGCCAACCAGCGCGCCGTCTCGAACGCCGAGCTCTACGCCCATCACGCGCTCCTCAAGCGCGCCGACGGTGGCCGCGCCTTCCTGCGGATCATGCGCGGCTTCGAGCTCACCGAGGAGAAGTCGCGCTTTCTCGCCGAGGGCCTGCGCGACCGTCCCTACCCCGCCCGCGTCATCTGGGGCGAGGCAGACCCGGCGCTCGACCTCGACCAGCTCCGGATCGCCCAGCGCGTGCTCGGCGCCGAGGACGCGGTGCTGCTGCCGGCCAAGCACTTCCTGCAGGAGGACCAGGCTCCGGCGCTCGCCTACGCGATCGCCGACCACGTCGCGCCGCTGGGCTAGCCGCCCAGCGGCTCCTCGACCGCGGCCGGTTCGTCCTTCTGGCGGGCGCCGTTCTCGATCAGGCGCGGTTCGCCGCGCTCGGGGAATGGGATCTCGATCAGGTCGAAGTCACGTGGGGCCAGCGCCTCGGGGAACGCCTCGCGCGCCTCGGCGAGGACCTCGCGGACGTCGTAGCGGGAGGAGATGTGGACCAGGGCGAGCATCCGCGCGTCCGCATCGCGGGCGAGCTCGGCGGCCTGGCGGGCGGTCGAGTGACCCGTCTCGGTGGCGCGCTCCGCCTCGGCGTCGGCAAAGCTGCCGTCGTGGACCAGCACCTGAGCCTCGTGGGCGGCCAGGCGCGTCATCTCACACGGCGCGGTGTCGCCGGCAATCACGATTTTGCGGCCGGTGCGCGGCTGGCCCATCACGTCCTCGGGCCGAACCGTGCCCTCCGAGCCCTCGACCTCCTCCCCGCTCTGAAGCCGGCCCAGCTCCGGGCCCGCAGGCACCCCGAGTCGGGCCGCCGCCTCGGGGTCGAGATGACCCGGGCGGGTGTCCTCGACGAGCGCGTAGCCGTAGGCGGTCATCCGGTGCTCGACGGGGAACGCGCGCACCTCATAGCCGTCGTGGCGGACCGCGTCGTCAGGCTCGAGCTCGACCAGCTCGACCTCGTAGGCGAGCCGGCCGAAGATCCGTCGCAGCGCGCCGAACAGGTCGACCAGGCCGGGAGGGCCGATTACGCGCAGAGGGCGCTCACGCCCGTTCAGGTCATAGGTCTTGAGCAGCCCGGGGATGCCGAGGTAGTGGTCGGCGTGAAAGTGGGTGACGAAGATCTCGTCGACGTGTACGAGCCCGGTCGAGCGCTGCATCTGGCGCTGCGATCCCTCGCCGCAATCGAAGAGCAGCCGGTCGCCGCCCGCCCGCACGAGCAGGCACGCGGTCGCCCGCCGCGCGGTCGGCACCGACCCGCCGGTGCCCAGGAATACGAGGTCCATGTCCACGCCCGGAGCGTAGTCCTAGACTGGGCCGCCGGCGCCCGTAGCTCAGTGGATAGAGCGCCCGCCTCCGGAGCGGGAGGCCGCAGGTTCGAATCCTGCCGGGCGCGTCAGCCCCAGTACTCGAAGTGCCACCACTCCGACTCGATCCCGTACCAGCCGTAGGTCGGGCCAATCTGGTCGATGATGTCCGCCATCACCGGCTCGGGCACGTCGATCGCGATTCCGAGCTCGTGGGTGGAGGTTCCGGGCGGGTTCGCCGGAGCGCCCTCGCCTGAGAGGAACAGGTCGTAGAGGTACGCCTGCTGGTCCCAGGTGCGGTAACCCGAGAGTTCGCCGCCGGGATAGAGATCGACGCCGTAGCCGGCAAGCGCCGCGGCTCGCATCGACTCGAAGGCGGACGCCGCGGCGGCGTCGAGCTGGACGCTGCCAAGCGGGCCGGAGACCGTCGCCATTCCGTACGTCGTTGAGGTGGTCGTCGTCGAGCTCGACGTCTCGGAGGTCGCGACCGCCGCCTCGTCGGCGCTCGGGATCTGGATCGTCTGACCCTCGTACAGCCAGTCGTCCTCAGTGAGCCCGTTGAACGACGCGAGCGAGGCGGTGCTGAGGCCGTTGGCCGCAGCGACCGACCCTAGGCTCTCGCCCGGCTGGACGACGTGCGGCACGGCGGCGGTCGCCGTGGTGTCGGCGGTCGGCGCGGCCACCGCCGCCTCGTCGGCGCTCGGGATCTGGATCGTCTGGCCCTCGTACAGCCAGTCGTCCTCAGTGAGCCCGTTGAACGACGCGACCGAGGCGGTGCTGAGGCCGTTGGCCGCAGCGACCGACCCCAGGCTCTCGCCCGGCTGGACGACGTGCGCCACCGATGCGCTCGCCGGCGACACGAGGCCCGCGAAGGCAACCGTCGCGGCGGCCAATGCCAGCACGACCGTACGCCTTGCTTCCCCCGAAGCACGCCTGAACCGCATAGCTACCCCTCTCGGCGCCACCGCGGCGCCGTTGTTTCCGATGCACCCCCTACCTCGCCACCAGCGGCACCCCCCTGGACCGCTGCAACGACTCGACCGCTGCGCGGCTTCAGCCAAGACGCTTGAGAAACGCCCCGGCGGGCTCGACCGACGCCCCGATCGCCTTCGCCCGGCCGGCGAGGCGCTTGTCGGAGGTCACGACGGTGAAATCCTCCGGGTCGTCGGCGGCCTTCAGCCGCCGCACGATCTCGTCGTCGCCGGCATCCGCGCCGGACCGCGGGGCGTGCGCAACCTCGATCAGCTCCGAGACGATCGGGGGCCGCGGCTGGCGCTCGAAGACGATCGTGACGTCGTCTTCGTGGTCCGCCGCCCACAGCTCCAGTTCGCCGACGAGTCGAGCCATCGCCGCGTCGCGATCCTTCCACCAGCCGTCGGGACGCGAGCCGATCACGTTCATGCCGTCGACCAGCCAGGGCACCCGTCAAGCCTAATCGGGCCGGCAAAGGAGGCGGTGAGGCTGCGGCTACGATGCCGGCGTGAGCGCGCCGGGCACGGACACGATCCACCTGCTCGGCAGCGGCGGCTGGATCCCCACCACACGGCGGGCAACCTGTGCCGCCCTCGTCCGTCGTGGCGATCGGGCCCTCCTCATCGATGCCGGAACCGGCGTCGCTCACCTCGTCGAGACGCCGGAACTGCTCGAAGGAGTGCGCGAGCTGGAGATCGTGCTGACCCACTTCCATCTCGATCACGTCGTCGGCCTCGCCTACCTCCCGGAGCTTGCACTGCCGCAACCGGCACGACTCCACGGACCTGGAGAGTCGCTCTACGGGACGCCGACAGCAGCCATCCTCGCCCGCCTGCTGGGGCCGCCCCTGTTCGCACTGGAGCCCGACCAGCTCGTGAGCGAGATCGTCGAGCTCGACCCCGACCAGCCCGGTCTCGACGGTTTCGAGCTTCGGGCTCGCGTGCAGACGAAGCACAGCGATCCGACGCTCGCCTTTCGCGTCGGCAACGCCCTGAGCTATTGCACCGACACGGCCTATGACGAAGACGCCGCGGAGTTCGCTCGAGGATCTCGCGTCCTCGCCCACGAGGCGTGGTTCACGGAGAGCCTGCCCCGCGAAGCCTCGACGCATTCCTCCGCGCACCAGGCGGCGCAGCTCGCGCGGGCCGCGGAGGTCGAAGGCCTGGTCCTAATTCACATCCGCCCGGGGGTGGACGAGACCGAGCTGGCGCGCGAGGCCCGCGACGTGTTCGAGGCGACAACCGTCGGCACCGACATGCTGACCATCGCGTGAGCCGCAAGTAAGCGCCGGTCGTCGGGCCGCGTTTATGGTGGACGACGGAAAGGAGCGGTCAGATCACCAGCGATCCGTCGAAATGGGGCGTGGGCTCACTCCAACTGCAGCGCCCCGACAACGTGTACTTCGACGGCCGGGTGCGGCCCTGGGAGGAGGCGACCCTGCACGTCTCCAGCGAAGCGGTCGTACGCGGCCTCAACGTGTTCGAGGGGCTGAAGGGCTACTGGCAACGCGACGGCGGCTTCGCGCTCCGGACCGTGCGCCTCCACTACGAGCGCATGTGCCGCTCGGCGCGGCTCCTGCACATCCCTGTCGAGTTCGACTTCGAGCGGTTCGGCGACGCCTGCCTCGCGATCACCCAGGCCGAGCTGCGACCGGAGACCGACCTGTACATCCGCGCGACCCTGTTCGTCGTCGCCGGCCACTACGGCGAGGGGACGGTCTCCGACCTCGTGCTCACCGCGTATCAGCAGCCGCGCGAGATGCCGACACCGATCGATGTCGGCACGAGCACCTGGCAGCGGAGTCCGGACGTCTCGATGCCCGCCCGAATCAAGACGAGCACGAACTACCAGATCGCCCGTCTGGCGCGAATTGAGGGGCGCAGCCGGGGTTTCGACGACATGCTCCTGCTCAACCAGGCGGGGCGGGTGGCGGAGGCCCTAAGCGCGTGCCTCCTGCTGGTCCGCGGCGGCACGGTCTACACCCCTCCGGCCTACGAGGGCGCGCTCGAGAGCATCACGCTCGACATCGCCGAGGAGATCGCTCACTCGATGGGCGTGGAGTTCGTCAGGCGCCCGGTCGAGCGTTCGGAGCTTTACATCGCCGACGAGCTCGGGATCACGGGCACGCTGGCCGAGATCACAAACGTGCGCTCAGTCGACGAGGTCGAGCTACCGGCACAGACGCCGATCCTGACCGAGATCGAGCGACGCTACCGCGAGCTCGTCGAGGGCGTTTCGACCTCGGTCGAGATCGAGCTCAACCCGGTGCCGGTCGACAATCCGCGCGAGTCAGGTTCGGTCGAGGTCCAGGCGCAGCGCTGACGACCAGCGTCAGGCCCATTCGAATTCCTGGTCGAGCAGCGCCTGAAGCCGCTGGTTGTGCGGCGCGAAGTACTCCCGAAGCCGCGGCCGCACCGACGCGTACTGGTCGTAGCCCTTGGACTGTCTGACGCCGTACGAGTCCAGCGGCCGGTGCCGGATTCCGGCGAACTCGCACACCTGCCGCACCGCTTCGTCGGGAGCTCGAAACAGGGCCGCGGTGTCGAGGACGAGCAGCTGCTCGCGCGGGAACACGGCCAGCCAGCGCTCGAGCTGCTCCGCGTATCTGCCCCGCGTCAAGTAGCTGAAGTGAAGGTAGCTGTGGCCGGTGTAGAACGGATCCTCGAGCAGCCGCTCGCGCTCGCCTTCGAGTCGCTCGGGCTCCCGTTCCAGCGCCTCTTCGATCGGCAGGGACTCGAAACCCTTGGCGACTGACAGGTGGTAATGAGAGATCGCCCGTGCAACCGGATCTCGGAGCAGGACGATCAGCTTCGCCTGCGGCAGCAGCGCGTGCACCCGGTCGGCGCCCAGCGGGTGGTGCAGGTAGCTGGGCGTCGCCTCGAGTGCGATGCCGCCGCTGCCGTCGCGACTGCCCATGGAGCCGAGCTCGCGGGTGGTCGGAAAGTGCGCCCTGTACCACCCGATACCGCGCCGGTAGTGGAGGTCGAAGTAGTGGACCTCCTTGAGATACGACCTGCCGACGGCCGGATTCGCGGCGAGGTACCGATAGAGCGAGGTCGTGCCCGCGCGCTGCGCGCCGATGATCACGACGCTCGGGAGCCCCCGGCGGCCGCTCGTCGCCAGCCGGTACGGCCAGCCGGCGCGGCGCAACGGGCCGCGAATCCGAGACGGGATCCGGGTCCGCACCTGCTCTCGCAAGCTCGGGCCCGCTGCCGCGACCGACGTCATGCTCGCCGGAGCGCCGTCAGACCGCGATGGCGGCTCGCGACACCACCCACTCGAACTCGGCGGCGAGGCCGTCCGCGAGCTGGGTGGCGGCCTCGAAGTTCAGCTTGGCGAGCGCCTTCGACGTGTCCGCGCCGGTGTCCTTGACGTCTCCTCGCTCCTGCGGCATGAACGAAATCTCGAGCTTCGTACCGGCGATCTCCTGCAGCATGTCGACGGCGCCGAGCAGGCTGACCTGTGAGCCGCCGCCGATGTTGAAGACCTCGCCGTTTACCCCATCGGAGGTCGCCGCAGACCGGGTCGCGCGAATGACGTCGCCAACGTAGGTGAAGTCCCGGGTTTGGCGGCCGTCGCCGAAGATCTCGATCGGCCGCCCCTCGACAGCGGCACGGCAGAAGATGTTGAACGCCATGTCCGGACGCTGGCGCGGTCCGTACACCGAGAAGTAGCGCAACGACACCGTCGGCACGCCGAAGTTCGCGTGATACAGCTGGCACAGATGCTCGGCGCCGAGCTTGGTCACCCCGTACGGCGAATGCGGCCGCGGCAACGCCGTCTCTGCGGTTGGAAAGGCCTCGGCCTGGCCATAGACGGACGATGACGAGGCGTAGACGAATCGGTCCACCGGCTGCCTCACCGACGCCTCGAGGAGCTGCTGGGTCGCGATCACGTTGTTGCGGTTGTAGGACTCGAAGCGCTTGCCCCAGCTCGGGCGAACGCCGGGCTCGGCGGCGAGGTGAAAGACCACATCCGACTCGCTCACGGGCCCGTCGAGGTCTCCGCGCGCAAGATCGACCGGCACGAAGCTGAAGTCGTCCCAGTCGGCGAGCGGCCTCACGTTCGCGAGCTTCTGCTCGCGCCCGTAGTTGTCGTTGAAGCAATCGATGCCGAGCACGCCAATCCCGTCCTCGAGCAGGGCCTGCGTGAGCTGGGAGCCGATGAAGCCGGCACAGCCTGTGACGAGCGCGCGCATCATGGAAAGAACGCACCTCGTGCAGCGTTCTTTCTCCGTGTTGGGGTTGCCGTTTGGTATTGCACGTCGGAGGGAGTAGGTTAGGTTTCACCTATGAAGCACGGAGGGAGTAGGTTTTACCTATGAAGCAGAAGGTGCAGGTCGTATTGGCGGGTCTTCTGGCGGTGGTGATCTGGTCGGTCGCCGCTCCCGCCTACGGCGATCCCGGTCGTCCCGGGCTCGACGACGCCAGTCGCGCCGTCTATCCCCAGGGTCCCCCTGTGACTCCTCCCCCTGTGACTCCTCCCCCTGAGACGCCTCCAGGAGGCGATGAGGTGCCCGGCGCTCCAGATGAGCCCAACGAGCCGGACGACCAGGAGATCCAGGCCGGCACCGAGGGGGGCAACCAGCCGACCGATGTCGAGGTCCCGGGCTCGGTCGCTCCGCCGTCCTCGCCTTCGGCGACCATCCCGAGCCCGCAGTCGAGTCTGCCGTTCACGGGCCTAGTGGCACCGGTGCTGCTGGGGATCGGCCTCTTGATGCTCTGCGCCGGGCTGATCGCACGCAAGCTGCACGCACGCGGCGACTCCAGCTGAGCTAGGCCGGGCTCGCCGCTTCAGGGCAGGGGAACGGGGGCCGTGGCCGCGAGCCTCGACCAGTCGCTGGGCCGGTCGCCCTTGGTCCGCGCGACGGCGACAGCCGTGAGCGGATCGAGTGGGTTCATCCGCCGCAGCCGGGCAACCGCCGGCCGCGGATCCTTGCCTGCCGCCGAGCGCACCCACGCGAGGCCGTAGACGAGCTCCCAGTTGTGGGGGTCGCGATCGAGGGCGTCGTCGATCAGCCGCAGAGCTCGAGCATCCTCACCGTCGACCGCGGCGCAGTAGGCGAGGATCTCGTAGGGCTCCGGCCGGGGAGGCATGACCGAGCTGGCCGACGCGGCGCGCTCCTCCGCTCGCGCGCAATCGCCGTCGAGGAAGGCGGTCACGCTGTCGTCGAGGCGCACCTGCGAGGTCGCGACAGCGATCGGGGTGATCACGGCGAGCACCAGCGCCGCCGCGACCAATCCCCGCCATGGCCATGCCGGGCCTCGTGTTGGCGCCCGCTCGTGTGACCACGCGCCTAGTGCGGTCCCGCCGAACGCAAACAGCCAGAGCGTCAGCGCCGGGCTCTCCCAGTCCCAGTCGATTCCGGCGTGAACGAGCCACGCCAACCCTGCCGCAAGCGCGACCCCGTAGAGCGGCCGTGAGATCCGCCGCACGCCGACGAAGAACGCGACCATCATCGTCACCAGGAAAGCCAGGAGCAGAACCAAGCCGACCAGGCCGAGCTCGCCAAGGGTTTCGAGGTACACCGAGTGACCCTCGGTAACGCTCTCCGGGTTGGGCCTGTCGCGCGCCCAGTGATCCGCGAACGTCCCCGCTCCCGTGCCCCGCAGCGGCTCCGCCTCGAAGGCGTCGAGCGACACCTCCCAGTAATCGGCCCGCGCCTGCCGATCGAGATCGACGAGGTCACGGCGCACCAGCCGGTCGCGAGTCTGCGCTTCCCCCTGTGCCGCCTGACCGCTATCGCCTCGGATGTCCTCGCGGATCCGATCCATGGCTTCGGGACCGAAGGCGATCGCGCCCGCGACGACCGCGACCGCACCCGCAACGCCCACGACCACCGACCATCGCCGCCCCAGTGCCCTGAGCTTTCCGCTCGCGCGCCGCTCGACCGCGACCAACAGCGCCATTGCCCCGCCGGCGCCGGCCATGGTCAGGGCGACGATGCGTGCGAGCTCGGCGCCGTTGTCGTGCAGCTCATCTCGGCTCAGCGCTTCGGTCGGTATGCCGAGGACGTCGGCTCCCTGGGCCGCAGCGGCAGCGAGCACTGCAAACGGCACGGTCGCGAGCAGCCCGGCGACGAATCCGCGCGGCCGGCCAACCGCGAGATACACCAGGACTCCGACGGCCGCGGCGATTATCGCTCCGCGCGAGAACGTGAGCACGAGGGTGGCCACGAGCAACGGGATGGCGGCGGCACCAAGACACCGGACGAACCACCGCTCCTCCTGCCAGCAGGCGGCATGGATTGCGAAGACGATCCCGAGCGCAGCCAGCGCACCGAGCCCATTGGAGTATGTGATCGGGTAGGCGAGACGGTCGGCCCGCACCGGTAGCTCGAACGGCCAGGAGTCGGGCAGGAGCGCGGTGACCAGGCCGGCAGCGCACAGGATCAGCGCCGCCAGACCGAACGCCAGCGGCAGGTACCGAAACGCACGGCGGGGATCGGCGATCGACCCGAACAGAAGCAGGGTGAGCAGGTAGAGCAACGCCCGGTCGAACTCGATCATCGAGCGCGCGTAGTCGTCCGCCCAGCCGCCCGACAACAGCGTCCACAGGGCGAACAAAGCCAGGGCCGCTGCCGGAACGAGAAGCGGCAGGCCCGGACGCCTCAGCACCGATCCCGATACGACCAGTCGCACCGCGAGCGCCAGCCCGACGACAGCTGCCGCCCACCCTGTGGTGTCGGCAAAGTAGCCGCCGGCGTTGAAGCCCAAGTAGAGCGTGAGCGCTGGCAGCAGGGCGACCGTGGCCGCGTCGGCGACCGCGTCAACCCGCGGCCCTGAGCCGCTGCCGTCGTCGTCGGGGCGATCGCCGTGGACCACGATTGCCTCTTTGGTCGGCTTCAGGCCGCTTGCGGCGGCGGGTTCCCCCTTCACGGCCGGATCGCGGCGGCTTTCAGTGGGCTCCCGCGTCGACGAGGAGCCCATTGTCCTCGAGCATCGCGGCGGCCTCCGCCACTGTGGCGAAGGGAATCGAGGACCGTTCGGCTATCGCGAGCAGGTCGTGCGCACCGTCGGATTGGTTGAGGACCCAGAGCATCGCCAGCTGGGTCTGCCTGCGGTCGGCTGCCCCACCAGTCGCCTCGTACAGACCGCGCCGCCCGAGCTGGGGCTCGCCTCTGGGACTCGTGTTGAGCAGCGTCCGGTTGCGCTCGAGCACGTCGAAAGCCGTCAGGCAGTTGCACAGGCTGTTCCCCAGCGCGGCGGGGGTGACGAAATCAAGGTCGTCAGCCGACGTGTGATATTCGGGGTAGCGGCCGTGCGGCGTGCGCATTAGACACCCGACCGGTAGGTCGAATCCCGGGGAGCAGTACTGACGCTCGTCATAGCCCCAGGGACTGAAATCCTCGATCGTGTGCCCTGCCCCCGAGCTCGCGAGCGCATGCGCGAAGGCACGATCGACCTCGGCATCGCCGCGACGGCTGCGCTTGTAGGTCGAAGGGCCGGGATCCCCGACGCAGGTCAGCACGACGCCGTGCCTCAGCCGGTGGACCGCGTCCTCGTTGCAGGCCAGCCAAGTGATCGCGCCGATCGTCGTGGGCGCGAACACGAACCGGTAGGAGAGTCGGTGGCGGGAACCGGCGAGCGCCCTGGCGAGCTCGGTGGCCACAGCGATCCCCGACAGGTTGTCATTGCACAGCGCCGGGTGGCAGACGTGGGCCGAGATCAACACCTCGTCGGGAACCTCGCCCTCGAGCAGGCATTCGCCGTAGGTGAGGCTGCCCGCCTCGAGCGACGAGTCGATCATCACCTCGTACTCGGGATCGGTCATGGTCCGGCGCTGGCGCTCGCTGACGCAGAATCCCCAGGCCTCGTCGTAGTACGAAGTGCGATACGGGATCAGGTCCGGCTGCTCTGGCAGCGAGAACAGGTGGCTGTCGAGCTCGTCGCGGCTCACCCGCCCCGCAAAGGGGACGCTGTAGTTGAGCACGTGAAGAGTCGAGTCGGCGAAATCGACGATCCGCTCGCCGGAGACGGTCTCGATCCAGGCGGCGCGGATGTTCCACTCCCGGGGCACCGTCCAGTCGAGCACCTTCGTCCCGCTGGGCACCTCCGCGATCCTCAGCGGAAGCTGTTCGCCGATCCGCCTCAAGGTCTCGCGGACGCCGTCGCCCGTGATGCTGCGCGGCAGCGGATAGAGCTCGGCGATCAGGTCGTGCATGCGCTCGCCGGATGCGGTCGGATCGACTGACTCGAGCAGCTCACCGACGGCGCCAGCGGCGAGCTGCTCAGTCACCAGACCAGACCTTCCAGGGCGCGTTACCGCTCGCCCAGAGCTCGTTCAGTTCCGTGAACTCGCGATAGGTGTCCATCCCCATCCAGAACTCCTCGTGGGGGAAGACCACGAGCTCGCCGTCGCGGGCCAGGGTCCGCAGGGGGGCCTCCTCGAAGAAGAGGTCCGGGTCGTCGTTCAGGTAGTCGAAGAACTCGCGCTGAAAGACGAAGAAGCCGCCGCTGACGAAGCCCTCGACCGCGGTCGGCTTCTCGTCGAACTCAGCCACCTCCAGGCCGTCCACCCTCATCTCCCCGTAGCGGGAGGTCGGGTGGACGCCGGTGACGGTGCCGATCTTGCCGTGCCGGTAGTGATGCTCAAGCAGAGCGATGATGTCAACGGCTCCGATGCCGTCGCCGTAGGTGAGCATGAACGTGTCGGTCTCGACGTAGTCGCGCACACGCCACAACCGCGCGCCAGTGGCCGTCATCAGCCCTGTCTCGGCGCAGGTGACGATCCAGTCCTCCTCGGTGTGGTTGTTGTGGAACTCGGGCGGATAGTCCTGGCCCATCCCGACCGTGAAGTCGGAGACCTGCTCCTGGTAACGCAGGAAGAACTCCTTGATCAGCCAGCTCTTGTACCCGAGGCAGACGACAAAGCGCCGGAGCCCGTGATGACCGTAGATCTTCATGATGTGCCAGAGCATCGGCTTCTCGCCGATCTGCACCAGCGGCTTCGGCACGCGCTCGGTCTCCTCGCGCAGCCGCGTTCCCATCCCCCCGGCGAGGATCACCACCGGGATCTCCTCGATCGGGGTCTGTCTGGACGACCTCTCGCTCAGCTCCGGTCCCTCCCGTAGTAGTACGAGCCGCCGTACTTCGTGAGCGCCGAGTCGTCAGCGTTCACCACCACCCCCAGCACCGGTGCGTCGAAGCGCTCGAGATCGTCGCGCAG
>DAIRGH010000198.1:0-2089 GCA_036794585.1 Solirubrobacterales bacterium | reverse complement strand
GGCACCGACCGCCTCGAGGGCGGCGACGGCGGCGAGGCCACCGGCCGCGGCCCCAAGGCAGACGGTGAGCGCCTCGGATCCGCTCACCGCCGTCGCCAGAGCTCGCGCACGCCGACCCCGCCGGCGGCGCGGAGGATCTCCGCCACCGCGCTCACCAACCTCGCGCCCTCCGCGGCGCGGGTCATGTGAACGATCAGGTCGATCCCGCGCGCGAGCTGCTCGCGGATCGCCTCGTGGGGAAGGCCGACGCCCGCCATCAGCGCCAGAGTCTCGAGCCGGCGCACCGCATCCTCCGGCGAGTTGGCGTGGACGGTCGAGAGCGCGCCGTCGTGACCCGTGTTGAGCGCAGTGAGCAGGTCGAGCGCCTCGGGCCCGCGGACCTCCCCGATCACGATCCGGTCCGGGCGCATGCGCAGCGAGTTGCGAAGCAGGTCGCGGATCGTCACCTCGCCGCGCCCCTCGACCGAGGCCGGGCGGCTCTCGAGTCTGACCACGTGCGGCTGGCGCAGCCGGAGCTCGGCGGCGTCTTCGATGGTCACCACCCTCTCGGTCGGATCGATCCACTCCGAGATCGCGTTGAGGAGGGTCGTCTTGCCCGAGCCGGTCCCGCCGGAGACGACGATGCTGCGCCGCGCCTCGACCGCCTCGCGCAGCAGGTCACCGATCTCGACGGTCAGGGTGCCGCCGGCGAGCAGCTCCTCGGGTCCGGGCCTGGCGGCGGTGAACCGGCGCACCGACACGGCGGGCCCGTCGACGGCGAGCGGCGGGATCACCACGTTCACCCGCGAGCCGTCGGCAAGCCGGGCGTCGGCCATCGGGCTGAGCTCGTCGACCCGGCGGCCGACGGGCGCGAGGATGCGCTCGATCGCGTCGCGCAGCGCCTGCTCGGAGTCGAAGCGGACGTCGGAGCGCTGGATCCGGCCGCGGCGCTCGACGTAGACGACCTCGTGGCCGTTGACCATCACCTCCTCGACTTCGTCGTCGGCCAGCAGCGCCTCGAGCGGTCCCAGGCCGACCGCGTCGCGCAGGATCAGCTCGGCGATCTGCTCGCGACGCGCGCCCGAGAGCACGGCGGCGAACTCGTCGACGAGCTCCCGGACCGCATCGCCCGGGTCGGCGGTGGCGGTCGGCGGCGATCCGCGGCGGCGTTCGACCAGCCGCAGCCTCAACTCGGCGGCGAGGTCGCGGGCGTGATCGTCGGCGGTGGCGATGTCATGTCGAGTCCGCGGGTGCTCCGATCTCTCCCCCACCGCGTCCTCTAGATGATTGATTCCGATTCGCGTGTGCGCGGGGCGCGCGGGACCGAGCCGGGCGTGGACGGCCGACGAAGCGCGTGCCGGTGGGCACGCGCGAGGAGGCCGGGCGCGATCCGGCGACGGTATCCGCGCGTCATCCGCGTGCGCGGGAACTCGGAATCACTCATCTAAGCTCGCGCCGTGGGCGAGATCGAGGTCGTCGACGGCGACATCACCGAGCTGGAGGTCGACGCGATCGCCAACGCCGCGAACACCGACCTGCGTCACGGCGGCGGCGTCGCCGGGGCGATCGTGCGCGCCGGCGGCCGCTCGATCCAGGAGGAGAGCGACCGGCTCGCCCCGATCGGGCTCGGCGAGGCGGTGGCGACCGGCGCCGGCGAGCTGCCGGCGACGTGGGTGATCCACTGCGCGACCATGCATCTCGGCGGCCCGACCTCGGCCGAGGTCATCGCCTCGGCGACCCAGAGCGCGCTGCGCGTCGCCGACGAGCTGGGCGCGGGCTCGCTGGCGCTGGTCGCCTTCGGCACCGGGGTCGGCGGCTTTCCCGTCGACGAGGCCGCGCGGATCGAGGTCGAGCAGGTGCGCCGCCATTTCGAAGGCGCCAAGTCGCTCGAGAGGATCGTGTTCTGCGTCCGCGGCGACGAGGCGCGCACCGCGTTCGAGGCCGAGCTCGGCCGCGAATAGCTGGCCGCGCTCAACGGCCGATCAGACGGATCGAGCGGGCGAAGCTCTCGGCCTGGATCAGCCGCAGCGCCTGGACGCGGGTGACCGCGAGCGTCGCGACCCACGCCTCGCCGCCGTCGCCCGGGACCAGCTCGCCGCCCGGCTGCAGG
>DAIRGH010000107.1:0-9736 GCA_036794585.1 Solirubrobacterales bacterium | reverse complement strand
CGGCCAGCGCATCCGGCGCGAGCAGCTCGCAGGCGGCGGCGCCATCGCCCGCGTCGAGGGCGGCGACGAACGCCCGCACGCTTCGCAGTGCCTCGCGCTCGAGCGCGTTCACCCGGGGATCACCCGGAGGCGTCTCGGCTGGAGCGGTGGGCTCGCCCTGCGGCGCCGGTTCCTGTGCCTGCGTGGCGGTCGCGGTGGTGGTCGTGGTCTGTGCCGGGTCGGTCGTCGCCGCGGTGGTCGCGGGCGGCGCCTCCTCGTCGCCGCAGCCCGCGAGCATGAGCAGGCCCATGAACGCCGCAAGGCGCACTTTCCGCCGATCAAGGCCCCCGATGCCGTCCGCCATCGGGCATAGCTTCACATGCAGTGGCTAACCTCGCCCACGTGACTCATCTGCGGCCGGTCCCCGATCCGGTGCCGCCGCGGCGCGACGACCAGGGCGCCGCCGCACAGCCGACCACAGCCGAGCTTGAGCGCTGGGCGACCGTCCTGCGACTCGACTGCGTCAGCATGCTCGCGGTCGCGAAGTCGGGTCACCTGGACTCGTCGCTGTCGGCCGCCGACATCGTCGCCGCGCTCTACTACGGCGTGCTGCGCCACGACCCGCAGAATCCCGAATGGCCCGAGCGCGACCGCTTCGTCCTCTGCAAGGGCCACGCGGCGCCGATCCAGTACGCGGCGCTCGCCCATACCGGCTACTTCCCGCGCGAGGACCTGATGGGCCTGCGCCAGATCGGCGCCCACCTGCAGGGTCACCCCGACATGAACCGGACGCCGGGGGTCGAGGTCTCGACCGGCTCGCTGGGCCAGGGGTTGTCGATGTGCGTCGGCATCTGCCTCGGCCTGCGGCTCGACGGGCTTGCCGAGACCTCCCACGTCTTCGGGCTGCTCTCCGACGGCGACTGTCAGGAGGGCCAGACCTGGGAGGCGGCGACGGCTGCACCTCATTTCGGGATCGAGAACCTGACCGCGATCGTCGACTACAACCACCTGCAGACCGACGGCACCACCGAGGAGGTCATGGACACCGCCGACGTGCGCGCCAAGTTCGAGGCCTTCGGCTGGGACGCGGTCGAGATCGACGGCCACGAGATGGGCGCGATCGTCGAGGCGCTCGGGCGCAGCCGTACGCTCGAGCGGCCGGCGGCGATCGTCTGTCAGACCAAGAAGGGCAAGGGCGTCTCGGCGATGGAGGACCGCTTCGGCTTTCACGGCAAGCCGCCGGACCCGGAGCTGGCAGCGAATGCGCTCGAGGAGCTCGAGACGCTGCTCGAGCGCCAGACCAAGGAGCTGCAGGGCGATGCCGGCTGAAGCCAAGACCGAGCCGATCGCGACCCGGCACGCCTACGGCGACGCTCTCGTTGAGCTCGGCGAGGCGCACGACGACGTCGTCGCGCTCGACGCCGACCTCGCGGTCTCGACGCAGTCGATCAAGTTCGGCAAGAAGTTCCCCGACCGCTTCTTCAACTGCGGTGCGGCCGAGGCGAACATGATGTCGATGGCCTGCGGCCTCGCGGCCACCGGCAAGGTCCCCTACGCCTCGACCTTCGCGATCTTCGCCGCCGGCCGCGCCTACGACCAGGTGCGGCTCGGCATCGCCCACAACGAGCTCAAGGTCCGGATCGGCGCCTCGCACGGCGGTGTCTCGCTCGGCGAGGACGGCGCCTCGCACGCGATGATCGAGGACATCGCGCTGATGCGGGCGATGCCGAAGATGCAGGTCGTGGTGCCCGCCGACTACAACCAGGCCTACCGCGCGGTGATCGACAGCTACGAGGCCAGCGACGAGCCGATGTACATCCGGCTCGGGCGGCCCGCGACCCCGATCGTCTACGAGGAGATCCCCGAGACCCTTGGCGGCGGCGTCGACGTGATCCGCCAGGGCAAGGACATCAGCCTCGTGGCGACCGGCCACATGGTCTGGCGCGCCCTCGAGGCCGCCGAGTCGCTGGAGCGCGAGGACGGCGTCGAGGCCGAGGTGCTCAACGTCAGCATCATCAAGCCGCTCCACTCCGAGCCGGTGCTCGAGTCGCTTTCGAAGACCGGCGTCGCGGTGACCGCAGAGGAGCACCGGGTCGCCGGCGGCCTGGCCGACGCCGTGCGCACAGTTGCCGCCGAGCAGCACCCGGTGCCGATCTTCGCGGTCGGCATGGCCGACGAGTTCAGCGTCTCGGGCACCGGCGAGGCGTGCATGGAGCACTTCGGGCTCACCGCCCGCGGGATTGCCGACCGCGCCCGCGAGGCGCTCGTGCTGAAGCCGATCGTCTCGCGCGCGCCCTTGTTCGGGCCCGAGTGGACCTAGGGCGCTAGCGGCTCAGTAGCCGACGTTCGTCTTTACCCGCTTGCGCTCCTCGGCGCTGGCGCCGCCCTTCTTTTCGAGCGTCTCGCAGGCGGCGTGGACGTCGTCTGCCAATGTCTCCACGAGCGCGTGGCTGAGGTTGAGCTTGACGAGTGCGCGCAGCATCTTCACGTGGTCGGCCTGCGGGGGCATCGTGTACGCGGGCAGCATCCAGCCGCGTTCGGCGGCCACCTGCCAGGCGATGTCGAACTCGTCGAACGGCTCGTTCTCTGGGTCGGCGAGGTTGAAGGCGACCAGCGGCAGCTGCTCCTCGCCCGCGCCGACCACCTTGAACCGTCCGATCTTCTCGATCCGCTCGACCAGCAGCTTTGCGTTCGACTGCATCACCTCCATCACGTAGCGGTAGCCCGAGTGCCCGAAGCGGATGAGGTTGTAGTACTGGGCGAGGACCATCGCCGATCCCGTCGAGAAGTTGAGGGTGAAGGTCGCGTCCGTCTTGCCCAGATAGTTCTCGTAGAAGACGAGGTCCTCAGCGAGGTCGGACCGCTCGCGGAAGATCAGCCAGCCGATCCCGGGGTAGACGAGGCCGAACTTGTGCCCGGAAGCGTTGATCGAGCGCACCTGCTCGAGCCGGAAGTCCCACTCGGAGTCCGGGTAGAGGAAGGGCCAGACGAAGGCGCCGCTGGCGCCGTCGATGTGCAGCGGTACGTCGAGGGCCTTGTCGTCGCGCAGCGAGACGAGCAGGTCGTTGATGCCGACGATGTCGTCGCGGTGACCCGTGAACGTCGTTCCGAGCACGGCCGCCACGCCGATCGTGTTCTCGTCCACATGCGGTTCCACGTCCTCCGGGCCGATCGTGTACTTGTCGGGCTGTAGCGGGACGATCCGCGGCTCGACGTCGAAGTAGCGGCAGAACTTCTCCCAGACCACGTGCACGTCGCCGCCGAAGATCAGGTTCGGCCTGTCCGTGTCCTTGCCGGCTGCTTCGCGGCGCTGGCGCCACTTCCACTTCAGCGACAGGGCGCCGAGCATGATCGCCTCGGACGAACCCTGGGTGCGTGCGCCGGTGGTCTCGCCCGGCGCGTGGAAGAGGTCGGCGAGCATCCGGATGCAGCGCTGCTCGATCTCGGCGGTGCGCGGGTATTCCGCGTGGTCGATGAAGTTGCGGTCGAGGCTGTCGGCGATGATCTCCTGCGCCTCCGGCTCCATCCAGGTGGTGACGAAAGTCGCCAGATTGCGCTCCGGAATCCCGTCGAGCACCATCTCCCGGGAGATCAGCCGCTTGGCCGCGAGCGGCGTCATGCCGTCGGCCGGGATCGCGCCGTCAGGGGCCCCCTCGATCAGCCAGCGGCCGCCGATTCGCGACGCCAGCTGCTCGAACGTCTCCTCTTTCGCCACTCCAGCCTCCCGCTCGACGTGGTCGGAGACACGCTATTGGATGCCCTGCGCGCCGGCTTGCATCCTGCGGCGATCTTTAGCGCCCGCTAACAGTCTTCGCTAGCCTCTCCGACCCTCACCGGCGGGTCGATCTCGCACGGGCGCGTGCACGCACGGCACGCACAAGGATTGGCGCGCACGCCGGAGAAAGAGGGGTTCCCATGCCACTTCTGAAGACGAGAGAACAACGCAGGGCGCGCAGGCGCGAAGCGGCCGACCACGCGCGGCGGGAGCCGCGTGGCGCGCGCCGCGACGGCCAGCCGCCGATCATCGAGGTCGACGAGGCGACGATCGTTTATCCGGGTGGGCACGTGGCGCTCGACCGGGTTTCGCTCGACATCTACCGCGGCGAGTTCGCCTTCGTCGTCGGCCCCACCGGCTGCGGCAAGTCGACCCTGATCAAGACGCTGATCCGCGACGTCGAGCCCGCGGCCGGGAGGGTGCGGATCGCCGGCAAGGACATCAACGATCTGCCGCACGACCGCACCCCGTACCTGCGCCGCCGTATCGGCACCGTGTTTCAGGACTTCAAGCTGCTGCCCAACCGCACCGTCTATGACAACGTCGCCTACGCGCTGCAGGTGATCGGCGAGCCGCGCTCCCAGATCCGTCGCAAGGTGCCCGAGATCCTGCGCCTCGTCGGGCTACAGGCGAAGATCCACAACTACCCCGACGAGCTCTCCGGCGGCGAGCAGCAGCGGGTCGCGATCGCCCGCGCCTTCGTCAACCACCCGCCGCTGCTGCTTGCCGACGAGCCGACCGGCAACCTCGATCCCGTCACCTCGATCGGGATCATGCAGCTGCTCTACCGGATCAACCGCACCGGCACCACCGTGCTCGTGGTCACCCACGACCGCGAGATGGTCGACAAGATGCGCCGGCGCGTGATCGCGCTCGAGGAGGGGCGCCTGATCCGCGACCAGGACGCCGGCGCCTACCACGACGAGTCGACCACCGAATTCGCAGCCCGCATGCGCGCCGAGATGGGCGTGGGTGACGAGGGCGGCACCAACGGGCACTCCGACGACTCGGTGCCCGGTCGCTAGCGATGGGCCGCGTCGTCTTCTTCCTGTCCGAGGCGTTTCGGGCGCTGCGCCGCAGCGCTGCGCCGAGCATCGCCGCGATCGTCACGATCGTGGTCACGACGCTGCTGCTCGGGGTGCTCGTGCCGGTGCTGCGAGCGAGCGAGTCGAAGGCGAGCGAGGTTCGTGACCAGATCGGGCTCCAGGTCTTCCTTTACACGGACGCGACCCGGGCCGAGATCGAGTCGCTGCAGGACAAGCTGCTCGGTCTGCCCCACGTCGCCGGCGCTGAGTACTGCTCGCCGGCGTGCGCGAAGGAGGAGCTCGCGGGCGAGCTTTCCGGCGATCTCGAGGGCTCGATCGGCGAGCTCAACCAGAACCCACTGCCGCCCTCCTACAAGATCTCGCTCGACGACCCGGACAACCTCGAGGCGGTGCGGGCGTCGATGCTGCCGCCCAACTCCGCCGGCAAGCCGACGCCGATCAGTCCCGCGATCGACCCGCCGATCGGCCAGGATCGCGAGAACGCGACCAAGATCCGCGAGGTCACCGGCGCCGTGCGCTACGTGCTGATCGGGATCGCCGCGCTGCTGCTGATCGCCTCGCTCCTGCTGGTTGCGAACACGATCCGCCTGTCGATCTACGCGCGCCGCCGCGAGGTCGAGGTGATGCGCCTGGTCGGCGCGACCAACTGGTTCATCCGCTGGCCGTTCATGATCGAAGGCGTCATCGTCGGCCTCACCGGGGCGGGAATCGCGGTCGGCATACTTTGGCTGTGTAAGGCTCTGATCGTGGATCCCCTCGCCGACGACTTCAACTTGATCGACAACTTCTCCACCATGGCGTTCGCGCCCCTGGTGATGATGCTCGTCGGAGCGGCCGTGCTGATCTCCGCGCTCGGCAGCGGCATCACCCTGCGTCGATTCCTGCGGGTGTGAACCCCGGCGGCCGGAGCTTCGGCTCCGGCGTCGTCATCGGCCTCGTCGGCGGGCTCGTCCTGGCGACGCTGATCGTCGCGCTCGCCCAGGTGCTGTTGGACGATGATTCCGACGACGCGATCTCGGAGGCGCGGAGCACGATCGAAGCCAACTACTTCGAGCCGGTCGACCCGGATCGACTCGACGAGGCGTCGGTCCGCGGCATGGTCGACGAGCTTCGCAAGCAGCACGACGATCGCTTTTCGCACTACTTCACGCCCGAGCAGTTGAAGGTCTTCGAGGCGTCGACATCCGGCCGCTTCTCGGGGGTCGGGTTGACGGTGACGGGCGTGCCGCGCGGGCTGCGCGTCGCGCGCGTGCTCCCCGATACCCCGGCGGAGCGCGCAGGGATCGAGGAGGAGGACCTAATCGTCGCGGTGGACGGCGAGTCGATCGCCGGGGTTCCCTCCGAGGTCTCGACAGCGCGGATCAAGGGACCCGCCGGGACCGAGGTCGAGCTGCGAATCCTTCCCGCCGCCGGAGGACCGGCGCGCGAGGTTGCCGTCGAGCGCGCCGACCTGCGCCTGCCGGCCGTCAACGGCGCGATCCGCAGGGCGGGCGATCGCAAGGTCGCCCACGTTCGCTTCTTCACCTTCAGCGAGGGAGCGCACGGGGACCTTCGCGACACGATCGAGGACCTCTACCGGCGCGGCGCCGAGGGCATGGTCCTCGACCTGCGCGGCAATGGTGGCGGGCTGCTCAACGAGGCCGTGCTCAGCGCCAGCGTCTTCGTCGAGGACGGAGAGATCGTCTCCACCGAGAGCCGGACCCAGGGTGACCGCACCTACGACGCGGTCGGCGAGGCGATCGATCCTCGACCGACGGTGGTCCTCGTCGACCGCGGCACCGCCTCGGCGGCCGAGATCCTCGCCGCGGCGCTCGAGACCTACGACCTCGCCACGGTGGTGGGCACACGGACCTTCGGCAAGGGCACCTTCCAGGAGGTGATCGAGCTCGACGCCGGCGGCGCCCTGGACCTGACCATCGGCGAGTACCTGACCGCCGACGGGACCTCGATCCTGGGCGAGGGCGTCGAGCCGCAGGTCAGGGCGCAGGACGATCCCCGCACCGAGGGCGACGACGAGGCACTGGACCGCGCGCTGCAGGTGCTCGCCGCGGAGCTGTGAGGCGGAGCGACAGCGAAGCCGAGGTGCGCCGCTGTTGAGGCGCCTTCTGTGAGCCGGGCGGAGCCGAGCCGCTTCGTCGCCGAGATCGGGCGGCGGGGACGGTTTCTGGTCGCCGAGCCGCTGTTCGAGCGCGGCCCGCAGGTCGGCCTCGCAGGCGGCGTGCGGGTGAGCGGCGGCGAGATGGTTCTGGTCGAGGCGCACGCCCGCGGCGCCCGGGTGGTCGAGGTGCTCGGCGCCGCCGACCGCGCCCGCGACGTGGCCGGCGCGCTGCTGCTCGAACGCGGCCTCGAGCGCGGCTTCGAGCCGGGGCTCGAGGACGACGCCGCGCAGGCCGCGGTGCAGGCCACCGAGGCCGAGCTCGAGCGCCGCGACCTGCGCGACCTCGACACCTTCACCGTCGATCCGGCGACCGCGCGCGACTTCGACGACGCGGTCTCGGCGTCGCCCGACGGCGACGGCCTCCGGCTCTGGATCCACATCGCCGACGTCGCCGCGCACGTGCGCCCGGGGGCCGCTCTCGACCGCGAGGCGCTGCGCCGCGGCAACAGCACCTACGTCCCCGGGGCCGTGGAGCCGATGCTGCCGCTCGCGCTCTCGGCCGTCGCCTGCAGCCTGGCCGCCGGCGCCGAGCGGCTCGCGGTGACCACCGAGATCGTGCTGTCGGCCGGCGGGGAGACCCGCTCGGTGAGCTTCTATCGCAGCCGCATCCGCTCCGACCACCGCCTCGACTACGACGAGCTCGATCGCATCTTCGCGGGAGACCAGGCTGCTCCGGAGAAGATCCGCGAGCCGCTCGAGCTCGCGCGTCGCGCCGCCTCGGCGCTGCGCGAGCGACGCGCCCGGGGCGGGCTGGAGGTCTCGACCAGCGAGCCCGAGTTCGAGTTCGACGCCGACGGACACGTGGTCGCCGCGCACGGCGTCGAGCAGACCGAGGCCCACGGGTTGATCGAGCAGCTGATGATCCTCACCAACGAGCGCGTCGCCGAGCTCTGCGAGCGGCGCGGCGTGCCCACCCTCTACCGCGTTCACGAGCTCCCCGAGCCGCAGCGGGTGGAGGCCCTGTTCGAGAAGCTCGCCTCGCTCGACGTCCCGACCCCGCCGCTGCCGCAGACGATCTCCTCGACCGAGGCCGCCGAGCTGCTCGCCCAGGCCAGTCGGCTGGTCGGGCGCGAGGCCGAGCGTCGCGGTCACGGGCGGGCGGCGTATACATCACTCGTGCTGCGCTCGCTCAAGCAGGCCTTCTACTCGCACCGCAACATCGGCCACGCCGGCCTCGGCAGCCCTGCCTACTCGCACTTCACCTCGCCGATCCGCCGCTATCCGGACCTGATCGCCCACCGGGCGCTGCTGTCGGTGCTCGGCGCCGGCGAGGACGAGCCCGACCGCGGCGAGGTGCGCGAGGCGGGGTGGTGGTGCTCGGAGCGCGAGCGCGAGTCGATGGCGATCGAGCGCGACGCCGACAAGATCTGCGCCTCGTTCCTGCTCGAGCGCGAGCTCTTCGAGGCGGGCTGGTCGCGCGAGTTTCAGGGCGAGGTGTCCGGGGTGATCGGCGCCGGCGCGTTCGTCGCCTTCGCCGGTGAGCTCGCCGACGTCTACGAGGGCTTCCTCCCGGCGCGACGGATCCCCGGCGAGCGCTTCGACCTCAACCAAGTCGAGACGGCGCTCGTCGGCCGTCGCAGCGGTCGCGAGGTCAGGCTGGGCGACCCGATCGCGGTCCGGGTCGACGGCGTCGAGGCCGCCCGCGGCCGGGTCGACCTCGTGCCGGCGGAAGGCGCGCGTAGATGAGCAAGCGCGGCAAGCGCAAGCCGGCCTCGGGCGACGTGGCGACGAACCGCCGCGCCAGTCACAAGTACGAGCTGATCGAGCGCTTCGAGTGCGGGATCGAGCTGCAGGGCACCGAGGTGAAGTCGCTGCGCGAGGGTAAGACGCAGATCGGCGACGCCTACGCAGTGATCG
Source organism: Solirubrobacterales bacterium (assembly GCA_036794585.1). GTDB lineage: Bacteria > Actinomycetota > Thermoleophilia > Solirubrobacterales > 70-9 > WHSW01. The sequence goes on along the minus strand of DAIRGH010000107.1, from coordinate 921 downwards.
AGCGTGGCGAGGTCTGGCTGCGAAACGCGCACATCCCGCCCTACGCGCCCGCGAGCACCGAGAACCACGACCCGGAGCGGCCGCGAAAGCTGCTCCTGCACCGCTATGAGATCGAGCGTCTGATCGGCCGCACGCAGCGCAAGGGGCTGACGCTGATCCCGACGCGCATCTACTTCAAGGGCCCCCGGGTGAAGGTCGAGTTGGCGCTTGCGCGCGGCAAGGAGCACCGCGACCGTCGGCGCGAGATCCGCGACCGCGACGTGCAGCGCGACGTCGAGCGCGAGCTGCGCGACCGGCAGAGGTGAGACGATTTCGGTCGATGGAGAACCCGGACTCCCCTGAACAGGCCCAGCCGCCGGCATCCGTGCCTCCTCCTGGCGCGACGCCGCCTCCGGTCACCGAGACGCCGGAGTCTCAAAAGGACGCCAAGGGCGGCAAGCAGCGCCGGGCCGAGCGCAAGCGCCAGCAGGCCGAGGAGAAGGAGCGCCGCAAGCAGGAGCGTGAGCGCAGGAAGGCCGAGAAAGCGGCGCGCAAGCAGGCCGAGGCCGCGGCGCCGGAGGAGACCCCGGAGCCGCCAGCCGTCAACGAGCCGCCGGAAGCCGTCGAGCCCGACGTCGAGGATCCCGTCGAGGCCGAGCCGGAGGAGAAGGGCGGTGTCTGGGGATTCCTGACAAGGGAGCGCGGCCCTCGCGCCAAGCCCAAGTCGGCGCAAGCAGAGCCCGAGCCCCAAGCGGGGGCGAGCTTCGATGAGCGGGCGATTCGCGAGGCGGCCGAGCGCGAGGCGCTCGCCCGGCTCGAGCAGGCCGGGCACGTCCAGGGGGAGGTGCTGCCCGAGCCGGCATCCGAGCCCGAGCCGACGTCCGAGGCGGGCGCCGACGCCGCGGCCGCGCCGATTGCCGAGCCGGAGCCACCGCGGCTCGT